>CAMXOP010000024.1 GCA_947245665.1 uncultured Clostridiaceae bacterium
TTTAAAAAAGTTATCCACAGTTTGGAAATTTTTTGCCCCGTCCCTTTTGTTTCCATTTATTCTAAATCATGCCTTGATAGTATCTGTGCTGGTGTTTTTCTTAATACTCTATATAGTGGCAATAAACCAACTATTATATTAAATACGAATATTAGTATTATGCTTGAAGTAACTACTTTTATATCTACCACAAACATTTTTGATATGTATGGAACTTGGCTTAGAGCATTTAGTATATAACTCATTAATACTATTCCTAACATACTTGCAGTAGATGTTATTGCAATTATTTCTCCTACAAACATTTTGTATATATCTTTTTTCTTTACTCCTATTGCTCTTAATATTCCTACTTCTTTTATTCTTGAAAGAAATGATGACCTCATTATTAGGTATATTTCTATTAGTGATATTATTAGTATTATACTCGCAAATATTATACTACTATTTATTGATGTTTTTTGTTCTTTTAAATACTCTTGTTTATCCTTTTCATATGTATTTTGCACATATAAATTATATTTTTCATCAAAATTTTGTATTACTTTGTTATCATCTTTTGCATATATAGTTAGATTTTGACTTTCTGAAATTAATTTATATTTTGCTGTATTTTCATTAACTAAATAGCTATTATCTCCTATACTACTTTCATAATATCCTACTACTGTAAGTTCTACATCGTTTACTTTTGTTTTTATCTTTTTGTTTAGTTTCATGTTATATTGATTACTTATATTTACAATAACTTCATAATCATTAAGTGGTAATCTACCTTTTTTTAGAATTATATTTTCTTCTTTTAGTTTATAGTTTATTATGCTTCCTTCTGTATCAGTTTGGTTTTGCTCTCCTACCATTATTGTTCCCATACCATTTGATTGCGGACTACTATTACTTAAAATATTTATGAAGTTACTTTCATATACATATATTGATGGACTATGCATATCTACTATTCCAACTATTTTAAATGGTTTCATATTTTTTCTTATAACTTGTTTTTCTAATAATTGCTCTGGCTGTTTTATTCCTGCATGTTTTGCTACATTCATTCCTCCATTTAACATTTTGTCTATTGTCATTTTATCTATTACTATTTCATATTCGTTTTGTGCAATTCTTCCTTTTATTATGTCATTTTCACTTATCATGTTTATACTAGAAAGTGAACCTGTAAGTTCTCCATTTATTTTGCTAGTCTGATAATATTCATCAAAGTTCATTGTAAAACTTACATTTACATCACTTGGTAATATATAATTTATTCCTTCTTCTTTTTCATATTGTAAGAAGTTTTCTACTTTTATATTAGGTATTTGTACTTCTAAATAGTTTTTATTTTTACTTACAAAATCTTCATCTTTTATGTTTAATGTTCCTGCAATATTACTTATGGCATATATTATAAACATTGCAGATACAAAAAATCCTGCTAACAATATTTTCTTTAATATTGAATAATTTGCAATTTTTTTGAATCCATTTATTATAGATTTTGATAAACTATATATTGAACTATATTTTGGTTTTATTTTTGTATTTATTACATCTTTTAGGTTATAATTGTATTGCTGATATATAGTTTTATTTATTTTTTTATAGTTGTCATCTACTAATTCTATACTTGAACTATCGTCTATTACTTCTACTTTTTGTAAATTTGATTTTATATAGATGTTTCCATTTTTTACAACAATTTTTAAATCGATATTGTTTTCTTTTTCTGAATATATATCTAATTTAATATTTTCCTTGTTTATTTTTTCATGTTTATCAAAATCTTTTAAATAGAATTTATTATCTATTCTATAGTCTAAGTCTTTGCTATCAATATTTTCATAATCTTTTATTACTTTTCCATCTTGAATTTCTATTATTCTTGATGCATAGAATTTCGCAAGTTCTACTTCATGAGTTACAAGTATTACTAGTCTATCTTTTGAAATAGCTTTTATTATATTCATTATTTCTAATGAATTTTTGCTATCTAGGTTTCCTGTTGGTTCATCTGCTATTACTATATTTGGATTTTTTACTATTGCTCTTGCTATGCCTACTCTTTGTCTTTCCCCTCCTGATAACATACTTGCTAGTCTATTCCTATAACGGTACATGTTTACGCTTTCTAATACATAGTCTACTCTTGTTTTTATTTCTTTTTTATCTTTTATTCCTATCATTCTTAGAGTTAATGCTATATTTTCGTATACTGTCATATTATCAATTAATTTGTAATCTTGAAAAATATACCCTATGTTTAGATTTCTTATTTTATCTATTTTCGAGCTTGTTTTTTTTGTTATTTTTTGACCATTAATATATATTTTTCCTTTACTTATTTTGTCTAATCCACCTATAGCATTTAATAGTGTGGTTTTTCCGCTTCCTGATTGTCCTAGTAATGCTATTAAACCATTTTCTCCAAATTCAAGAGATGTATTATTTATAACATGTATTTCATTTTTTTTATGTCTATTAAAATATTTATTTGCATTTTCTATTTTTATCATATATTTCCCCTCTTAAGATTTTTGGTAAGATTTTTGGGACGCACCCGAAAATCTCATTTTTTCTTCTTTCTTAGAGATTTTCGGGTGCGTCCCAAAAATCTCCAAATCTCACACTTCTTCGTTATATGTTTTTATTGCTGATTTTTTGAATATTTTTTTAGCAAATCTTCTTGATATTAACTGTGACATTACTATTAAAATTACATACATAACTACATATTCACGAACACTCAAAAAATCTATTAAGTTATTTACAAAAGTTATATTTATAATGTTATATTTTACTAAAGTAATTAATACTAATAAACTTAAGTATGCTAGGCTTGAGTTTATGAATAACTCTATATCTAGTATTGTTTTTACATTTTTTGTTGTTGCCCCTAACATTCTTAATGTTGTGAAATATATATTTCTTGACTTTAGTATTATTCTTATTATGAAATATGAAATGAAGAATAATCCAAAAATTAATATACATGTTACTATTAATTTAAATATTTTTACAAATTGCAATACTTGTATATTATCATTTATTTTGAAATCCTTTATGTGTTGTGCTTTTATCCCTATTTCATTTAATTTATTTATTGTTTCTTGCAGCTTTTCTGCATCTTTTACAAATACTGATGATTGATATGGGGCTTTATTAAATAGATTTATATATTCTTCTATATTTACAAAAACTGCTCCTGCATATTCATCATAATTTTTGTATCCTGTTTGTTTTGTGAATGTGTTTTTTGTATATGTTGATGCTACTTTTACATTTAGTTCATCTTTATAATATATATTTTGTACTGTTATTTGTATATCTCTATTTCTCGCTCTTCCATTTGAGCATAAGTAGTTTAATTCTTCTGAAACTACTGCTTTTCCTTTTTCTACTTTATCACTTGGTACTATTCTAAAATATGGATTTCCGTATTTGAGATATATAGTATTTTCCATTAAATAAACTTTTTATTGTACTATAGTTTTGATTAATATTTTTTCTAAAGTATTCAAGCATTTTTTCATTTAAATAAAAGTTAGTTTCCCAAATACCTCCACTTAGAAATGTACTATCATCATATGTCTCTATTCCTACTATTTTTAAAGCTATTCCTTCTTTCTTTTCCCCTGTAACATCATCCCTTACTGAATAGTTTTTTTCTAATATTTTATCAAGGCCATTTCTTACTTGGTAATGGTCTTTTGGTATTCTTAATATTACTTCATCTTCTTTTTCTGGCATTCTTCCTTCTTCTAGTTGTCCTTTATAATGCCTTAGGTCATTTATTTTTCCATAAAGGTATATATCTTCTTCATTATATATACAAAATTCATTATCTAATAATAAATCATCATTTATTATATAGTCTATATTTTCTATTTTTTGTATTTTATTGTAGTCTTGTTTAGTAAAACTTGTTTTATCTTTCTTTTTTATTATAATTCTATTATCTGATAAGTTCCTAAAATAAAAGTTATAACCATATTTATTTGTTTCATATTCTGTTTGCTCAAAACTTGCATATTCACTAAGTAGTGATGCACTTATAAATAGGAATACTGCAAATATTAATAGAAATTTTGTTACTATATTAAATGTATTTCTTATTCCTAGCCTATATTTATTTCCTATTGTAATTTTATTATATTTACTTTCCTCTGCATGTTTTTCTTTTTCTACTTTTTTAATAACTTTATTCTCTATTATTCTTCCATCATGCATCTTTATAATTCTTGTTGCATATTCTTCTACTTGTTCTATATTATGTGTTACTACTATTACTAGTCTATCTTTTGCAACTTTTTTAAGAAGTTCTATAACATCTTTACTAGATTCTGTATCTAAGTTCCCTGTTGGTTCATCTGCTACTATTATTGGTGTTTCTTTTACCATTGCTCTAGCTATTGCCACTCTTTGTTTTTGACCTCCTGATAGTTTTGATACTTTAGTATTTTTAAATTCAGCAAGTCCAACTTTTTCTATCATCTCTAGTACTTTTTTCTTTACTTCTTTTCTTTTATAACCATTTAATAATAATACTAGTTCTACATTTTGATATACTGTATAACTATTTATAAGGTTGAAGCTTTGGAATATATTTGCTATATATTTTCTTCTATAGTCTTCAAAATCCTTTTCAGTATAGTGGCTAGTTTCTTCTCCATTTATATACATTTCCCCTTCTTCGTAACTATCTAGCCCAGAAAGAACATTTAAAAGCGTGCTTTTTCCACTACCTGATTCTCCTGTTATTACAACAAATTCACCCATTTTTAGTTCTAAATTTATTTTTGTAAAACCTGTAGATATTAGACCTTTATTGTAATAAAACTTTGATACATCTTTTAATTTCAACATTTGCTTATCCCCTTTCGTTTGTTAAATTATATCATAACAGTTTTGTTTGTAGTATATATTTTAGAAAATATTAATAATTTATTTATAGCTACTTTACATTTTTGGATAATTGGTATACAATTATGTCATCTTATAATTTTATGGAGGGCCTTGATCATGAAAAAAATCACAGCAAAAGATATTGAAATTGTAAAAGAAGAATTATCATTAAAACGGAAAGAATTTGAACAACTTGATTTAACTTTAGAAGAAAAGCTAAAATGGATTCAGGATTTCTTTAATTTATATATTCCTGAATTGGAGAAAAGATTTATAACTGAAGAAGAACTAAAAGAATTGGTATTTCTTCCAAATGAATTAAGAGTTTGGCTATATATTTATTTTCCAGAGCATGGATTAAATATGGCTAATTATTCACAAGAACTTGTTAAGGAACTTCAAAAAAGAAAACGATTTGATATTAATAATTTGATTGCTTTTAGACATCAAGATTAAGGTTTGTTTAAAGCCTAAAAAATCTCAGGCTATATTATAGCTTGAGATTTTTCTTATTTTCTTCTAGCATTTTAAGGTGCTACATATCCTCAAACTATAGTATATAAACTGTAACAATAAAGAAATCTTTTCATATTATATATAAAAAAACGAAGGGAGTTTATTTTTTATGGATTATGAAATAATGATGAATGGTAATATTAAAATTGGGCAACATGCACCTGATTTTGAGGCTATTTCTACTATGGGGAATATATGTTTAAATGATTATAAAGGTAAATGGGTTGTTTTATTTTCTCACCCTGGTGACTTTACCCCAGTATGCACTACTGAAATGATAGCTTTTAGTAAAGCAAATACATATTTTGAAAGGCTTAATACTTGTTTAATAGGACTTAGTGTAGATAGTAACCCTTCTCATTTAGCTTGGGTTTATGATATTTATTGTAAAACTGGTATTGTTGTACCTTTTCCTATAATTGCTGATAGAAATGGAGCTATTGCTAGAAAATATGGTATGATATCTAACGACGTTAGTACTACTGAAACTGTGAGAAATGTGTTTATTATTGATGATAAAGGTGTAGTAAGACTTATATTGGTTTACCCACTAAATATAGGTAGATGTATTCCTGAAATTTTAAGATGTATTGAAGCTCTTCAAACTTCTGATGAAAGTAAAGGCTCTACTCCTGCTAATTGGGTACCTTGTGAACCTATTATTGTAGCACCACCTACTACTTTTGCTGGAATTCAAAAAAGGAATGAGGAAATTGCTAAAAACAGGAATGGTATGAGTTGGTATTTGTCTTTTAAGAATCCTGATAAGTGTATTAGTGCAGATTCTGAGCAAGGTTGCAGAAAATTAGAGGATGGGAAAAATAAATGATTTTAATTTAAAACCACTTTTGTGGTTTTATTTTTTTGATTAACATTAAAGTAATAGCATAGTTTATTATTAAACTATGCTCCTATTAAAATTCCCAACTTAAATCGGTATGGGTTCACCTGAACTTTTGTATATTTATTTTATAATACATTATGTGAAACGTTAACCCAATTTGTGATTTATCTCTGAAAACTTTTTTACATTTTTCGACCTTTTACAGATTCTCTTTTTAAATCATTTTTAAATATTCTTCTGTATTCCAAATAGCATATAATGGAATATTTAGTAAATTGTTATCTAATAGTATATTTAATAATGAATATCTTATTGCAATTTTGGGCTTATATTCTTTCATATATACCTTTAAGCTTTGTGCTTTAACATTTATTCCTGCTTTTGCTTCAGTTGGTATTATTAAATTTTTATATGAAAATACAAAATCTACCTCACTTTGAAATTCATTCGACCAATAATATATAGTTTTTATTTTACTAATATTGTTTAGTTCTTGAAGTACAAATTGTTCTGTAAGTAACCCATTAAATTCATTATATATTGCATCAGCATTTATGATTGTTTCATATGGTAACTCACATAATACTCGTAATAAGCCTACATCTAAAAAATAAATTTTAAATGATTTTAAGTCCTCATAAGCTTTTAATGGTTGTTTATCTCCACATTTTATTCTATTTACAATTCTTATTAATCCAGTATCTTTTAGCCAATTAATTGAATTTTCATATTCTCTTGCTCTTGCTCCCTCTTTTACAACTCCGTATATAAATTTTCTATTTTCTTTTGCTAATTGTGATGGTATACTATTCCAAACATATTGTATTTTTGTTGCTGTGCTGCTGTCTGTATGTTTTGAAAAATCTCTCTCATATGCTTCTAAAATACTTTTTTGAATTCTTTCAACTTTTTCAAAATCTTTTTCTTCAAGCCATGTCATTACTGCTCTTGGCATTCCACCAATTACAAAATATTTTTTTAAGTAGTCTTTCAATTTTTCTGCAATAATTTCTGGCAACTTTTCAAATCCATTTTTTCTAATTATATTAATTAATTCTTGTTCATTATTAGCTATTAAAAATTCTTCAAAATCTAATGGTTGTAATTCAAGAAAGTCTACTTTTCCAACTGGGAAAGAAACTTGATCATGAAGAAATACTCCTAGTAAACTTCCTGCACAACATATTGCATATTCTGGTGCTTGCTCTGCAAAATATTTTAGTGAAGTAAGTGCTCGTGGTAATTCTTGAATTTCATCAAATATTATTAGTGTTTTTTCTGGTTTTATCTTTTTATGGTGAATAGCTGACAAATATTCTATAATTCTTTTTGGCTCTAAATTTCCACTAAATAAATCTGAAATATTGCCTGCATTTTCCATATTTATATATAGCACATCATCAAAATATTCTTTTCCAAATTCTTTTAATATCCATGTTTTTCCTACTTGCCTTGCTCCTTTTAAAATAAGTGGTTGTCTATCTTTTTTGTTTTTCCACTCTTGTAATTCTTTTATAATTTTTCTGTACATATAATCACCCTCTCACGTTTTTTTGAGCATTATTTGATTTAAAATCACATTTTCTTGACCAATATATTATTATTATATCACATTTTCTTGAGCATATGCAATAATTATTATATTTTTTAATAGTAAAAATTAAAAATAAGCATAGTTTTTTGCTATGCTCATTATAAGTCTCTCTATTTTAGCAAATTACTCGTATACGAGTATTATATAAATATTAATTGATTTTGTGCTTTCTTTTTGAAATTTTTTACATTTTTCGGCTTATATTTCTACTTTTTCATTTAAAGCTTTTTTATATCCTAGTTTATAAACTATTTGATAAGTAGAGTAGAATAATATTCCTACTATTCCTCCTGTTGTATCTATTATTACATCTAGTATCTGACCTGTTCTTCCTGCCACGAAGGTTTGATGATATTCATCTGTTCCTGCAAATATAATGCATAGTATTAATGCTATTAGTACTGACCAGAAATATTTTTTATGGTCAAATATAATATTCATCAATATCATTATGAAAAACGCTAAAACAAAGTAGACTGTAGCATGTATAACTTTCCTCATTGGCGCATTAATCAGTTTAGATGCTTTTTCTATTTTTTGTTCATTTGGGTGTGATGAAGTTATTCCATAATTATTTGTAATTTCTAGGGTGTCTTCTATAAATATGCTAATGATATCTGTGCTTTTACCGTTTGAATTGTTTGAATTCATGCCTGATAGTTTGTATATATAAACCATCCATACTATTGCTAATATTAGTATAATTATTATTTTTAGTGCTTTTTTCGTGGCAGTCATCCCCTTTATTTATAAGTTTTCTTTTACACAATTTAATGCTTCTAATATTACTTTGTCCATATCAAAATATTTGTATTGTCCTAATCTTCCTCCAAATATTACTTTATTATCATTTTTAGCAAGTTCAGCATATTTTTCATATAAGTTATTATTTTTATCATTGTTTATTGAATAATATGGTTCTTTTCCTAATGTCCATTTGTCTGGGTATTCTCTTGTTATTACTGTTTTTGGTGATGTTTGGTCAAATTCGAAATGTTTGTGTTCTATTATTCTTGTATATGGAACTTCATATTCTGTGTAGTTTACAACTGCATTTCCTTGGTAATTTTGTTCTTCTAGTATTTCTGTTTCGAATTTTAAGCTTCTATATTCTAGTTCTCCATATTGATAATTATAGTATTGGTCTATTGGACCTGTGAATATTATTTTTTCTGCTATATTTTCTAGCTCTTCTCTATGTTTAAAAAAGTCACAATTTAATTTTACTTCTATACCTTCAAGCATTTTTTCTATTATTTGTGTATAGCCTCCTATTGGAATACCTTGGTATATGTCGTTAAAATAGTTGTTATCATATATAAAACGAACTGGCAACCTTTTTATTATGAAACTTGGTAATTCTGTTGCTTTTTGCCCCCATTGCTTTTCAGTATAACCTTTTACTAATTTTTCATATATTGTTTTTCCTACTAGGCTAATTGCTTGTTCTTCTAGGTTTTTAGGCTCTGTTATTCCCGCTTCTTTTTTCTCTTCTTCTATTTTTGCTTGTGCTTCTTTTGGAGTTACTACTCCCCATAGTTTGTTAAATGTATTCATATTAAATGGCATATTGTATAGCTCATTTCTGTAACGTGCTACTGGTGAATTTGTGTAGCGATTAAATTCTGCAAAGTTATTGATATATTCCCATACTTCTTTGTTACTTGTATGGAATATGTGTGCACCATATTTATGTACGTTTATTCCTTCTATGTTTTCTGTATAGATATTTCCTCCTATATGTGGGCGTTTATCTATTACTAGGCATTTTTTGCATCTTTTGTTTGCCTCGTGGGCAAATATTGAACCGAATAGGCCTGAGCCTACTATTAGGTAGTCATATTTCATAATTTTTATTCCTTCTATTTTCTTTCATATTTTTCAGTTTTCCTTCAATCTTATCTATTAATTTCATATATCCTTTTTCAAAAGTATACTGTCTAATTAAGTCAATAATACAACCTATCATAAAGATAGTAATTACAGACACTATCTCCCATAATAGTGCTAATGGATACTTTGCGATAGTGCTCGTTTTTACAAACTTTGTCCACATTGTTGACCTAAAAAACCTATTGTCATGAATTAAATATATTCCAAGTGTGCATGAAGCTATCTTATTTATAAATTGACTATTTTTTATTTTCAAATCGCAAAATAGCCTAAATGTCAATATTGAAATCGATAGCGGAATTATTTGATGGAATGGTAATGCATAGTATAATGGATCTATTTTTAGTACTATATATAATTTATCTAATACATATATTGATATTAAAGATAGTAATAGCAATACTATAATAAAAACTACTCTTGTTTTATTTGATAATGACTTTATCTTTCCTATATACAATCTAAAATACGCACCAATTAAATACATGATAATAAGCCAACCAAAATAGGAGTATTGGAATTTAGCAAATATCATAGATGGTAAAATAGAAAAAATAATAATTAACAGCACTAATAATATTGAATTTTCTTTCTGATTCATAGATTTAACAAATTTGTTAATATAGTTTGAAAAGATATACACTAAAACATATGACGTCATAAATCCATAATTATTATATATAATTGGGAATAATGACATCAAACTATCTTTCAGTCTAAGGTCCATCTTTAAAACAAATTCGCATATCAAAAACATTCCTATCGAATAAAAAAATACTTCTCCTATAATTTTTAACAATTTTTTTATTTTAAAATTTGAATTTATCATAAAATATCCTGTTGTTATGACAAATAAATTTACTCCTATTTTTCCTCCCATTGAAAGCCATTGTATAATTAATTCTTTTATTGTGATAGTACTACTTTCAAATATTATATTTCCATGAACATAAAAATGATGTAATATAATAAGTAACATACTAATTATTCTTAGTAATTCTAAATTCGACTGTCTCTTCGGTTTTTCCATTTCTTATTTCCTTTCTATTTCGATAAAATTATATATTTAGCTTAACTAATTGAATTTGGAACTTGATTTATTTTATTAATAGGTTCTTGTAATTTCAAATCTTTTTTTATTTTTGTAGTAGATATTCCTTCTGTTCTTGGAAGATATGTCACTTCACAATAGTCTTTCAGTTCTTCAAATTTTTCATACCCTTTCCAGTCATCTCCCATAACAACTTCATCTACAAAATATGTTTTTACATCTGAAATTTTTTGATTCCAGTCTTTCTCTGGAATTACTAAATCTACATATCTTATTGCTTCTAGCATTTTCTTTCTTGTTTCATAGTCGTGATATGCTTTCTTATTTTTTATTTTATTAAATTCGTCTGTCGATAGAGCCACAATTAAATAATCTCCCTGTTGCTTTGCTCTTTTTAGTAATCTAATATGTCCATAGTGTAGTAAATCAAATGTTCCATATGTTAATACCCTTTTCATTTTTTCCCTTCCTTTAATCTTATTATTTTTAATATTCTTTCAAAATATAGTCTAAAAATGTATATTTTTCTTTTTCCACATTTTTAACATTTTTATCTAGTTTGTGAATGGTCGACATTTCTTTTAATTGTTTAAATCTTTCTTCGTTATATTCTTTTAACAATTCAAATTGTAACATATGTGGATTTACATTATTAAAAGTTGGTACTTTATTCCATTGTTCTTTATACTTTTCTGTTGCCATTTTAAAGAAAATATGAAATAGAAAATAATTATATAATATTTTTTCTTTTTTCCAATATTCAAAAAGTAAATCTCTAGTTGCTTCTATAATTTCATTATGTGCATTAGCAGATATCAACCAACTAGATGCTACAATCACTCTTTTCGCTTCTTTATCTAAGTCTATGTTTTTATATACAAATAGTTCACTTTCTGTTATATACTTTGGTATTTTTCCCGTACACAATACTGTTGCATCAAGCCAGATTCCCCCATATTCAGCTAGTACAGTTGCTCTTAATATATCTGAAAAGTGAGTATAAGTAATCATATTCTTTTCAAATTTTGTTTTTATATACAATGGAATATCTGCATAATTTGAATAGTTATTTAAATCTAATATTACAATTTCTTTATTCTTAAATTGTTTTTTTATTGAACTTACACATTTTTGAACTATTGTTGGCGCTTCTTCTATCCCTTGAAACCAACATATCCAAATCTTATTTGATTTAGTTTTCTCTTTACTTTCTTTTTTCTCTTGTAATACATATGTATATTTTTTGCTTAATCTCTTATATTCTTCCTGTTGCATTTGTAAATTTCTTATCGCTTTATCTTTAATGTAAAATATTCTTTTTGCATTTTGCATTTTAATTTTTACTATAGCTATTACTTTTTTATGTTTAATTGCTTTATATATCTTGCTTATTTTCATCATTTTATCACCTATATTGTGTTTCTTTCTTTATTCTATTTACAATATCTTTTGCCGAATTTGAGTTATGTATTAATCCTATCTTTTTGTGAAATTGTTCTACTCTATTATCATACTCTTCCTTAGAAAATTCCTCAATATTTTTATATAATTCATTTTCACTTTCAGCTATTAAAAATGGTATTTCATCAAAATGATATAGTAGTTTTCTATCATTCTCTGTGTATTCTTTTAAATCTTTTGCTAGTAAAAAAACTGGTTTCTTTACTAGTCCTACTTCAAAAGATACGCTTGAATAATCTGTTATTATAATACTAGCTGAAGCTAATAATTCTTGCATATCTGGATAGCTAGTTGCATTTATAATAGAAGCATTATACTTGAATTCATTACTATAATTTGAAATATTAGGGTGTAGTCTAATTAACATGACAAATTCTTGTCCAAATTTATCTCTTAATACTTCACAACATTTCATATAGTTAAATTTATATACTTCCATATCTGTTTCTTTTCTAAAAGTTGGTGCATATAATACTATTTTTTTATAGGTTGGTATTTTAAAATACTGATACACCTTATCTTTGATATCACTAGTAGTTTGGTATATAATATCATTTCTAGGTGTTCCTATATATGCTATTTCACCAGAATACCAAAAATTCTTTTTCATATATTCTTCTTGGTCTTTGTTGTTCGTTATTAATAAGTTAGTAATACTTCCATCATACTTTGCTTCCTTAACATATTCCATACTTAATGTATCTTCTACTTCTTTTTCAACAGCCTTTAATCCAATTGCTCCATGCCACGTTTGAATATAAAATTGTTCTTTCTTTTTGTTGATTCCTTTACTATTTCGTACATTATCAATCCATACTTTAGCAGTTGCTAACTCATAGAGCGCCCTAATGCTTCCATATTTTACCTTTCTTATTTTCTTTGGTATATCTTCTTTTTTATCTTTTACTAGCCAAACCATGTCATAGTCCAATTTTTCTTTTATGATTTCTTCTGCTATATATTTCGGATTACATCCATACCCTTTTCCTAAAAAATTATCAAAAACAATTTTCCTATTGTTAATTTTAAATATCTTTAATAAAAAAATTTTTGCAAATACTTTTTTTAAAAATCTATAAAACACTTTTAGAACTTTTTTTATGACATTCATTTTACTTCTTCTTTCTTTATTTTTTTAACATTGTTTTTATCGTATCGCATATGTATATAAAACTTTCATTTCTAAATATGATAGAAATTGTTATATAATATACCATGCCTATTATAACTTGAAGCGTTAATAATAAAAACATATTAATTGCTATTTTTCCTATCATCATTACTAAAATTCCCATTGTGATAGATAATAAAAATGGAATCGCTATATCCTTTATTTGTTCGAAAAGGTTATAATCTAATATTTTTTTATTTGGGAAAGCATTAATACATATTGCTATCAAATTATAAATTAAATTGCCAATTGCGATTGCTAATGGACTTATCTGCATTGTGATAATTAGTATGGCTAGGTAGATAGGCTTTTTTATTATTTCTAATTTTAATAGAATATCGCTTCTTCCCACCGATTTTATTGATTGTAAATTTGCATTTCCTAAAATTCCAATACATTGTTGCATACAAATTATTTTTAAATATGGAACACAAAACAACCACTTATCAGTTAATAATATTTTTATTAACGGCTCTGATACTGCTGCTATCCCAAACATTAATGGCATAATAATGTATGCACTGATTTTCATTGACCTGCTAATTGCTTTTTTTACACTTTTCTTATCTTCTTGTACTTTTGATATTGCTGGAAACAAGACTGACTCTACTGTATAATTTATATTATTTCCTACTAATGCTGGTATTTGTTCTCCCTTATTGTAATATGCTAAATCTTCAGAAGTATATTTGACACCAATTATTAGCCCTTTCAATTGATCAAATAAAGTTCCAATAAAACTTGTCAACATAACTTTCCAGCCAAATGAAAATAAATTTTTAAATTTTTGATAGGAAAATACAAATTTTGGTCTCCAATCAATTGTAACAAATAAAACTATTGTATCAATACAAACATTAGTAAGATATTGGAATACTAATGCCCAAACTCCACAGCCACAAAATGCCATTGTAATTCCTACTATTGCTGATATGATAGTTCCTATAATAGTAGAAAAGAAAAATTTTTTATATATCATTTTTCTAGATACATAGGCTTGTTGAATTGAATTAACTGCTGCAATTGGTAACCTTAATCCCATAATTCGTATTACCATTGTTAATAAACTATTGTGATACCACTTTGCAACTACTGGTGCACACATAAATAATATGATATATAATATGAATGCTAATCCTAATCCTGTCCAGAACATAGTAGAAAAATCTGTCTCATCTGCATCTTTCTTTTGAATTAATGATGTTCCTAATCCATTTGTAACAAAAACGTTTGCTAATGTTATAAATATGGTAACTAATGATATAATTCCATATTCTTCTGGCATTAATATTCTTGCTAGTACAATAGACACGATAAAACTAATTAATTGTGCTGAAATTCGTTCCCCAAATCTCCAGGCTAATCCAGATATTGTTTTCGTCTTTATTTCATCTATGTTTTCTATCACTACTCTTCTCCTTTACTTTTTATATGATAATATAAATTTGGCATGATGTAAAAGAACAGTGCTTTTACTTTAATTTTTATACTTACATCTCTTATTGTTAAAATATTAATATAGATTTCTCTATATTTTTCTTTTAGCCCTTTTAATATTTTTCTTTTCGAACTATAATGTTTCTTTACACTACAATAGCTTTGTTTTATAAGTTGTAAAAATAGTACTAATGTTGAATGATATAACTTTAGCTCATTCATTTTTTTAAAAAATTGAAGTCTTTCTTCAAAAGCTTCTAATACATCTAGTCTTTTTAAGTTATACTTTTTTCCTGTAATACTTTCATCGTTTTGTCTATAGCAATATAAACTATCTTGTATTATTGAAATTCTTTCTGCATCATATAAAACTTTGTATGTATAAAACTCATCTTCATGTAGTTTTCCAACTCGAAATCTTGTATTTTTTAATAATTCGATATGATACATCTTGTTCCAAACTACAATGTTTTCCACCCAGTGTTCTCCTGACATATCTATAATCGCCTCTTCGGCTGTAATAATTGTATTTTTTTCATATCCTAATGTTTGAAGTTCTTTTCTATTATTATTTACCTTTTTTATTCCGCATTGTGCTATTAATGTATTATTCTCTTTAATTGCATTATATAGTAGCTCTATATATTGTTCTTTTATATAATCATCTGAATCTATAAATACTATATACTTTCCTTTTGCTTCATCTAATCCTACATTTCGAGCATCACTTAATCCCCCATTTGATTTATGAATCACTGTTATTCTATTATCTTTTTTAGCATACATATCACAAATTTTACTGCTATTATCTGTTGAACCATCATTTACTAAAATTATTTGTAAATTGCTATAGGTTTGCTTTATTATGCTGTCTATACATTGGATTAAATATCTTTCAACATTATATACTGGTACTATTACACTTATTAAATCATATTCCATTTATAATTTACCCTCTTTTTATTTTTTTGCTTATATTTTTCCTTATTATTGCATAACTATAATACAATTTCCTATTATAATATAACAAATATATTTCTAATTTTTTTCTTGTACTTTTTCCTTTTAATAATTTCTTACTGTATTTTAAAAATTTTTCTTTATAAAAATTATATTCTTTTGTAAATTCTTGACTATTATACATTTCTTTGTCTTTACAATATGAAAGATTATCATGATATTGAATAATATTTTCTATTCTAGTAACATTCAGTAAGTCTATAAGTTCTGGCATTTTATTACTTAAATACATATATCTTTTATTTACTGCCTCTTTTAAATCTTTTGTAACTTTAACATTTATTTGTGAAATAGAACTGTCTTTTCTTATAAAATAATAATATTCTGTTTTGTTAGTTGCTACTATTTTATTTGCTTTTTCTATTAATCTATACATGACATCCATATCTTCTAATATTTTGCCTTCAGGTAATCTTATATCGTCCCATATTTCTCTTCTATATAGTTTGTTAGGTAAATAATTAGTAATATGTTGTTTTAATAATTGTTTTATTGACTCAGTACTATTATAAATTTCTATTTCATCATAGTTTTCCAAATTTTCATTTGATTTTTCTTTAACTTTTATTATATTACATATTGATATATCTGCATTATGCTCTAATATATTTTTGTATAATACTTCAATCATATCTTTTTTTATATAATCATCACTATCTACAAATCCTATATATTTTCCTTTAGCTATATCTAACCCCCAATTTCTAGCTTCCGATTGTCCGCCATTTTTCTTATGTATTACTTTTATTCTTTCATCTTTTTTTGAATACTCATCACATATTTGTGGGCAATTATCTGGTGATCCATCATCTACTAATATAATTTCTAATTTATTATAAGTTTGATTAATAATACTATCAATACATTTATTTAAATATTTTTCTACTTTATACACTGGAATTATAACAGAAATTATTTCTTCCATTTCATTTTCCTTTCTTTTTCATCGTCTCTTTTAAATTCCATATCATTCTTAATGGTATCCTTCCACCTATCGCTACTATACATAGCATTTTTTGTTTTTTAGGTACCTTTGAGTTTGATAACACTCTTATTCTATACTTTCGTAGGTATCTTTTTATTTTTCTATTTTCTTCTTTATATTCTTTAGCATAAGGAAGTTTTAATAGTATAAAAATACATTCCATATATAATCTTGAAATAGCAGCTTTTTCTATATCAGGGTAGTTTTCTCTTACAAATTGTAGTATTTTCTCTGTAAATTGTAATGCTTGCATTCTATTTATATTGAATTTTGTGTTCATAATACTATCATTTCTATCAATTAAATAATTATATGTTTTTTTTGATGTAACTACAACTTTTTTGCTTTTTGCAATCAATTTATATGTGGTTGCTAAATCTTCATATAATTTTCCAACGGGATATTCTATTCCATTAAATAATTGCCTCTTATATAGTTTGTTGCATGCCATATTAGTAATTTCTGAATTATATAGCATTACTTCTAAAGCCTCTTTATTACTATATTCCTTAATATAAGCTTCATTTTCTTTTATTTCTTTTTTTTCTTTTAATTCATATACTATATTAGCTTGTCCTACTACAATATCACACTCTTTTTCTTTTGCTAATGAGTACATATTTTCAACAGCATCTAATGGTATCCAATCATCACTGTCAGCCAGAAGTATATAATCTCCTTTTGCAATTTTAATTGCTTTATTACGTGCATCAGATAGACCACCATTTTGTTTATGTATTACCTGTATTCTATTATCTTTTTTAGAATATTTATCACATATTTCCCCACAATTATCTGGCGAACCGTCATTTACCAAGATGATTTCTAGATTTTCATATGTTTGATGAATTAAGCTTTCGATACATTTTGGTAAATATTTTTCAACTTTATAAATAGGTACTATTATTGTTACTAATTCTCTCTTCATTTTTAGTAAATTTTCCTTTCTTTATCAAAGACACTTCTATATGGTAGTGGTTCATTGCTGTTATGTAGTATATTTGTATAAAAAGTTAATATTAAAAAGCATATAATTATACAAGAATACACAAGTGGCTTTATAACTTTTATCATTTTTTGTCTTATTTTTATAGTAACATTGGTAGTTTCTACAAAATATGGTATTGATATGATTTGAAAAATCATAAAATAGCTAGATATTCGTGAAAAAAGCATATGAATTGAGCTCATTGTTGTAAATAGCAATGCCATTGCTTGTATGTTTATAAAAATAATATCTTGTATTGATATACTATCACTTTGATTTTTCTCTTTTATGTAATACATAATTATCATATATAAATATATTGCTATATTTACAATATTATATAAAATGGATGTATCGCCTTTCGCATACACTCCAATTAAATAAACGTTAAATCTTGTATTTTTAATAATTGGAACAAGTAAATTAAATAATCTTTCTCCCAAAATTAGTATTATTGCACTTAATAGTATTATTATCCATGGCTTTATTATCTTTATTTTCCTAAATAATAAAAGTGCTATAGCTACAATACTTGCACTATGTATAAAGCAAGCTACTATTACTGCTAAGATATACCATTTATTTTTTTCTCTTTCTAGTAAATATTGATAGGCATAGAATACAATTGACATTGCTAAAAATTGTCTTATCATGTTCAAAGATAAAAAGAAAAATCCTCCTATTCCAAATAATGTAATACTTACTAATGGATTCTTGGAATTTTTATATATTCCTATTACTATTAGCATCGAAATTAAAATTGATGTAACTATAAATATAGATTGGCTATTCTTTGAAAATATTAAGCATATTTTTATTAATAGTTTAAATCCAATTTCCAAATTATTTACTTCTATATTATTGGCTATTTTGTTAAAGTCAGGAACATATCTATAAAAATAATCTGTTCCTACTCCATATCTAAATCCAGAAACAATAATAAATGGCATTATTGTTAATATGATGAATAGTATTTTTAATTTTCTATTTTTTACTTGTATACTAATATAAGCAAACATTAACACTGTTATTAACATTATTATATATACAATCATTTATCTTCTCCTTAAATATTTTATATTTCCTATATTTTCATTTTAATAAATTTTTATTATCTTTTT
>CAMXOP010000025.1 GCA_947245665.1 uncultured Clostridiaceae bacterium
GAAACTAGATATTTGTGTTTAATACTAGTTACCCACTCGATTTAGCGAAGAGCCTTATTTCTTGATTTGTTTCTATATTATATATTATAAAAACTTTAAAAATATTAGAAGAATTACTCCGCGGAATACCTAATATACCAGTAACAATAGCTGTACCTATATTAAGGCCTATATGAAAATTAAACATTGTTCCTATAATATTTACTATGAATATTAATATTCCACCTAATATTGAATTTCCTATTAATTTTAAAATGCTTTTTAGTGGTAATATAAATATTCTTCCTATTATCAATAAAAAAAATATACAAGCTAAATAAGTTATTATTGTATTTGCTTCCAATATTAATCACCATACCTTTGTTTAATATTATGAATAATATTGGACAAATATTACTTACTTTCTTATATATTTGCAATTTTAATTTTCAATAATTAAATATTTTAATTGTACTATTATATTGCCTTATCAAATTTTATTTGTATCTGCTCTATCATGTCTAATGCTAATCCTTGGCTTTTTGCTTGTTTTACTAAATAATCAAATTTTGCTCTACATGCTTTTATTTGATATGTGTAATAATCAATTAAATCTTCTTCAGCATATTCAAAGTTTTTACATGCCTCATCTAATTCCTTTTTTGCTTTCATTATACTTATCATTAGCTCAACTTCTTTTTCTTTATCTGATTTTTCTAATATTTTTGTTTCTTTTATATAGTCTTCCATTTAAAATTTGCCTCCTAATTTTGCTTATTAATATTATATTCTTTTATTTCCTTTTTATACCAAATTTATAATTATTATTCCTACTGTTTGTATAATAAATAAATTTAATACATTAGAAGTAAGCAAATTGTTTGTAGCTTCTATTACCCCCTCTTGTTCTTTATTATTTTTATAATGTTTTTGTGATTCAAAAAATGTAATAAGTTCTGGAATACTTGTAATAAATCCTAATGCAATACCTATTAAAATTTCTGGTATATTAAAAACTTGTGCTAAATTTTCTAATACAATACTTAAGGCGTTTCCTATAAGGTATAATGCAATACTTGCAAATAGTAAACCTATACTATATTTTGCAATTATATTTATTTTACCTTTTATCCATTTTTTCTCTTTTTCTATTTCTTTATATATTTCTTCATCTTGTTTTTTTAAATATAGTTTATGCACATTTGAATTTATATAATAAAATAATATAAAAAGTAATATAAATATTGGAACAAAAGCAATGCTAAATTCTATCTTACTTACTATTATAAATATAGGAATTGCTATAGTAATTAATACTAATACTAACTGTATTTTTATGGCTCTATTTCCTAATTGCTTTTGATTTTTACTTAATATTATTGATAAACTATATTGTATTAAATTTATAATATTTGAACTAATAATATTGTAAATACTTGCTGCACCTAATCCTGCAAATGCTGAGAATGATACTGTTAGAAGCTCTGGCACAGATGTTGCAACTCCTGCAATATTTCCAACTATCTTTGAGGATAAATTTAAAGCTTCTGCTAGTTTTCTTAATAATTTTACTAGTATATATTTGGATATTAATACTATCAAAAGTGAAAATAGAATAAATTTTAATATTTCTATGAACATAGTTTTCTCCTTGATTTTATTTATTTTATTATTTCCTATATATATAATTTAATACAATTTGTTAATATATAAAAAGGTGAAAGAATTAATATTCCTCCACCTTTTTACTTTTATCATTCTTTTATTTTTTCTAAAAATGAAAAAAACTTTTCTTCTTCCTGCACTATGTTCCATTCTGACATTTGATTAACTACAAAATCACATTTATGTTTGTAATTACTGTTAGTAGTTGAAAAAATCAAAACTGGAATATTATACTTTTTCCGATATAACTCTCTTAATACATCATCGCCTTCTCTTTCATCTTCTACATATTCATTATCATACACTGGAATTCCCATATCTAAAATAATTCCATCGATGTCTCGTTCTTCATAAATAATTCTATAAAGAGCTGAATTTCTTCCTTTTGCTATTTCAACTTGTATTCCCCGTTTTTTGCATTCTTCAATAATACCCATACATTTTGTTTCTGCTTGGTCATCAATTATCAAAATTTTCATAGTTCTTTCCTCCTGCAATTTTGTTGTATGTTTATATTTCATAAACATGTGGTCTATTTTGTGATTACATAATTCATTTTAACATATAAAATTTACTTTTTCAATGTTTTTAGTTGTATTTTCATTATTTATGTGTTACACTATTTATTAATAATAAATAGCTATAATAAAAGAATAGTACTAATTTTTAAGTTTTATATAGAGAGCCTACGGTTGGTGGAAGTTAGGTTAAAACAAGTTAGGAATCTACTTTTATTGCTTTTCGTTTAAAAAGCGAAACCGGGTTGTGCTAGGTTATAAGCATTATAAAGATTGCTTTTTTAATGTGCATAATAAGTTTATATAGGTCACATAAAGTGTGATACCTTAAACACTACATTTATAAAATAAAAAAGCAAATTAAGGTGGCACCGCGAAAATATTCGCCCTTATGCTTTTATTTAGCATAAGGGATTTTGTTTTTTGGAAACTTTGGAAATTTTAGGGACGGGGGAAAAAGTTTCCAATTATCCACATGTTGGAAACTTTTTCCCCCGTCCCTAAAATTTCCAAGGAGGTATTTTTATGATTGATATTAAATTTTTAAGAGATAACCCTGATGTGGTTAAAGAAAACATCAAAAAGAAATTTCAAGATCATAAACTTATATTAGTTGATGAAGTTATTGAATTAGATACTAAAAATAGAGAGGTTAAACTTAAGGGTGATGAACTTCGTTCTAAACGTAATAGCTTAAGTTCTCAAATTGGCTCTCTAATGAAAGATGGTAAAAAAGAGGATGCTGAAAATATTAAATTAGAAGTTAAGCAAATTAACGAGGAATTAGTAGCAAATGAGAAATTAGAAGCTGAATATGAATATGCAGTTAAAGAGAGAATGATGAAAATTCCTAACATTATTCATTCTTCTGTTCCTATAGGTAAGGATGATAATGAAAATGTTGAAATTCAAAAATATGGTGACCCTGTTGTTCCAGATTACGAAATTCCTTTTCATGGTGAAATATTAGAAAAACTTGGCGGAATTGATTTAGATTCTGCTCGTAGAGTGGCTGGTAATGGTTTTTATTATTTGATGGGTGATGTTGCAAGACTTCATTCTGCTGTTTTAACTTATGCTAGAGATTTTATGATTAACAAAGGTTTTACTTATTGTATTCCACCATATATGATTCGTAGTGATGTAGTTACTGGTGTTATGAGTTTTGAAGAAATGGATGCTATGATGTATAAAATTGAAGGTGAAGATTTGTATTTAATTGGTACTTCTGAACA
The DNA here is from genome assembly GCA_947245665.1 of uncultured Clostridiaceae bacterium. Classification (GTDB taxonomy): domain Bacteria; phylum Bacillota; class Clostridia; order TANB77; family CAG-508; genus UMGS1663. Next base: position 3,398 of record CAMXOP010000025.1, read on the forward strand.
TTCTATGATTGGTAAATTTAAAGGTCAATTATTAAATAAAGAAAATATGCCTTATTCTATGACTTCATATTCTCCATGTTTTAGAAAAGAAAAAGGTGCTCATGGTTTAGAAGAACGTGGTGTTTATAGAATTCATCAATTTGAAAAACAAGAAATGATAGTTGTATGTGAACCTGAAGAAAGCTATGAATGGTATGATAAAATGTGGAGCTATACTGTTGAATTATTTAGAAGTATGGGTATTCCTGTTCGTACTTTGGAATGTTGTAGTGGAGACTTAGCTGACTTAAAAGCTAAGAGCTGTGATGTTGAAGCTTGGAGCCCAAGGCAGAAAAAGTATTTTGAAGTTGGAAGTTGTTCTAATTTAACAGATGCACAAGCAAGGCGTTTAGGTATTCGTATTAAAGGTGAAAAGGGAAATTATTATGCCCATACATTAAACAATACTGTAGTTGCTCCACCTAGAATGTTAATTGCTATTTTAGAGAATAACTATCAACCTGATGGAAGTGTAATTATTCCTGAAGTTTTAAGACCTTATATGGGGGGAACTAATAAAATAACTATAAAATAACTTATTACGATTCACAGTTAAGATATTTTTATGATGTAGGAGCGATTATTAATTGCCAGACACTTTTATGAAATAACTAAAATGCTTGTTATTTTAGTTATTCTTACATAGAATATACAATTAATAATAGCCTCTACATTTGTTTTTTAATAATATATAAATTTAAAAAGTGAGGAACTTAAATATGGCTAAATTACATTTTAGATATGGTGCAATGAATGCAGGTAAAACAACACTTATGCTTCAAACTGTGTATAACTATGAAGAAAGAAACCAAAAAGTATTATTACTAAAACCAACAACAGATACTAAGGGAAATGAAAAAGTTATATCTAGAATAGGATTAAGTAGAAATGTTGATACTTCAATTTCACCAAATGATAATATTTTTGATAAAATTGGAAATTGCTTAAATATTATAAATTGCATTTTAGTTGATGAAGCACAATTTTTAAGCAAAACTCAAGTTGATGAATTATATTATATAACTAAACTATATAATATTCCTGTAATTGCATTTGGCTTAAGAACAGATTTTAGAAGTAATGGTTTTGAAGGAAGTATTAGATTATTAGAGTTAGCTGATGCTTTAGAAGAAATGCCAACTATTTGTAGATGTGGTAAAAAAGCAAGGTTTAATGCTAGAAAAGTAAATGGCGAATTTACAAGTGATGGTGCTAGTGTGGTAATTGATGGAACACAAAATGTAGAATATGAATCACTTTGTGGTTCTTGTTATATCGATAAGGTATTAAATTTAAAGAAAAAATAGAGTATAAAATGAAGCATATACATATATTATAATGCTTCATTTATATATTTTTTGCATATTTTTTATATGTATGTTATAATATGGATAATTTAATTAAACATTTTTACTATATTTAATAGTATTTTTAGAAAGAGGTAATATATATGTTAATAAAAAACCCTGAATTTAAGATATCTGCTGTATCACCAGCTCAATACCCTGATGATAATTTGCCACAAATTGTTTTAGTTGGTAAGTCTAATGTTGGTAAGTCTTCTTTTATTAATACTATGGTTAATAGGAAGAGGCTTGCTAGAACTAGTAGCGAACCTGGAAAAACTAGGCAAATTAATTTTTATAATATGGATAATAAATTCTATTTTGTAGATTTACCTGGTTATGGTTATAGTAAAATGTCTAAAACTGAACAAGCAAGAGTTGGAAGTTTCATTGAACAGTATTTGAATACTAGTACAAATATTGCTTTAGTTATATTTTTAATTGATATTAGACACAATCCTTCTGAAAACGATAGGCTTATGTATAGATATATAATAGACTCTGAAAGACCATGTATTATACTAGCTAGTAAAGCTGATAAAATTGCTGTTACTAAAGTAGATTTACAAGTAAAAGAATTACAAGAGCAATTAAACCCTTTAAAGGATTTAATTTTTATTCCATTTTCAGCTGAAAGAAGAATTTATACTGAAAGAGCTTGGGAAGAAATTGAAAAATTTATTGGAAAAGAACTGTAAAAGGTATATTAATATAAAATTTTATAAAAGAAAATTTTTACAAAAGCATTGACTTTATGTTAATACAAATGTATAATATAGTTATGTAACTTTATTGTTGTTGATTATGTATAATCAGTTTTAACAGGAGGTTTTAACTTTATGGCAAAATATTATTCTACAAAACAGATTGATGAGATTCTTTGTAACGAAGCTATGGAACAGGCAACTCAGGACCAGTTTTTAGCCAAGCGGGAGGGCTCGGGCGACGATAATTACAATGATTTCTTGGATTGGCAACGTCAGCAGACCCGCATGGAGCAGGAATACGATTATGACTGTGATTTTGATCTGGACGATTTCAGTGATTTCAATGATTCTCCGAGTGGTGATCATCATAGCAGCTCTTGCTATGTCGATGGCTATTACTACGGCTGGTTGAATACATTTGCTGAGGAATCCCCAAATGATGAGCAGACTATTGTTGATGATTGTCCGATGAATGAATGTGATTCCGACACCGATGATACGAGCGCACCTGAAGCATTCGAAAAGGGTATTACGAGGGAACGGCATTCCCGCAGGTTAAATAGAGAAAATGCCAAAAAGAGTACTTTATGGTATGTTGTAGCACGTGAAAAGCGTGAGAGCACAAAACGGCTGGTTCATTTGCTGAAGGATCTTTCTAAATTAGAAATGAAATTCGAAAGATTGGATGCAAAGCTCTGCAAGCTTGATGCAGTAGAAAATTGTGACATGATTGCTTGCAAACATCTTTCACATATGCTCAAAACATCGTTTATTAAAATCGATGAGATGAAAAATGAAATTAATATAATTTCATCTGAAATTGAGTTCTATGACAGGGCTTTGAAAGATCAGCATATCAACGAGCTTCTTCCTGCTTTCAAAAAAATCAGAAGAAAAAAATCAGCATAGTTTGGAGTAAACCCCAGAAAACCAAGAGGTCCTTCCTCTTGGTTTTCACTATATATTAATAAATTTATATATATTCTTCTATATTAATCTTCCCTATCTTATTAATAAATTCAAAAATAGTATCTTCTTTTATATAATTTGTTTTTCCTTCTTTTTCTATATTATATCTCTCTATCTCTTTTGGAAATTTTATATTATATTTTTTTACAATCTCTTTAGTTATTATATCGTAATCACAGTATAATTTTACTTGACTTGCATCTTCTCTATTATCCCAGTCATTTAGATACTCTATATAGAACTTTTTATCTACTATTAAATGTAAAAACCACCCTGCATAATAACTATCTTTTATTGAATACTTTTTTAAAAATTCCTCTAAATTTGCTTTTGAACTCATATTTGAAAAATGTGTAGTAGTTTTATCTTGTACTAGATCTGGTGCTATAGTTCCCTTTATAAATTCTTCTTCATTATATCCTTTATGATTTTTCATATATTCCTTTGCAATTGCTATATGAATTGCATAATTTGCCATTTTTTTCTACTCTCCATCCTCTATTTTTTTCGTTATCATCTTTAATGCTTTTGGTCTTTCTAATATTATTAGATGCCCACAACCTAAGCATTTTAATTTAAAGTCTACTCCTACTCTTGTTATCTGCCACAATTTGCTTCCACATGGGTGTTGCTTTTTTGTTCTTACTATATCTCCTATATTATATTCCATTTTTACTCCTTTTGCCTTATAGTTCTTCAATCTTTTCTTTTGTTAATGTGTTATTTTTTGTATTATATTTATATCAATACCTTTTTCTTTCATTATTTCTTGTACATTACTTCATTTGTATTATTTATAAACATCATTCCATTGTGCATTACTATTGACAAGTATCTGATTCTAAAGCAATTTACTTCGAAGAACGCACAAGCAATGCGCCCCTCTCCATCAAACACATAAGTTTGTATTGTTCTTTATTAATTATTCAATTTCAATATATATGGTATAATTCAGTAAGTTCTCATAGGTATTCCTTAACTATTAATCCACTATAATTTTATTCCTAGTTATTTTTAACTTTCTGACTTCGAATTATTATTTCATCGCTTGTTCAAAGCGTTTAAATATTCTTTCCTTCCCTAATACTTTCATTATTTCGTACATATCTGGTGTATTTGATTTTGAAGTTAATGCTACTCGTAGTACTGTGCTTATATCTCCTACATGTCCTGGCCATTTTTCTGGCTCTTTTTTCCACTCTTTTACTTCTCTTGCAAATCCTACTTCTTCGGCTAAATCTTTTATTTTGTCAAACCATGCTTGTTTGTCGTCATTTTCGTTATAATATTTTTCCATGTATAATGTTATTATTTTGTTTATTAATCCTTTATCTACTACTTTTTGATACTCATATGTTCTTTCTTTTCCATAGAATTCATCATCATACATATATTCTATGTTTTCTTTTACATCAGACCATTTTGCTATGTCTTTTCTTGGTTTTGCATTTCCTCTTTCTATTCCAAATACTTTTAATGCATATTCTTTATCTTCTAATAATTTGTATAATTCTTCATCATATATTTTTGCCCAATTACTTGCTTCTTCATATATTGCCTCTGCTGTATATTTTGATATTACAGTTTTTGCTATATCTAGTATTTTTACTATATCAAATAAAGCTCCACTTACACTCATTTTATTTAGTTGTAGTTCAAATTCATCTACAGAAGCATTTTGGTTTTGTTTTCTCCATAACTCGAAGTTTGAGTTTGCTATATTTAGTAAGTATTCTGTTACTGCTTCTTTTGGAACTCCTATTTCTGTATAATAGCTTACTGCTGCTTCTGGGTCTTTACGTTTGCTTAGTTTACGTTTTCCTCCACCATCTTCTTTCATTATTGGTGCTATATGTGCATATTTAGGTGCTTTAAATTCTAACATTTGGAATAATTGTAAGTGTAATGGTACTGATGATAACCATTCATCACCTCGTATTACATGTGTTGTTCCCATTAAGTGATCATCTACTGCATGTGCAAAATGGTATGTTGGAAGTCCATCTGCTTTTATTATTACTATGTCTTGATCATTTTCTGGAAAATCTACATTTCCTTTTATTACATCATGATGTTTTATTTTTCTATCTTCTCTTCCAGGTGATTTTAAACGTATAATATATGGGTCTCCATTCTTTATTTTATCTGCTGCCTCTTCTAGTGTTAAATTTCTATATTTTGCCCATACTCCATAATATCCTGGGCGTATTTTTGCAGCTTCTTGTTTTGTTCTCATTTCTTCTAATTCTTCTGGAGTTGCAAAACATGGATATGCTTTACCTTGTTCTAATAAATATTTAGCATAAGCCTGATATATATCTTTTCTTAGAGATTGTTTGTATGGTCCATATTCTCCTATTTCTTCTGTTTCATTTATCATTCCTTCATCTGGTGTTAATCCAAAATCTTTTAATGATTCTATTATTCCTGTTACACCATTTTCTACTTCTCTTTTTTGGTCTGTATCTTCTACTCTTAAAAAGAATACTCCACCTGTTTGTTTAGCCATTTTTCTTGCTATCACTACTTGGTATAGTGAACCTAAGTGTACAAAACCCGTTGGGCTTGGTGCAAACCTTGTTATTATTGCTCCTTCTGATAATTCTCTTTTTTTATATTTCTCTTCGTAATATGAAATTTCCTTTACTTCTGGAAATATTAAATTTGCTAAATCTTTATAATCCATAAATTTCCCCTTCTTTCTTATTCTCAATTATTATAACAAATTTTTATTTATTTTACAATAGAAAATCAGCTAGAAATCTAGCTGATAATTCTATAAGGTTACAGTTCATAGTAACTTTTTCACAACGTAGGGACTAAATCGGTAAGTAATACATCTTGGGAATACTGAATTTCACCCTTTATACAATTTTAACTTTGAAATATACGTTTAATTAAGTAAATTATATTGGGTATTCCTATTAGATATAAAGCCCTACATCATAAAAACATGTTTAGCTGTAAAATATAATTTTACAAATTCATAATTATTGGCAATATCATTGGGTTTCTTTTTGTTCTTTGGAATATATAGTCTCTTATATGATCTTTTAATGTTGATTTTATTGCTCCCCAATCACGTATTCCCTGTTCTTCTAAGGTTGCTACTTCTTCTCTTATTGCTTTTTTTACGTCGTCCATTAAGTTTTCTGATTCTTTTACATATACAAAACCTCTTGTTATTACATCTGGCCCTGCTACTATTTCCCCTGTAGCGTTATCCATTGTCATTACTATTACTATTAAGCCATCTTGTGATAAGTGTTGTCTATCTCTTAATACTACACTTCCTACATCTCCTACGCCTAATCCATCTACTAGTATTTTTCCTGATGGTACTGAGCCTGTTAGTTTTGCACCTTCTTCATTTATTTCTAATATTCTACCATTTACACTCATAAATATATTTTCTGATTCTATTCCCATCATTTGAGCTGTTTCTTTATGTGCTTTTAATTGTCTATATTCTCCATGTACTGGCATGAAATATTGTGGTTTTACTAGTGAAAGTATTAATTTTTGCTCTTCTTGGCAAGCATGACCTGATACGTGCATATCATTATATATTACTTCTGCACCTATTTGCATTAAGTCATCTATTACTTTTGAAACTAGCTTTTCATTTCCTGGTATTGGTGTTGCAGAAATTATTATTAAGTCATTTGGTGTTATTTCTACTTTTCTGTGCTCACCAGCTGCCATTCTAGTTAAAGCAGACATTGTTTCTCCTTGACTTCCTGTTGTAATTATTACTAGTTTTTCCTCTGGATAGTTTTTTATCATATCTATATCTATAAATAAGTTTTCTGGCGCATCCATATATCCTAGTTTTCTTGCAGTTTCTATTGTGTTTATCATACTTCTTCCACATACTGCAATTTTTCTACCATATTCTACAGCTGAATTTACTATTTGTTGAATTCTGTGTACATTTGATGCAAATGTTGCTACTACTATTCTTTTTTTACAATTTACAAATAGTTTATCAAATTCAGCTCCTACTGTTCTTTCAGACATTGTGTATCCTTTTCTTTCTGCATTTGTACTATCTGAAAGTAATAGTAAAACTCCTTTTTTGCCTATCTCTGCTATTCTTGCTAAATCTGTTGCTTCACTATTTATAGGTGTATAGTCTATTTTAAAATCTCCCGTATGCATTACTATTCCTGCTGGTGTGTATATTGCAAGCATCATTGCATCTGGTATACTATGGCAACTACGTATGAATTCTACTTTCATTTTTCCCAAATTTATTGTTTGTCCTGGTTTTACAGTTTTTAGCTTTGCTCCTCTTAATAGTTTGTGTTCTTCTAGTTTGTTTTCTATTAATCCTATTGCTAGTTTTGAACCATATATTGGCACATTCATTTTCTTTAAGAAATATGGAACTGAACCTATATGATCTTCGTGCCCATGTGTTATTACTATTCCTCTTATTTTTTCTTTATTTCGCTCTAAATATGTTGTATCTGGAATAACTAAGTCTACTCCTAACATATCATCTGTTGGGAATTCTAAACCACAGTCTACTATTACTATATCATCTTCATATTCAAATATAGTCATATTTTTTCCTATTTCTTCTAGTCCACCTAAAGCTATTACTTTTAACTTTGGCTTTTTAAATTCAAATTTTTCTTTTTTATTTTCTTTAGTCTTATTATTTCTTACTTTATTTGAACTTTTTTCATCTACTTTTTCTGTGATATTTTTTTGTTTTCTCACTCTTGTTTGTGTATTTTTCTTTTCTAAATTATCTGTTTGTTCTTTTAGTTTTTCTTTATTGTTTTTTTCATTTTTCGTGTTTGTCCTTCTTTTAGTGTTACTAGTTTTTGTTTGTCTTTTCTCAATCTTTTCTTGTTTATTTGAATTCTCTTCTGTATTTTTTCTTGAAGTAATTCGGTTTGTCCTTCTTGGTCTCTTATTTAACTGTTTAGAAGGATCATTTTCTTTTTGTATGTCTTTTATCTCATTTGGCATTTTCTTTTCTTCCTTTCTTTTTTATTAGTGTTTTTCTTCTCTAAATTTATATTTTTATTAACCTACTTTTTTATTATTTTTCCCTTTTTAGTGTGTGCTAAACTTTTAGTTTTAATTAGCATTTTGTATTACATTAAAATTTAATGGCACAGCCCTCTGTGCCCATATGGTGCAAATTTAAATTTTTTTATTTTTCTTATTTATTAAAAGAAGGCTCAATGGTATCATTTTCTAATATATATTTTCGAACTTAGGCCTCTTTATCTTCACTATATTTTTAACCGATTTTTCTTTTAAAAATATAAATTGTTTATTTTACTTTGAGCATCATAATTTAAGGTTCTATATTTTTTCTATAAACAAGAAAGTGGCTTCTGCATGCTGATGAGCATTGCTCACTCCTACATTTTTAATTAAAATATCGTACTTCCTATTATATAAAAAACATCTTTAATTCATTATTAAAGATGCTTTTTTATTTTTTAAACACAAACTTAAACTACATATGAATATTTCATATGTTATTTACTATTATTACTAAAATAACTTTAAAAAACTCTCTTTAATAATTTATAGATTATCCTTTTTATTTTTATTATTCTCTTTTTTCTCTCTTTTAAGGTTAATCTTTTTATATAAATTTAAATCTCTTCTTTACCTTTTTTGGTAACCACTATTTGTTATTTTAGCATAATTTTAATTAATTGTCAAATTTTACACTTTTTACAGCAGGGCTCCTATCATTCCTGCATCATTTCCTAATTTGGCTAAAACTATTTCTGGTATATTACAATTATATTTTCTGGAATTTATCTTTTCTATTAATTTTGTATATAATACTTTTTCATAATATACAAAACTTCCTCCAATACAAATTGCTTCTGGTTCTATTATATTTATTATATTTGATAACCCTGTTAATAAATTATCTATATATTCATCTATATAATTATTTACCTTTTCTTCATTTTTATTTACTTTATTAATTAAAATTTCCAATATTTTTTCTGATGATGTATTTTCATCTAATTTTAATAAGTCTATAACTCCATTTTTTAGTGATTTCATTGAAGCATATTTTTCAAAACAGCCTTTATTTCCACATTTACAGTTTAAACCATCTTTTTTTATTATCATATGGCCATATTCAGAGCCTATGTGTTTTGCATATTCTAACATTCTTCCATTTATAAATGTTGCTCCTCCTATTCCTGTTCCTAAACATAAAAATACTGAGTCATCATAATTTTGAAGGTTTCCTATTTTCTTTTCTGCAAGTGCTGCACATTTTGCATCATTTCTTACATTTACTTCTACATTATAATATTCTTTTAATATTTGGGCTAATTTAAATTCTTTAATTCCTAAATTATATATATCATATATAATATTGTTTTTTATTTTTCCTGGTGTTGCTATTCCTATTTTTGATATTACAAGGCTTGGAGCTCCTACATCTTTTAGAACTTGACTTATAAGCAATTTTATATTATCTACTATATATTGCTTTATATCCTCTATTTTTTGCACTTCTACTATATCCTTTTCTCTCTTAGCAATTATAGTATTTCTTTTACTTATTACTCCAACTGCTATATGGCTTCCACCTAAGTCTACTCCTATTTTCATGCAATCACCTCCACATCTTAATTTATAAATTCCCAAAAGTGACAGATATCCCATTAGGAAACGTCCCCAATGGGAATGGGGAATGTTAAACTCCTGCTGCATCAAATAAGAAATTACCCATATAAGTCTCTAATATTGGTACTAATACTACTAATACAAAGAATATCAACACTACTCCTACTATTGAGTACACTAACTCTGGAAGTACTTTCATTATTTTTTCTAATATATTATCTATGTCTATTTCCATATATTCTACTAGCTTTTCCATCATTTCTGCAAGGTCTGTTTGCATTCCTATTTTTAACATTTCTGTTATCATTGATGATGATAAACCTGACCTTTCAAATGGGTCTATCCATGATTGACCTATTAATATATTATTTATTGATGTTTCTACCATTGATAAAAATACATAATTATTTACAACGTTTTTACTTACGTCTAATGCATCTTGTATTCTCATTCCATTGTTTAGGTTTAATAACATTGCTTTTATAAATCTTGAAAAATCTAAACTATATATTAGCTTTCCAAATATAGGCATTGTATATTTGAAATAGTGAAAATTGTATTTTCCTTTTGGTGTATTTATATAAAATATTATTGAACTTATTACTGCTGTTATAAGACCTATTGGTATATACCAGTATTTTAATAACCAATTTACTACTCCTGAAAACCATACTGTTATTTTTGGTAATTCATAGCTACTTCCTACTGAGTCATATACACTTTGTATCGCTGGTACTGCTACTAGAGTTCCTACAAATAGCAATACTAATAATAATGCGAATTGTATGATATTTGGTATTAATATCTTTTTTACTTTCCTAGTTAGATCTGATGAATCATCTAGGTATTTTACTGCTTGTTCTAATGATGTAGTTAGTGAACCTGAAAGTTCTCCTACTTTTATCATATTTATATAGATATATGGAAATACGTTTGAATAATATTCCATTGTTGTATACATGTAGTCTCCCGCTTCAACTCCTGCTAAAATGTCTTCTAATATTCCTCTAAATGATAAGTTTTCTGTACTCTGTATTATTGTACTTAAAGCATGTATATTGTTGAAATTAGCCTTTTTCAATAAATAGAAATTTTGTGTAAATATTACTAGGTCTCTTGTTGTAATTTTTTCTGTTGCTGATAATGCTAAGTTTATTTTTTCTACTGCTGATATTTTCACTCCTTGATTTTTTAATATATTAGTAGAGTTGGCTGTTTTCATTATATCTTCTATGTTTGTAACATTCTTTTTAACTTTTTTTTGCTTTCTTCCTATATATCCTACTTGCACAATTTGAATAGGCATTAATTCGTTTCCTTTTAGTTTTTTAATTAATGCTTGTTTACTTGATTCTTCTACTTTATTTTTTACTATTACTCCATTTTTAGTTACTGCCCTATATACATACTCTGGCATTTTCTTGCTTCCTCCACCTTTTTATACTATCTGTTTCCTTTTTTTATTTTTAATTGCATTATTGTTCTATTTAGTATCTCCAAATTTTTCTCTTCTATTTGTGATTTTGCTTGTTCTAATGTTATTTTATCTTCTACAAATAATTCTGCCAAAGAGTTTATTAATCCTATACTTCCTTTTTCTGAGTTACTTTGTATTGCATCTTCTATTTCTGAAACACTTATTTTTTCTTTTCTTATAATTCCTGCTATTATATTATCTACTACCATAACTTCTGGTATTAATACTAATTTTCCATCTCTTCCTTTTAGAAGTCTTTGTGATACTACTAATTTTAATAGTGTAGACATTAAGTATTTTATTTGCGCTTGGTCTCTAACTTCATAGAAGTTTATTAACCTATCTAATGTTTCTGCACATGACTTTGTATGTAGTGTTCCTATTACTAAATGTCCTGATTCTGCTGTTTCTATTGCTGCTTCCATTGTTTCTCTATCACGTATCTCCCCTACTACTATAATGTCACAGTCTTCTCTTAATGAGTTTTTTACACCATCACTATAGCATAGGCAGTCTCTTCCTCTTCCTACTTCTTTTTGTACTATCATTGATTTTTTTGATGTATGCCTATATTCTACTGGGCTTTCTAGTGTTAATATTTTTTTATTTTGGTTTTCATTTATATCATCTACTAATGCATTTAATGTTGTTGTTTTTCCTGAGTTTGTTTTTCCTGTTACCAGTATTAAACCTTGTGGTTGATATGTCATTCTTCTTACTATATCTGGTACTCCTAAGTCCTCATATTTTGGTAATGTACTTTTTATAAGCCTTAATGTGAATGTAGGTATTTCATCTGAATATGATATATTTACTCTTAGGCGGATATCTTCAAATTCAAAAGATGTATCTAATTTTTTTGTTTCTTTAAATACTGCATCTTTATCTAAATTTCCTCTTACAAAATAATCATATATATCATACATATCTTCTTCTTCTAATTGTTGCATTTCTTCTATTTCTTTTAGGTCTCTTGAAATTCTAAGCATTGGTTTTAATCCACATACTAAATGCACATCTGATGCATCTATTTCTTTTGCTTTTTTTAATATCTGTTCTATGTTTATCATTTGATTTCTCCTTTTCTTTTCAGATGTCAGAAGTTAGGTTTTAATTAATTGCTTCAATAATTTTCATGATATTTTTTATTTACCTATTAACATTTTTGTAATATATACTCTTACTCTTTGTATTTCTGTTTTTTACCTTCTGACATTTGCCTCTAATAAATTACCAATTTATTATTTAGTTCATTCAATGTTGTAATACCGTTTAATACTTTATTTAACCCATCTACTATTAATGGTTTGAAACCTTGTTTTAATGCTTCATTTTTTAGTTCCATACTTGATGCATTATTAGCTATTAGTTCTCTTATTTTATCATTTATATCTAAAACTTCAAATATTGCAATTCTATTATAAAAACCTGTATTATTACACTTTTCACATCCTATAACATCATATGTTTTCTTTCCTGTAAAGTCTAGCTCTACTCCATATTTACTTGCTATATTATTCATTATTTCTTTTTCGTTTTCATTAAATTCTCTTTCATGTGAGCAGTGTTCACATACTTTTCTTACTAAACGTTGTGACACTGATGATGCAAGTGTACTAGAGATATCATAGTTTGATATTCCCATTTTTCTTAGCCTTGTTATTACTTCTATACTATCTATAGTATGTATTGTTGATAATACGTAATGACCTGTTTGTCCAGCTCTCATTGCTATTTCAGCTGTTTCTTTATCTCTTATTTCTCCTAGTAATATTATGTCTGGATCTTGCCTTAATACTGTTCTTAATGAATCTGAAAATGTTGTTTTACTATCTATTTCTACTTGGTTTAATCCATCTATACGAATTTCTACTGGGTCTTCTATTGTTGTTATATTAAGTTCTGGTTTATTTAGTAAGTCTATTATACTATATAATGTTGTTGTTTTTCCCTCTCCTGTTGGTGCTGCTATTATTGTAATACTGTTTCTTTTTTTAAAACTCTTCTTTACTAATTTTTCATCATCTGGGAATCCTAAATCAAATATTTTCTTTATTCCAGAGTTTTTCTTTAACAGTCTTAATACAAATTTTTCTCCATATACATTTTTTTGCGAAGATACACGTATATTATAATCTGGATATAATAGTATTCTACCATCTTGTGATTCTTGCTTTTCTTGATGCATATTTGATATTGCTTTTAATCTTCCTATTATTTGATGTTGTTTTTCGTTATCTAATGTTATTGCAGTTATTAACTCTCCATCTATTCTGTATCTAACTCTTATTATGTCTTGCATTGGTTCGAAGTGGATATCACTTGCTCTTTTCTCCATTCCATTTTTTATAATATTATCTATTAGTCCTGTTATATCTCCATTAGGATTTATTCTTTCGGTTGTTAATCCTCCAATTGAATTTAATATTTTTTCTATATTGCTTTCAAATGTTATATATTTTATCATTACTAACCCTTTATTTAGTAATAATAGTCTTATTGTTTCTATTGCTCTTTTATTTGTTGTATCTGCAAAACATACTTTTATTCTTCCTGCTTCTTCTTCAAATGGTATGGCTTTATTTTTTTTCATTATATCTATTGATATATAGTCTTGTATATTTATTTTTATATCACTTTCTTTTAATAGTATTGCCTTTTCGTCTAGTATATCTCCTATTGCTTCAATTAATTGTTGTGGATCACATAGTCCTAATATATTAATTATATCCCCTAATTTCTTTCCTGGATGATTTCTTTTGTATTCTAATGCACTGTTTATATCATTTTCTGTTATTAAATTTCTTTTTGCTAACTCTATTCCTATTGGTTGTTTTTGTTTTCCTGCCATATTTGTTCCTCCTTCTTTTGTATACAATAATATTATACTATATTTTGGTGTGCAAATATATATTAATATTCTAATTACCAAAAATTACATATCTACCAATATTTTAAAACATAGTCATTTTCAGTTTCAAATATTTTTGAACCTCTTATTACCATTCTTACATTAATAATTTTCTTTATAAAATTATTATTATCTATTTGATCTTTTTGATCAAACATACAAATATGGATATTACTACATATTTCTACTTTATTTCGGTAAATTGCTTCATTTGCAAATGTGTATATTGTTCCATCTTCAAAAATTACTTTATCTTTTTCTATACTATATATGTCTGAATTTTTTTTAACATCTTCTATAAAGTACATATTGAACTTATTAAATTCTGAAACGTATTTTCCCATTTCTGTTATATAGGAGGTATTTCTATGAAAATACTCACTTATATTAGTTAAAATACCTACTACCAATATAAGTAGCACTATATAAATTATTAAACTTGTTAATGTTATAGCTTTTTCTGACTTCACTTTTTCCCTTCCTCTACATTTCTTTTATTTTTAGTTTTTTTACTGTATAGGTTTCACTTTCGTCAACTGACTTATATTTTATGTTTAGTGTTATTATTTTTATTATATCCTCTTTTGTTTTATCTTCTTGATTATAATTTTGCACAACTAAATTTATTTGATAATTATCTTTTATATCATAGTTTTCTCTAAGATTATTATTTAAGTTATTTTCTACTTCTTCATATTGCATTTTGTCTATATCTTCAAATATTTTTATTGCATAATCTACTGCTATTGCATTTATTCTTATTGAAATATTATGCTTATATATTTGGTAAAAACTTGTTGTTAAAATTCCTGTAAATATTATAAGTATTAGCATTCCTATAATAACATCTGCCATTGTTGCTGCTTTATTTGACTTTATTTTTCTTAAAATATTCATTTTATCACCTACAAGCTAAGGTATTTATTATTATAATTGTTAAAATATTTGAAATACATAAATAATACCCAATTGGTAATTTTTCATATACCTGCCTGTCCTTTTTTAGTATTTTTGTTAATAAATATGTTATAGCTATTGCTAATAATGTTATAATTGCTGTTATCATAAAACCAT
>CAMXOP010000026.1 GCA_947245665.1 uncultured Clostridiaceae bacterium
TAATTTATTATACACTCTCTCATAAAATGTGTCCATATATCTATTCTAACACCAAGAATTGTCCGTTGCTACAAGCAATGCTTATTAACATTCAAGTTTTATAGCCATAAAATTGTATCATCTTCTCCATCTGCTCCAGATAATATCATTATGCTTTTATTTCTGGTGGTTTATATAATCTTTATTACTATTGGATTAAGAACAACTTTAAAGAAACTCCACAGGAATTAACAAATATATTTAATAATTTCTATATTGCCAAAAGAGATAGCAATTAAACTATCTACTTGATATATTGTAATTTTGTAGTTACTTTTGATACTTTTCTGGTGCTATTGATATATCTCTTATCATATCTCCATTAATTAAACGAACTCTGTTTTTTTCTTCAACTTTTATCCAATTATCTTCTACTGCAACTATTTTCCCTTGTACTCCAAACGATTCATTAAATAATATAATTGTGCATACTTTTCCTATAAATTCTTTCATTAATTCTTGTGGCATTTTTCTTTTCCTCCCTTTCTTTTTTCTATTTATTATTCCTAAATATAACTTATTTTTTCTTGGTATTATTATATAACAAAATAGTATTATAAACCATATCCACCAGTAACTTATTTTTACCACCTCCAGTTATCATAACAAAAACTTGTTATTAACTTAATGCTCTTATAAATCTATCAATATTTTCATTTAATATTTTTATTTCTTTATCTTTTTCTATGTTTTTACTTACCATCTTTGTAATAAATTTATCGAATCCTTTTTGTTTTTGTATATCCATTTCTCCTCCTAAAGTATCATAAATAATGGCAGTATCTAATAAATCTTTTGGAATATTCTGTTCATAATAACTTTTCCAATTTTCATTAAAACCACAACAAATAAAATATGCTACCTTTTTTGATTTTAGTGTTTCAATATTACTAATCAAAACTTTTTTATTTTTTTGTCTATCATTCCCATTCTAATTGGAGTACCAACAACAATACAATCATATCTGTTTATATCTTCATTTTGATTTAATATATTTACCATTTTGGAATTTTTTAATTGCCTATTTATCTCTTTAGCACATTTTTCTGTTGTTCCTGTTTTACTAGCATAAGTAATTAAGGTTTTCAAATTATTTCCTCCTACTCAACAATTTGTAAGTTTGTAGTTACTTTGTATTTGCTTTTATTGTATTTTTACTTTTTCTATATAATATAAAGCTAACAACAAAAACTAATAATGGTGGTACTATCAATTTTATAGGACTTCCATTTACTATAAATTTGACGGGGCTATCATCTCCTAAAGCAGTACACATTAAACCTGCTATAAATATAAATGCTGATATATTTGATAGTATTAAAAATATATTCTTTTTCATAGTTTCTTTCCTTAAATTAAACATATTTAATCCCACTCCTAATTTGACTTGTAGTTTGTCTATTTTACTATAAATCTATAAATTGCATAAACTACCCATATAAGCCAAGAATATGCCCAAGCCTTAAATATAATGCTTACTGTTAAATATACAATAGCAACTATTATTGCTATTATCCAATTCATTATTTTTTTCTTATCCATTATTTTATACCTCCTCGATAGATTGTAATTTGTCGAAATGATTATAACATAGAAAGCAGATAGTTTCAAATAAAGTTGAATTATCTGCTTTTACGAATTTGCATTATTCTCTTTGATTATATAAGTTCTTTTTTCTCATAGCGAACGATAGTTAATGTCATAAATATTGCTGTAATTAGTATTGTTAATACAATCATTACTGGGTTGATTGACACATTTACTATTACATTACGAATATCTGCAAGTGTAAAAATTGATATGTATTTTAGAAATTCTGTACTTTCTCCCATTTCTGATATGATATTTAGAAAATAACTTGCAAATACTATTCCTAAACTTATTCCAAGTGTTTTCTTTGTTTTATGTGTAAATGTTGATAAAAATAAACATATTGCAAATATAACTACCCCTGTAAATAATGGTGTTATGCTTAATAATATATATGATTTTTTATCAAATTCTCCACTCAAACTTAACCCTATGAAATTAAATATTCCAACGATTGCTACCATTAAAATAATATAGAATAGTCCACAAAGTATTTTGTTTATTACTATATTTTTTCTTGCTACTGGCACACTATTTAAGTACTCAATTGTTTTGTCACTTTCTTCTTTTAATAAAATATTTGATCCTAAAATACCACTATAAATTCCTGTTATTAAAAGTACAAATACAAAACCTTCTGTTTTTAGCCATCCAAAAGCTGTATCAATACTTGAAATATCCATATTAAATGCTTTTAACATCTCTTCTGGAAACATTTTCATCATTTCATCCATCATTTCCATATTTTCACTATTTATAATAGATGGATAAACTAGAAATACTATTAAGAATAGTCCTATTAAAATAGATGCCCATATTACAAAACTTTTAAAATTTATTTTCATTTCTCTTTTAAACATGATTTATCCCCCCTTATTTATAATAATGTAAAAATATATCTTCAAGTGTTGCTTCTTCTATTAAAATTCTGTCAATTTTATATTTTGAAAGTTTCTTTATTAATTCATCATGTGGCAAATGATTTCCAAATTTAACAGTATTTCCATCTTCTGAAATAATATTTACCTTCAAATCTTGTATAATTTCTTTTAATTCTTCTGAAGTTATTGTAACAAATGTTAGAGCCTTTTTAGATAAATCTTCTACTTTTTCTACTTTAATTAAGCCTCCATCTTTGATGATTCCTACTCTATCACAAATTTTAGAAACTTCATTTAAAATATGGGTTGAGTAAAATATCGTATTTCCTTTTGCTTTTTCTTCTTTTAATAAACCATAAAAAACATTTTGCATAATTGGATCAAGTCCACTTGTTGGTTCATCTAAAATTAATATTTTAGGTTCATGTGCTAATGCTAATATAATTCCTAGTTTCTTTAAGTTTCCTAATGATAAATCTTCTATTTTCTTTTTTTCATCTAACTCTAATCTTTTTACCAATTCTACTCTTCTTTTATGAATATCTTTTTTATAGAAACTCTCGTGATAATCTAGCATCTCTTTTACCGTTAAATCATCATATAAATATATTTCACTTGGTAAATAACCTATTTTTTCTTTTATTTCTACATCATTTTTATCAAATTTTCTGTTTTCTATTAAAACTTTTCCACTTGTTTTATTGATTAAGTTCATTATAGAACGAATAGTTGTAGATTTTCCAGCTCCATTAGGTCCAATAAATCCAAATATTTCTCCTTCTTCTAATTTTAAGGATAAATTTTCTACTCCTTTTATTTTGCCATAATATTTTGTTAAATTTTGAATTTCAAGAATATTTTTTCTCATAGCCAAATTCTTTCCTTTCTATTTTCTACTTTTTATATATACATATAGATAAATAAATACACTAAATAATATTATTGCTATTACCACAGCTATACTTACTGCTACATCAAATAATATACTTAAAATAAATAATATTCCAAAACCAATAAATCCATATGCAGTAACCTTTATGGCTTTATTTACTAATTTTTCATCTTTATTCTTTACCCAAAATACTTTTGAATTTATATAATAATCACTTCTTACCTTTGGCATGTAGTTACCAGAAATGATAAATAAAATACCTAATATGACGATTACAATTTTTCTTATGTCTAAGTCGTTTCCAAGAGCAATTGCAATAGTAACAGCATACATAACTACTGTAATAATAGGAATAATCCATTTATAAACTGTAACAGCCTTTTTATTAGCCTCTGGATTTTTATCAGACCAATCGCTGACAATACAACAAAATACTTGTAATGCTGCCATTATTATAGGCATTCCAAATACAAATGCTGGTTTTGAAAAGTATCCATTAGGATTATTATCTATTCCCCAATGTATTGCAATGCTTTCTGGTAATGAATTATAAAATATTAACCCACAAATAATTGGCAATAAGCATACAGTTGATATAATTATTAAACTTTTTATATTAATTTTTTTCATTAAGATTACCTCCTAATCCTTTTATCCAAATTAAAACTTCTTCAAATACAGAAATGTTTAATTCATAAAAAATGTATTTCTTATATTTTGTTTCTGCAATTAGTCCTGCTTTTTTTAACGTTGATAAATGATATGAAACTGTTGCTCCTGTTAAGTCAAATCTACTTGCTATTTCTCCTGCTGTCTTTTTCCCTTCTTTTAGCATTTCTAATATTTCTCTTCTTGCTGGATCTGAAATAGCTTTTAATGTTTCTGACATTCCCATATTATTACCTCTTTTTTCATTTAGATATTTATCTAAATAGAGTATATTTCTTTTACTTAATTTTGTCAATAGTCATTTAGATATTTTTCTAAATATTTTATAAAAATATACACTAATATATCATAAAGGACAAGTAATTTTCGACTTAATTACCTGCCCTACAAATTACTAGTTATTGCTATAATTATAACATTATTTTCAAAAAAAGTATATTAAAACAGACAAAAAATAATAAGTCAAAAAAACATTTCGTAAACTATTTTTTTGACTTATTTCTCTATCTAATTTTTTCAAAATAAACTTTTATTTTGTATTTTTTGTTCAAAAATCTCTATGGGATTGTATAAAACTTTATCAGGTTAGTATCTCGTTAGTATCATTTTTTTATTTTTTGTAACTTTTTTAATTTCTTAAAAGTATTTATTTTAAAGCTTATCATATTTGCATAAATTTCGCAACTTGGATTTAAAAATAGTAGGCTAAAAAGCTCCTACTATTACATCAAATTCTAAAAATTTGTATTCTTCATTTTTTACTATTCATTTAGCATAAGGGCACAAAACCATGTGCCCTTATATTTATAATTATTCACTATTAACTAAATTTCTCCATATAATGGAGAAATTTACCTAGTACATTCCATCCATTGCTCCTGTTTCCATATCATTATGGCTTCCACAAGAACATTTTTCTTCTTTCTTTTCTGTTACTATACTTTCTGTTGTAAGTACCATTGATGCTATTGATGCTGCATTTTGAAGTGCACTTCTTGATACTTTTGTTGGGTCTACTATTCCTACTTTTTTCATATCTACATATGTGTTATTTGCAGCGTTGAAACCTATTCCTTTTTCACTATTTTTTACTTTTTCTATTATAACTGCTGGTTCTAAACCTGCATTTATTGCTATTTGTTTTGCTGGTTCTTGTAGTGCTTTTAATACTATATTTGCTCCTAATTTTTCGTCAGCTTCTAAGTTTTGTATTCCTTTTTCTACCTCTTCTATTATATTTAAGAAAGCTGTTCCCCCTCCTGCTACTATTCCTTCTTCTACAGCGGCTCTTGTTGCAGATAGTGCGTCTTCTATTCTTAGCTTTTTGTCTTTCATTTCTACTTCTGTTGCTGCACCTACTCCTATTACTGCTACTCCTCCTGCTATTTTAGCTAAGCGCTCTTGTAAATTTTCTTTTGTAAATTCACTTTTTTCTTCTGCTATTTGAGCTTTTAAGTTTGCTACTCTTTCTGCTATGGCTCCTTTTTCTCCCATTCCATCTACTATTATTGTGTTTTCTTTTTCTACCTTAACTTGTTTTGCTCTTCCTAGTTGTTCTATGGATGTATCTTTTAATTCTAGACCTAAATCAGATGTTATAACTTCTCCACCTGTTAATATTGCAATATCTTGTAGCATTTCTTTTCTTTTATCTCCATAACCTGGTGCTTTTACTGCTACTACATTTAATACACCTCTTAATTTATTTAATATAAGTGTTGATAATGCTTCTTGTTCTACATCATCACATATTATTACTAATTTTCCTGAGCTTTGCATTAATGTTTCTAGTAGTGGTAAAATTTCTTGTATATTACTTATTTTTTTGTCTGTTATTAATATATATGGATTATCTATTATAGCTTCCATTTTTTCTGTATCTGTTACCATATATGGTGAAACATAACCTTTATCAAATTGCATACCTTCTACAACACTTAATTCTGTATTTGAAGTTTTTGATTCTTCTATTGTTATTACTCCATCTTTTGAAACTTTTTCCATAGCTTCTGAAATTAGTTTGCCTACTTCCTCATTATTTGCAGATATGCTTGCAACTCTTGCTATGTCTTCTTTCCCATTAACTGGTACACTTATATTTCTTAGTGCATTTACTGATAGCTCTACTGCTTTATCTATACCTCTTTTTATAGCCATTGGGTCGCCACCTGCTGCTACATTTTTTACACCTTCTTTTATCATACTTTGTGCTAAAACTGTAGCTGTTGTTGTTCCATCTCCTGCTACATCATTTGTTTTTGTTGAAACTTGTTTTACAAGCCTAGCTCCCATATTTTCAAATGGGTCTGAAAGTTCAATTTCCTTTGCTATTGTTACACCATCATTTGTAATTAGTGGTGAACCAAATTGTTTATCAAGTACTACATTTCTTCCTTTTGGTCCTAATGTAACCTTTACTGTATCTGCTAATTTATTGACTCCATTTAATAAGCTTTTTCTAGCGTCTTCGCCAAATTTTATTTCTTTTGACATAATTTTCGTCCTCCTTTAAATTTTAGAATATTTTTAATTTTTCTATGGGTAGACTTGGAGTCCTACCTCTAATTATTCATTATTTCACTACTGCTAATATATCGTTTTGGCTAACTATAATTAGGTCTTCGCCTTCATATTTAACTTCTGTTCCTGCATATTTGGTTACTACTACCTTATCTCCTTTTTTAACTTCCATTTTTACTTTTTCAGTTCCTGATCCTACTTCTAGTACTTCTGCAAATTGTGGCTTTTCTTTATTGCTTCCTGCTAGTATTATTCCACTTTTTGTAGTCTCCTCATTTTCTATCATTTTAATTACTACTCTGTCTGCTAATGGTTTTAACATTTTTACATTACCTCCTTAATATACTTTATTATTTACTAATATTAAAATTAGCAGTCTTTATTCGAGACTGCTAATAATTTATACCTTTTTATTTTGAATGTCAATAGTATTACTTTAAAATTCACATATTTTTCACAAAGTGCCTCTTTTATATTTATATTCTATATTCTACTTTAATATGCTTATTATATTGAATTATATTTTATTATTATAATTCATTTTTCATCTGTAATATTTGTTCTTCTTTTAGTCCTGTTATATTAATAATATCTTGTACTGGCATATTTAACTTAATCATCTCCTTTTATTAATTGACCTCCATATATTATCCTTTCTTTTTATATTTTAAATTGCATAAAATAAGCTTTCCTCCTTTACTTTAATTTTTATTTAACTTTCTTGGGTTTTAAAGATTTAAATTTTGAAATAATTCTTTTGAATAAATTTTTAGTTAAATAGAATAAATGTTTTTATGTAATCTAATATAGTTATTAAATCACACTTTTATATAACTTTCAAGTTTTTTTCATCGTAAAATATCGACATTATTTTCAGTTATAATAAAATTTAAAGGCAAACATATAATGTCTACCTATAAATTTTATTATTTACATTTTATTTTATAAGCTACATACCTCAAATTACAAAATACCTTCTTAGCAATTTTATAAAAGAAATATTTTATTGGTTTAAATGGTATATATATTTCTCCTATTAACTCTACAAATTCTCCACCAAAACCTTTCTTGAACCTGTATAAACCATCCTGTTCTCCGCTTCTCAATTGAAACTCCTCTAAAGTCATATACTTTACAATTATTTTTTATTGCTAGTTTTATCATTTCCCATTGAAGTAAGTATGTTGACATTAAGTTTCTGTGTTTATTTGAGCTTGCTCCATATAGGTACCACATTTTGTTTCCATATATCATTGGCATTATTGCTGATATTGGTTCATTTTCATAGTAGGCTATATATATTTTAGTTTGATATGGAAATTCTTTTAATATTTTTTCGAAATATTCTTTTGGTCTTGTCCTAAAATTATCTCTCTTTCCTGTTTCTTTCATTAATTCATAGAACTCATCTATCCCATCTTTATTTTTCTCTTCTACAATTACACCCTTTTTTGTTGCCAACCTTACATTATATCTAGTTTTTGAAGCGAAATATTTAAATATTTCGTCTTCACTTTTATTTTCTAAATTTAGTCTAAAATTATGTCTTGCTTGTATTTCTTGGTCAAATTTTATTGCTTTACTATTTATTTTATAGCCTAGCTTTTTTACTAAACTACAAAATTCTTTATTTTCTTTTTTTACATTTGGTTCTATTATAATTACAAATGCTTTGTATTTTTTTGCTACTTCTTTCATTTTTGTTGTTAGTTTTCTTAAAGTTTCTTCATCATATATTTCACCTATTGGACCTCTTGGTACGTACATTATATTTCCAAATATCGGTAATTTTCTAATTAATATACTCATACTTGCTATTATATTTTTATTTTCATCTTCAACTATAACTATTTCATTTTTCCAAAATTCTTTTACTTTTGCCCATTCTTCTGATTGTTGAAAATCACATAATTTTTCTTTCTTTATAAATTCTTCATATTTTTTCATTACATTTATCCTCCTAGTATGATTCTACATAATAAATTAGAAGAAGGTTTTAAGAAGTACTTAACTAAATCTTAACTTTTTCTTACATTTATTTTAATTTCTGTTTTCTATATTGAGGATATTATTTTATTGATACTTTTTCAATCGTTTTTCTGTAATCTTGTTGTAAGTAAATTGTAAGGCTTTATGCATATATGGAAGAAGACACCTTATATAAGATGTCTCCTTTTTTATTTTATATAACTTTAGAATATGAAAACTTAACTTTGATATATAGGTTCACTTCCTGATTGTATTCGTTTGCATATTGGTGAGTACAACCGCCTCCTATATATATTACTTCCTGTGGTCCTCTCTCAATTTTCTTAAACAATTCTAAGCAAATTTCAGAGCCAATTGGAAGTTCTGTTAGCAAATATCTTTTTATACTATCTTGTATTACTGAAAAAGTCTCTTCTTTCATATAACACTCACTTAAAACTTCTTCTTCAAATTCATAAGGAATAACCTCATTTACTGTTGCTAAACATTTTATTTTTCTTAAAATTACTTCTATTATTTTAAGCATATATGTTATACTTAGTTTACTGGTTGCTTCTTCTCCTAATATTTCATAAAGTTCTCTCCAGTCTATAGTATCAATAGAATTATTTTCTGAGTTTTCGTCTAAATAATGTCCTACTTCACTTTTAAAGTTTTTCAGTCTTCTTACTTCTCTAAAATATAAAAAGTCTGCTGTTTCTTTCTTGTAATAAAAGTATAGCCTTGCTTTCCAGGTTGGAACATTTTCTTCTTGTGCTATCTTTTGGATTCTCTTCCATATTTTTGCCTTTTTCCGTTTATAATACCTACGTTTCGTTTCTAAACTTTTCATTTTATTTCTCCCTTCTTGTAATTACTACTTAAAAGATTTCTACATAAAATTTCTATTTGATTATATCAATATTTCTTACACTTACGTCAATATCAATCATTTTACTTCTTCTTTTTATTATATTTTAGTCTGTTGTCAAATAGTCTTCAAATCCAACTTGCAAATTCTTAATTTTATAGCTTGGTACTTCTATTTCTACTTTTATATGATTTTTGTTATCTTCTATTACATATACTCCTTTATCTAAGTTTTGATTTTGAAGTTCCTGTTTTGAGTAAAAATATTGCACATATAATGTTTCTGGCTCAAAACCAAATTTTTCTATTATTCCTAATTCTTGTAGCTGAATTCTTACATTTTCATACATTTTACTTTTATTTTCATTTGTACTTTTTTCTTCATCTCCAGCCATATTAATATTACCTATATCTAAAGCCCTATATTCAATATTGTTTACATCTAGTGTGAATATTAATTGGTATTCATCTTCTGCTATATACAGCATTCTATCATATAACAATTTTATTTTTCCCTTTTTTTGCATTTTACTTATATATTTATCAATTGCATTTTCTTCTATATAACTATACTTTTTTATTATATTTCTTATAATTTTACTATTTATTATTATATCTATGTTACTTTGTGTTGGTTCACTAAAACATTCATCTATTGCATATCCTATTTTTGATAATATATCAGAACTATTATCACTTTTATAATATGTATTTTTGTGCTCTTGCTTTTTATTATTATACGATATTGTAAAATGTTCTATATTCAAAATAAAACTTATATATAAACATATAATACTACTACCTATTAGCATAAATTTTAAAATTGATTTAAATTTCATTTTTCTCTCCTAATTTTATTATAATTTTTGTGCCTTTGTTTTCTTGGCTTTGTATTTCTAGTATTCCTTCTTGCATTTGTACTATTTGTATACATAGTGGAAGTCCTAATCCCATTCCTGAAAATTTTCTGTTTCTGTCTTTACTTAAAGTGTAGAATGGCTCTTTTATTTTTTCTAGTTCTTCTTCTTTTATTCCTTTTCCATAATCTATCACTTTTATAACTTTCTTGCTATCTAGTTCTATTCTTACAATTGGGTTATTTTCATAAGCATTTATTGCATTTTTTGTTAAATTAATTATTAAAGTTTTTAATAGTGTTTTGTCAAAATTGACATATACTTCTTTTTCAATTTGCTTTTGGAATACTACATATGGAAATGTAACTTGCATTTCTTCAATTATTCTATTTAATTTTTCTGACAAATTTATTTCTTCTTTTTTAATACTTCCATTTTCTAAAAGCATTAAGTCCATTAATTTTTGAGAGATTTCTTCTATATATTTTCCTTCATCGTATATTCTATTATTGTATTCTAAAAGTATTTGTTTGTCTGCAACCTTTCCATTTTTTATTAAGCTTGAATATCCTACTATTGAAGTTAAGGGTGTTCTTATTTCGTGTGTTAAATTTCCTATAAATTTTTTTCTATTTTCTGAGACTTTTTCTATTTCTGAAATATTTTTTTGAAGTGCAGCAGTCATTTTATTAAAACTTTTACCTACATTTCCTATTTCATCATTTCCTAATTTTTTTACTTTTGCTGTATAATTTCCTTTTGCAACCTCTTTTACTGTTTTGTTTAATATCTTTATTTTTCTTGTTATGAAACTTACACTTATTGATAATAAGAATGCAATAGTAAGTGAACATACTAAGCTAAGTCTTATAAAATAGTCTATTTGCTCTTTTTTCATATTATTTATTTTTGAAATATTTGACATTATTACTACTACATTTGTATATTTTCTCATTTTCATAAATAATTTATTGCCTTCTACATATGTAGTTATATTTTCATCTGTTTCATATTTTTCTTGCTGGTTATATTCGCTATATCTATCATGTAGTTCCTCACTTGTCATTTTATCTTCTTCTATAAATAATTTTTGTTCTAATATTTTTGAATAGTCTTCTTTAAAATTTGTATATATCCTTCTACCTTCATCATATATTTCTATATTTACATTATTTTTCAAATAAGTATTTCCTAGCATAGAAATATTATTAATTCCATATTGTAACTCATTTATTATGTTGTTAATTTGAATCATATTTTTGTCTATTTCTTTTTCTATGTTAGACTGATATGTGTAGTTTATCATGTTTATACCTATCAAATTTATTGCTATTATAATGAGTGTAAAAGACATTAGAAATATTTTTTGGCCAAATCCCATTTTTATATCTACTCCTATTTAATTATTATTCTTTTAATATATATCCTATTTTGTTTACAGTTACTATATTTTCTTTTAAATCTAATTTTTTTCGTAATTGTTGTATGTGATAATCTACTGTTCTTGTTTCTATTTGTGCATTTATATCCCATACTTTATTTAATATTTCATCTCTTGTTAATACTCTGTTTTGATTTTTTACAAGTAATATAAATAATTCATATTCTTTTGGTGCTAAATATACTGTTTCTTCATTTTTGTATACAGTTCTTGCTTCTTCATTTATTTTTATATTTTTAAAATTATATTCTTTTTCCTTTTTACTTTCCATTCGAAGTTCAATTCTTGCTAAAAGCTCTAATGGTTCAAATGGTTTTGTTATATAATCTTTTCCACCATTTTTTAAGCCTTTTACAATTGTGCTTACATCATTTTTTGCAGATAAGAATATAATTGGAAGATCTTTATTTTCCATTTGCTCTACTATTTGAAAGCCATCTAATTTTGGTAGCATTATATCTAGCAAAATTAAATCATATGTGTTTTCGTTTAGCTTTTTGAGTGCATCTTCTCCATCAAAACTACAATCAAATTGATAGTTTGCTAGACTTAAAGTATCTTGTATTAATTTTGATATATTTTTTTCATCTTCAACTATTAATATTTTTGACATTTTCTAGTGCTCCCTTCTTTTTTATATTCTTAGGAAAGTCATCTATAATAGCGGTGAGTTTACTAAGAATATAATTGTGGAAGAATTAGATTTTCTTAGCGAAGAATGAGCTTAGAAAGTCTTATTCTTGTTTTTATTTTAGCATTTTTTTATGTTTATTACAATTGATTGTTTGTAAGTTTTTTGTAAGGATTTTTAAGTAAAAAATAACCAATATTAACTTATCATTAATATTGGTTATTTTTCGCCATCAGAGCTTTTCGCTCAATTTTTTCTCTTCTTCTGTAAGCCTCATATAATCATCAGAACCTTTTCCTGCAATTCGAGGGGCATATTCCTGTACCTCTATTGGAATGTCCTTTCTAGGAATTACTGTAAAGCAGCCACATTCTGGACATATGCATCCATAATCAAAATCATCATCATATCCTCTTTTGATGATATCTCCATCTTCCAATGTTAATGTTCCATAACAAGGCTTGTGTTTCTGTCTCCATCCGCCTTTTCCTGTACACATAACATCTAAAGTCCAATTTGGTAATTTGTAATTTCCTTTTTCTTTTACTTTCATATTTTTTCCTCCTTACAATTGTTTTTGAGTACTTATTACTTTATTATTTTTTCGCATTTCTACGAAAGCTATTCTATTATATAATATTTTTATTCCAATTGCAATATTAGTAATGCTTTTTATTATATTTCCAATATATTTTTTACATCTGCATAAATATAAAAACTTCCTACTACAAAACTAACTTTATTTTCTTGCTTTTTTGCATATAAAATTGCTTCTTTTAAATTCATTTTGTATAGTTTATCGTTTTTTGTTGTATTTTTGGCTGTTTTATATAATTCTTCACTTGATACATATCTTTCTTCATCATTTCCACTTGTAAATATAAATATAGATTTTTCATCTTTTAATAAGTAGTTTAACACTGTTTTGTAATCTTTGCTTTTTAATATAGATATAATATATATTTTTTCTTTTTGTTTATAATATGTATTTACTGTATTTATGAAGTTTAAAATTGCTTCTTCATTATGCCCTCCATCATATATTATTTGGGGCTTTTTGTTTATTATTTCAAACCTTGCTTTATGTATTACTGACTGCAAACCTTCTTTTATTGCTTTTTCTGATATATTAAACCCTTTTTGCTTTAGTATATTAATTGTTTCTAAGCATATACTAGCATTTTCAAATTGCTTTTCCCCTTTTAGGTTTATTTTTATATTTTTATTTTGTTTATAGTCAAATACTAAAAATTCATCTTCACATTTTTTATTTTGTATATCGGCTTTTTTTACAACACTTAATTGATTATTTTTGTTTAAGCATGTTTCTTCTATTATTCTTTGAATACATGGTTTTTGCTCTACTATGACAGTATTAGAGTTCTCCTTTATAATTCCTGCTTTTTGCACGGCTATTTCTTCTAGTGTTTTTCCTAAAATTGCCATATGGTCATAGCTAATTGAAGTAATAATAGATACTAATGGCCATACTATGTTTGTACAGTCATATAAACCGCCTAAGCCTGTTTCAAGAACTACAAAATCACAATTTTTTTCTTTGAAATAATATAATGCCATAGTTGTTAATAATTCAAATAAAGTTACTTTTACGTTACTTATTTGATTATATTTTTCTATTTTATCGTTTAGCTTTTCTATTATATTTTTTATCTCTTTATCTGATATGTCTTGCCCATTTACACTAATTCGTTCATTGTATTTTATTAAGTGTGGTGAAATATATTTTCCTACTTTATATCCATTTTTAGTTAAAATATTAGTTAACATTTCTGTGGTACTTCCTTTTCCATTTGTACCTGCTATATGTATAAATTTTAACTCCTTTTCTGGATGTCCTAATTCTTCCATAAAATATTCCATTGCCTTTAAGGTTGGATTTTTTGTTCCTTTATAAAAATTATTAAAATATTCTTCTATGTTCATTAAAAAATCTCCTTTCATTTTCATTCCACGTGAAAACGAAAGAAGACTTCTCTTCTTTATTTTTTCATAGCGGAATGCGAAAATAAATATGCAAATTTTCTTAAAATTTTTGCCTTAGTAACAACTTCCCGTTTACTAAGTCTTAACAATTTATTTTCTACTCTATTTTATATTTCTTATTTTAAAGTTAAATAATCTTTAACTAACTTTTTTTCAATTTCCATTTTAACTTCTGGGAAAATGGAATAAATACTAGAACCTAATAGTTCCTCCAATTCTGCTTGTAATTTAAAAATAGCATTCCATGTCATTATTGTGTTTTCATTTACACCTTTACGAAGATGAACATCAATTAATCTTCTCTCTATCGTAACAAAACTTTCTGTGTCTCCTATGCAGTCAGCAATTTGTATAATCTTATCATATAAATCATATTCATGTGTATCTAAATATTCCTGAATTTCATATGCTTCTTTGTCTATTATATCCCATAAGCAACAAGAAGATTTAACATCTTTTATAAAAAATGTATGTGTCAGACAATATCTTGCAATGTCAGGATGTCCAAGCTCATTCATATAGTGGTATCCATCTATAATATGCTTTACTCCTATTCCTTTATAAATTCTTCCAATATCATGTAGTAATCCATATATATATGCCCTATTAGTATCTAAATTGAGTTCATTAGCTAACCTCTTTGCTGCTTCAGCTACATTTAATGAATGTTTTACCCATTTCCCTGGATTTTGTTTCTCTGCTTTATATAATATATCTTTTGCACTATCTAAATCTAGCATTAATATTACTCCCTCTGATTTTATTCACCTTATATTTGCTCTTATTAAAATATTCCTACAATATTTCCTTCTTCATCTATATCTATTTTCTCTGATGCTGGAACTTTTGGAAGGCCTGGCATTGTCATCACCTTTCCTGTTAGTATTACTATAAATTCTGCTCCTGCTTTTAGTTTTACTTCTTTTACATGTATATTAAATGGTGAATTACATTCTAAGTTTTTTGCGTCATCTGAGAAAGAATATTGTGTTTTTGCTATACATATTGGTAGGTTTTCGTAGCCTAATTTGTTTATTTCTTCTATTTGTTCTTCTGCTTGTTTTGTGTATTCTACTCCTTCTGCTCCATAAATTGTGCAAGCTACTTTTTTTATTTTTTCTTTTATACTATCTTGTATTGAATATGTGTTTTTAAATTCTTTATTTTCTTTATCACATAATAATGTTACTTTTTCTGCTAAATCTGTTGCTCCTTTAGAACCTTTTCCCCAGCTTTCTACTAGGCTTAAATTAACATTTTTTTCTTCTAGTATTTCTTTTAATGTGTTTATTTCATTTGGTGTATCTTGGTCAAATTTGTTTATTGCAACTATTACATTTATTCCGAATTTATCTTTTAGGTTTTCTATGTGTTTTAATAGGTTTTTACTTCCTTTTTTTAGGGCATATATATTTTCATGTATAAGTTCTTCTTTTGGAATTCCTCCATGATATTTTAATGCTTTTATTGTGGCAACTATAACTATTGCATCTGGTACTTTTCCTAATTTTCTTGTTTTAATATTTAAGAATTTTTCTGCTCCTAAGTCTGCTCCAAATCCTGCTTCTGTGACAGTGTACTCTGCTAATTTTAAGGCAAGTTTTGTTGCAACAATACTATTACATCCATGTGCTATATTGGCAAATGGTCCTCCATGAATAATTGCTGGTGTATGTTCTAAGGTTTGTACTAGGTTTGGATTAAATGCATCTTTAAGTAGTACTGTTAATGCTCCTTCTGCTTTTAGGTCATGTGCTGTTATAGTTTTTCCTTCTTTATTAAATCCTATTATAATGTTTCCTAGTCTTCTTTTTAAATCTTCTAAGCTAGATGCTAAACAGAATATTGCCATTATTTCTGAGGCTACTGTTATGTCAAAACCATCTTCACGTGGAATAATGTTTTTTTCATTTGATAGCCCTGTGTTTACAGTCCTTAATTGCCTATCGTTTAGGTCTACACACCTTTTCCATGTTACTTTTTCTATATTTAATTCGTTTCCATGGTATATGTGGTTATCTATTATGGCTGAAAGTAGGTTGTTGGCTGAGGTTATGGCGTGTATATCCCCTGTAAAGTGTAGGTTTATATCTTCCATTGGTGCTACTTGTGAGTAGCCTCCTCCTGTTGCACCACCCTTTATTCCAAATACTGGTCCTAGTGATGGCTCTCTTAATGCTAGTATGACTTTTTTACCAATTTTTCTTAATCCATCTGCTAATCCTATTGATATGGTTGTTTTTCCTTCTCCTAGTGGTGTTGGGTTTATTGCTGTTACTAGTATTAGTTTTCCATCTTTTTTATTTTTTAGATTCTCTAATTTTTTTAAAGAAATTTTGGCTTTATATTTTCCATAAGGTTCTAAGTATTCTTCTTCTATTTCATTTTGTTTAGCTATATTGGTAATTAACTCTAATTTTGTATTTCTTGCGATTTCAATATCTTTCATTGCTCTTGCACCTCTTCTTTTCTATCATACGCTTTACCTCATTTAATTAGAGGCAAACCACATCTCTTTATTCTCATTTTCTATGTTATATAGTTTATAATATTTATACAGTTTTTGCAATAACTTTGCGAATTTTATTTCGTATACTTTTTATTACTCATATGTGTAGGTTATCCATAAAGTAAAAGTTCTAATACCATTTATAATATTTTAGTCAAACAAAAAAACCACTATAAGTGGCTTTTTTGTTTGACTATACTTTACTTATATGGAACTTTAAAACTTTTTCTTTGACTTATTTTGTTTAAATATCCAGCATCATACAAATCTCTCAAGTATATTATATCTTTCAACATTTGACTTTCTGTTTTTTTATCTCTTTCATAGATCTTTCTTTCTGCTACTTTTCCAATACATTTTTTAATATAGTCTAAAGATCTGTGAAATCTAATATTAGCAATTTCATGAACATCTACTAAAATTCTTCCTCGAAAATTTTCTTCTAATTTCTTATTATAGCATCTTTTTATCAGAATTATTTCTACTTCTTCTAATTTTCTACTATCTTTATTAAAATGCCTTTCTTTTCTTTCATGTACACTCTGCAAACAATATAAATCTAAAAATTTCATAGTTTCCACATTAAAGGTAAAATCCATATCATATACTTTTTCATTTTTTGCATTTATCAATTGTATGTTACAGAACATGTCTGTTTTGTGATTGTATCCATAACTTGCATAATTACATCTTTCTGGGCAATCATAAAATTTTATTTGATAATCATGTTTTTGGTAATGAATATAATATGTGTTGTGTTCTTCCCACAAATCACTTTCTTTTTCTTTTTTTCTGCATTCTATACGTTCAGAATGTCTATCACTTATGATAATCCTTCTATAAAAATCCTGTTTTTCCCGTTCTTCATTAATTTCTTCATTATTGCAAATATGCGATGTTAAAATAATTGGCATATGATTAAATGAAAATTTATATACTTCTAATAGCTTATTCGCTATTTCTATTGCTCTTTGCGTTTCAATCTGTCCCTCTTCTATTTTTCTCATCATTTTCTTCTCCTCCTTAAAATAATTATTTTGTACTTTTAGTTGCTTTGTTTTTACTGCAAAAAGGATTTCTAAAATTATATTTTATATTTTAACATAATTCTATATTTTTTTCAATACTCTTATTATTTTTGAGAAATTTATCTGATTCATTTGTGATAATGTCTGGATCTATGTCAAGTTTTTGGACACTTTTTTTGAGAATTTTTTTATATTTTTGT
>CAMXOP010000027.1 GCA_947245665.1 uncultured Clostridiaceae bacterium
TCATTTAAAATTTTATTTGTATTTATATCTTCAAATTTTTTTACAGATGTAATCATATTTATTTTACGATTTATGTTACATATATCTGATAGTATTTCTTTTCCTTTTTTGTTAAATCCTAATACTCGTGTATATGGTATTACTTTTTTTGCATTTATTATGTCTTTTTTTGTTATTCCTAATAAAGCATATACTAAAATCCTTTGTATTCTTGTTTGTGTATAACGCTTTGATTTTATTATATTTATTAAATCTAATATATTATTACATGAATTTGCTGCATTCTTTATTGAATATTCTAATCCCTCTGTAACATCTTGCAATTCTGCTATTTCTTTTACTGTCATTTTTCTTAAATTATATAATATTTCTTTTTCAAATTTCACTAAGTCTATTATATAGTTTCCTTTTTTTATTTCTTCTTTCATAAGCATATATGCATTTTGTGGCATTACTTTTCTTAAATCATCATATTGTTCCCTTGCAACTAGTTTTCTTATTGCTGTACTACTTGCAAATTCGTCCACTATTCTTTCATCATTATAGTATACTTTTTTTCTTTGGATAGAAAATGGCCTAATATTACTTTTTAGTTTTTTTATTGCTTTTAAATATTCTATAGCTAATATATTATTTGGCCCTGATATTATATTAGCATATCTTTTTATATCATTTAAATACATCATTAAAGCATTTTCTCTAGCTTTTGGGAATGATATACCTTTTCCTAGTTCATGGTTTAATATTGATACATATTCCTTTGGCTCATTATATAAAACGTTTGCTATATTATTTAATGCTGCAAAATCTGCTGTTTCTGTGCCAAAACAAAGTGTATCTACTATTTTTAGGCTATCTAATATTTTAATTGCACCTTCTGCAAAGTTTTCTGCACTTGATATGCTATATACTGTTGGAAGCTCTATGACTATATCTACTCCAGTAGTTAATGCCATTTGTGTTTTTACCCATTTATTTACTAGTGATGTATTACCTCTTTGTGTAAAATTTCCACTCATTATGGCAACTACATAATCTGCTCCTGTTTGCTTCTTCGCTTCTTCTATTTGATATAAATGTCCATTATGAAATGGATTGTATTCTGCTATAATTCCTAAAACTCTTGCCATAAAGATTTTCCCCTTTCTTGTATGTATTTCATAAAAGTTTTATTTTACATCTAATTTCTACTTACACTTTTTATTTTGTAATTTACTTGTACTTTTTTTAATACATTGGTATAATACCATAAAAATAATAAAATTACAATCGAAAGGAATAATATTATGGAAGAAATTATAATTTATACTGATGGTGCATGTTCACGGTAACCCTGGTCCACGGTGGTTGGGGAGCTATTTTAATGTATAAAGGAATAAAAAAGGAAATATCTGGTGGAAATGAAAATACTACTAATAATATAATGGAACTTACTGCTGTTATAGAAGCTTTGCGTTTAGTTAAATATCCCTGTAAAATACAAGTTTATAGTGATAGTGCTTATGTTGTAAACGCTTTTTTGCAAGGTTGGATATACAATTGGATTAAAAAAGGCTGGAAAACTGCTGATGGAAATCCTGTTAAAAATAAAGAATTATGGCAAGAATTATATTCTTTTACTAAAACTCATGATATTAAGTTTATTAAGGTTAAAGGTCATAGTGATAATGAATTTAATAATAGATGTGATGAACTTGCAAGAAATGCGATAAATTAAAAAACAAGGATTAAATTTTCTAAGCAAATCCACTTAGAAAATTTAATCCTCTCATAACCTCTTCTAAGGAAACTCCCATTGATATGGATTACTTTCTTTGGAATATAAAAAATTCACAAAAATTTCACATATTTTTATTTAATATATGTTATAATTATAAAAATGAAAATAAAAATTTCTATACAGTTAAATTTATAGAAATTTTAACTTTCGTAATAACTATATTGTAATAATTTTTTCTCCCTTGGGTTAAAAAATTATTACAATATAGAAAAAATGAAAGGAGGCTTTTTATGATTGGTGAAGAAAATCAAGAACCTATAGCTCAAAAAGTAAAAAATGATTTTATTCCAAAAACATTTTTCTGGATGTTTTTAGGATTATTAGGAACTGCAATTGTTGCATGGTATACTTATTCTTCTGGTTTATCTCTTAATATCTTAACAAATGATTCTTTTGGAATTTTACTTATTGCAGAAGTTATTGTTGTTTTAGTGTTTTCATTTCTATTTAGAAAACTATCTCCAACAATAGTCGGAATATTGTACTTTATATATGCAGCAATTAATGGAGTTACATTATCTACAATATTTTATGTATTTAAACTAAACTCTATAGTTTTACTTTTTATTGCATCTAGTGTATTATTTGGAGGTTTAGCTTTATATGGTTATAATACTTCAAAAGATTTAAGTAATTGGCGTACTGTACTTTTTGGAACTTTAATTGTTGGTTTAATTGTTAGCTTAATTAATCTATTTATAGGAAATACTATGTTAGACCTTATTCTTGATTGGGTAATATTACTTGTATTTTTTGGTATTACTGCCTATGATATTAATAAAATTAAGCAATTATATCTATTAGATGATATAGATAAAAATAAATTACACATTTATGGTGCAATGGAATTGTACTTAGATTTTATAAATATCTTTCTTCGTATTCTTTCTATTTTTGGAAAAAGAAGAAATTAATAAAGACACAAAAAACACCCATAATCTTGGGTGTTTTTTATATTCATTCAAAGGATTTTCTGTTATCTGATGCCCAATATCGATTCGAGTTCTTCAATCTTTATCTTGGCAAGTTCTAAAGCCTGCTGAGCTGCCTTCAACTGCCTTTTGCTTTTTTCAAGTTCTGCCTCCTTCAGCTCAGTCTCTTTTGATTCAGCTATCTTGTTCCTTAATTCTCTGTTCTCCTCCCGCAGTTCATACAGTTCATTTATAATACTTTTCATATCATTCATAGTATTTACCTCCTAAATGATTCTTTTTACCTACTTTACTTTTTACATTTTATCATATTATGTTAATTTTGTCAACTTTTAACCCATTTGTAAACGTCCCCAATGGGAATAGCTAGAATATATTTTTTACTTTATCTACAACATAATGGCTTCCGCCTCTTCCTTGTACATCTTCTACCATACTTATTATTAATAATTGTTTTTGACTGTTTTCATCTGCTATAAAGGTATTATACCATCCTATTTCTCTTCCTTCTTTATCATCTTTTGTTGCTTTTATTTCAGCAGTTCCTGTTTTTCCTGCTATTCTTAGTCCTTCTTTTTTTGCACTATGTGCTGTTCCATTGGGATTTTCTACTACTTGTACTAAACTTTCTTTTATTTTATTTGCTGATTCTTTACTAAATGCTTCTTCTTTAAAATAGGTTACTTCTGTACTTCCTTTATATTCTAAATATACATTTACCATATTTCCTTCATTTACAAATGCTGAATATATCATTGCCATATGTATTGGGTTTACTAAAACTTCTGCTTGTCCATAACCACTATTAGCAAGGCTGGTTTCTGCTTCAAATGTATCTGTACTAGAATAACTTGATTTTACATTTCCTAATGCTGTTTCTATTTCTTTATTAAAACTTATATTTTTTAAACTTTTTGAAAAGTTTTCTTTTCCTATTTTTAATGCTGCCTTTGCAAAATATATATTATCTGAATATATTAGTGCATTTCTTAAATTTGCCTCACCTGAATATGTTGAAAGAGTTGTTATATAAAAATCTTTCCAACTTGAGTCTTTCTGCCATTTTGTTCCACTTGTTCCAAAGTTTTCTTCTTCTGTAAATGCCTTAGTTGTTAATCCTATTGCTCCTGTTATTGGTTTAAATGAAGACCCTGGTGCATAACTTGCTAAAATTCTATTATATAATGGTTTATTTTCATCTTGTGATAATTTGTTCCATTTGTTAGTAGTCATTCCTAAGCTAAAATCATTTGAGCTAAATGTAGGTGTGCTAACTGCTGCTAATATTTCTCCTGTTTTTGGATTAATTGCAATTGTTGCACTTTTATCATTTTTAAATTGCTCATATACTTTTTGTTGTGTTTCTGAGTCTATTGTAAGTCTTATGCTCTCCCCATTTTGTAAATCTTTCTTTGCAAGTGTTTTTACTTTTGAATTTTCTTCATCTGCTATATATATTTCTATTCCATCTATTCCTCTTAGTCTATCTTCATATATTTTTTCTACTCCTGCTTTTCCTATTATACTATTTGAATTATATCCTTTGTTTTTTAATTCTTTAAGTTCTTCATTACTTATTCCTTGTATATATCCTAATAGCCCAGATGTTGCTTCTCCTAAATTATAAATTCTTTCTTCTGTATCTACTATTTTTATACCACTAATTTGTAATAGACTATTTTTTAGCTCTACTTCACTTTTTAATACTGTTTTCAAAGGTACAAATGTGTTTTCTTTTACATATGATGCAGATAAGCTATTATTTATGCTTTCTACTGATATGTCTAACAATGTTGATATAGTTTGTATGTCTTGCTCTTTGCTCATTTCGTTCATTTTTCCTGGTACTAGTCCTATTTGAGATGCAGTTTTTTCACCTGCTAAAATTTTTCCATTTCTATCTAATATTTCTCCTCTTTTTGCTTCTAGTCTAGATACTCGTACTTTATAGTCATCTCTTAAACTTGGAAAAATAATATTTGAAGACCATTTTATTTTATATGTATCATTTTCTTTAATTAAATTTGCTGTATTTGAAAAATTTATCTCCCCTGCTACAGTATTTATAACTGTTGTATATACAACTTCTGTTTCTTTTCCTTTTTTGTTAGTTTTTGCAACATTAATATCTACTTTACTTACTTCTATTCCCTCATATATATTTTTATTTCTTGTTATATATTCTTCTTTTAAAGTATCTTTAGTAGTTAAATTATACATTTGTTCATAATCTTTACTTACTATATATGACATATATTGCTTTAATATATCTTCTGGCTTTACTTTTTGTTTATTCAATAGTAGTATAACTGTTGCTATTATAATTACTATAACTATAAGTATTACTATTGGTATTATTATTTTTTTATTTTTCATAGTTAGTCTCCTTTTTCACTTTTATTTTCTATTATTCTAATAGTATCACAATTTTTTTTTCATATCAACATTAAAATTTTAAAAATCTTAAGCGAATAAATTCCACATGCAATTTACAGTTATTAAACCTTTTCAAAATGGAAATATTGTTTTTTAGTTGTATATTGTAGTAATTCTATAAAAAATTAGAGATAATTTTATATTATCTTTTCATAATCTCTTTTTTGTTTGGCAAGTATTGAACTGCTATTCTATTTTCTGGTTTTTTATCAAATAGATATAGAAATACTACAAAGAAGTATTCTAATGGTTTCATTAGTATATATGTTATATCTGCTGCTCTAACTGTGTTTATATGTTTTGATATTGGATAGCCATATTTATCATATATATATCTTATAAAATGATGTGTTCTTGGTAATTTTTCTTGTATATAGTCTTCAAATGCATTGGCTACACATAGTTGTCTATTTACTACTATTCTATTGTTTTTACGAATTCCATATCTTATTGGTTTTACTAATTCTTTATGCCCTCTTAGTGATACTGTGCACAAGTAGTGAGCATCATATTCAATTGGTGGTGGTGATATTTTAGTTGAAAGCTTCCAATCACTTGTTTCTGTAAATGCTCTTATTATTTCATCTGGCCTTTGGCCACATAATATTAGTATTGAAACAATAATTATTAACATTGGTAT
Source organism: uncultured Clostridiaceae bacterium (assembly GCA_947245665.1). Taxonomy (GTDB): domain Bacteria; phylum Bacillota; class Clostridia; order TANB77; family CAG-508; genus UMGS1663. The sequence goes on from CAMXOP010000027.1 coordinate 5,789, forward strand.
TGCTAACAGTATAGCTAAACCTGGCCAAGTTGAACTATTATTTAATGTTTTACTACATAAATTTAAAATTTTATTATTATATTCTTTCTTTTCTTTTTGTAAATTATCAAATTTATATATTATTTCTTTACATATTCTTATTACACATATTATATAGTTAATTGGAAATAGCAAATAGTAAACATTTAAAAAATCTTGTAAATTTTTAGATATTTGATAAATCCATATCATACTAAGTATTATTCCTATTACCATTCCAGACATGCTTAATACAATTATTAATGGTGGTAAATCTAATTTTTTTATTCTTACTATTATATAGCTTACTATTCCAATTATAGCTAATGTTATAATTGTTGGCATTGAATTCCATAATATTGGTGCATGGTAGAAACCTCCTCCTCCTGTTTGTCCATAGCTTATTGCAAGTTGTATATTATAGTCTTTATAAGAATTGTAGGAATATAAAAGAATTGTAAATATTATTCCTAATATAATTATTAATAAATCTATTATATCTTCCTTTATTTTATTTTTGCTTACTAAATTAATAGTATTTATTATTGTTAATATCCAAGGTAGTCCAAGTGGAAATACTATTAAACTTAAAATTAAAAATCCTCCCATATTTTTTTATCTCCTTTAATCCTATTTTTTGTATTCTAGAATATCTCCTGGCTCACATTCTAATACTTCACATATTTTTTCTAAAGTAGAAAACCTTATTGCTTTTCCCTTATTTGTTTTTAATATAGAAAGGTTTGCTTTTGTGATGCCTATTTTTTCAGCCAGTTCCTGGGAAGATATTTTTCGTTTTGCCATTATTACATCTAAATTAACTATAATTGCCATTTTTCTCCTCCTATATTGTTAAATCACTTTCTTCTTTATATTCTATTGCTCTTTTGTATATCTCATTTAAAATTTTAATTCCTATTCCAAAAGTCAAGAATGCAATTACAAATACTAAAACTAATAGTTTAATAAGAACACTCTCAGGTATTCCAAAATACCATACTTTAAATAAAAGTTCTAAACTTATCAGAAGTATACAGTATACTATGCTTATTGCTATTGAAGACCTTGATATATTTTTTAAATATTTACTATTGTTTTTATCAAATAATTTGCTATTTTTTAAATTTTCAAATATTTGTATAAAGTTCCCTATTATATATAAAGCAATTAGTCCTGTTATTAAAAAAGTGGTTATAGCTATTGTAATTGGATCTATTTCAATGTTTTCCATTATTATATTTTTTGATATTTGACCTAAAATAGTTAAAGCTAGAAAACCAAATACTGAAATATCTACTAATACAATTATAACAAATAAAATTTGTAAAACTACATATATTTTAGATGATAAACTTTTTTGTCCTAATATTTTCATTTTCAAATTCCTCCTTTATTTTTTCAAGTATATACTTAATATCGTTGTTTGTCAATATTTTTTTATTGTTTTTCGATATTAAATAGTAAGAAATCTGCTTTTCTAGTTAAAAAAATAAGAAAATTAACTAAAAAAAGTATTATTGTTTGTAAACTATAATAATGAATATTTTATATTTCCAAATGAACTATAAAATTCAAAATAAAAGAGAAGATATTGATGTAGTTCAATATTTTCTCTCTCATTTTTAATATAGTTATCCACAGTTTGGAAATTTTTTGCCCCGTCCCTAAAATTTCCAATTCTATTTTTTCTTTCCTATATATGAATTTTTCTTTCCTCTTTTTACTATTATGTAGGTATCTTCTATAAACATATCATTTTCTATTTTTGTATTTACATCTGTTACTTTTTCGCCATTTACTGCTATCGCTCCATTTGCTATGAATTCTCTTGCTTCTCTTTTACTTGAAGCTGCTCCTATGTTTACAACTAATTCTGCTATTGTTTGTTCTTCTTCTATTTCTCTTATTTTCTCATTTCCAAATAGGTCTTCTATATCTTTTTTACTTAAGTCATTGAATTTATTGCTAAACAGGTGATCTGCTAGGTTTACTGCTCTTTCATATTCTTCTTTTCCATGTAAGAAAGTTATTATTTCTCTTGCTAGTGCTTTATGTGCTTCTCTATATTCTGGGTGCTCATTATTTTTTCTTTCATATTCTTCTATTTCTTCTTTTGATAAGAATGTATATATTTTTAAATAGTCTATTACCATACTATCTTCTACGTTTGTAAAGAATTGATATAATTTGTAACTTGATGTTTTTTCTTTATCTAGCCATAATGCATTTCCTTCACTTTTTCCGAATTTCTTTCCTTGTGAGTCTGTTACTAATGGCATTGTGAAACCATATACTTCATCTCCTGTAGATTTTCTTATTAAGTCTATTCCTGCTGTTATATTTCCCCATTGGTCTGAACCTGCACATTGTAAATCTACATTTTTGTGTTCGTGCAAATATTTGAAGTCTAATGCTTGTAATATCATGTATGAAAATTCTGTGTATGTTATTCCTGAATCTAGTCTTCTTCTTATTATATCTTTATCTAACATGTAATTTATATTAAAGTATTTCCCATAGTCTCTTAAAAAGTCTATCACATTTATATCTTTATACCAATCATTGTTGTTTACTACTTCAAAACCAAATATTTTTTCTACCTGCGCTTTTAGCTTTTCAAAGTTTGCTGTTACTTCTTCTTTGCTTATCATTGCTCTTTCTGTTGTTGGGCGTGGATCACCTATCATTCCTGTTCCACCACCTACTAATAGTATTGGTGTATGCCCTGCATCTTTTAACCTTTTTGAAATTAAGAAACTTGATAAATGCCCTACATGTAAGCTATCTGCTGTTGGGTCTGTTCCTATATAGAAAGTTAAACCTCCTTTATTTAATTTTTCTTCTAAATCTGGGCTAGAAATATCCTTAATTAGCCCTCTCCATTTTAGTTCTTCTACTAGTGTCATTGTTTTTTCCTCCTCATTATGTTTTAATTTGAATTGTAGGTTCGTGTTCTACATGTTGATTTTTCCTATTCAATCAAAAAAAGCCAAACCTCCTTGTTTTAAAGGACGATTTGACTCGTGGTACCACCTTTATTCGTATAAATTTTGTTTATACCTTATTATAAGCTGTTCGTAGCTTGTACGTAATTACTATAAGAATTGTATTTCATAATTTTATATTCTGATAGTTTCCAGCAAAGCACTACCTCTCTTTATTTATTGTAACTATAAAATTATTACTTGGTTTCTTTTTAAAACATAATTAAATTTAACTATAACTATTATACTATATTGTTTTTTCGATTGCAAGAGTTGATTTTTTAAAATTACAATTTTTCAATTTGTTCTATTGTTAATTCTGTTATTTTTTTAATTTCTTTGTTTGTATATTTTTGTTTTTTAATCATTTGTTAAATCTCCATTCCCACTTACAGGTATACTTTCTCCCAAATATGTAGGTTTTGATTTAAAAATGCATTTTATAAAGTCTTTATCCCTTGCTAAAATTTCTCTTATTTCTCTTGAAGCTTGTCCATAATACCCAGTTTTTATTGCTGGAACTCCATAAGTTTCTATTCCTAATTTATTTCCTATATACACTGCTCTATATAAATGGTATTCTTGGGTTACTACCGTTAATTTTTCTGCTTTGAATATGTACCCAGCTCTATATAAGCTTTCATAGGTTGAAAAACCTGCGTGATCCATAAATATATTTTCGCTTGGTATTTCGTTTTCTATTAAATAGGTTTTCATAGCATTTACTTCATCATATTCTTCTCTTCCATGGTCCCCTGATACTATTATCTTTTCTGCTATTCCTTGTTTATATAATTCTACTGCTTTATCTAGTCTATCTTTTAGCATTAAACTTAAAGAACCATCTTCCATTACTTGGCAACCTAATACTAGTATTGCATCTGATTTATTTGCATTTTCTACTTCTTGTATGATATTTTTGTTTGCAACTAATTTTACGTATTGGTTTATTCCAAATACCATTATTATTCCGATTATTATTAATGTAATTATTGCTATTATTAATTTGTTTATTTTTTTCATATGTTCTCTCCTTTTATTTCGTTTTTTATTATAACATATATTACTTTTTAGATACAAGTTTCATTGATTCTTTATTTTTTAATTATATTTATTATAAATGTAGGGGCATCTATTAGCTGTCCACACTTCAATGAAATTACTTAAATAAAAATTTATGGTAATTCCTTCGAAGAACGAATGACTAATAGTTTCCCCTACAATTCTTTTTCATTTTTTACTATTATAATATTGCTTTTTCTTGATTTATCACATCACATACTAATTCTGCTGACTTTTCTACTCCTAACATAGCTGTATTTATACATATATCATAATTTAAATGGTCATTCCATTTTTTTTGTGTATAATATTTGTAATGGTTTGCTCTTAGTTTATCTATTCTAGTTATTTCTTTTTGTGCTTTTTCTTTATCTAATTTGTAGAATTTTATTGCTCTATTTATTTTGTCTTCCATGTTGCTATATATAAATACTTTTATTACATTTTTTCTGTCTTTTAATATAAAGTCTGCACATCTTCCTATTATTACACAAGAATCTTTACTTGATAATTCCTTTATTAATTCTGATTCTTTTAAGAATAGTTCATCACTATTGTTTAAACCAAAGTAATATCCATTATTTAGATTTACTAGTGTTTCTTTTTTTTGCTCATTGCTTTCTATGTATTCTTCTGATAATCCTGTTTTATCTGCTAGTTTTGTTATTATTTCTTTATCATAAAATTTTATTCCTAGCTTATCGGCAATTAATCTTCCTACATATCTTCCTCCTGAGCCATATTCTCTTGATATTGTTATTACTATGTGTTTATCTAATTTATTCTCTTCTGATGTGTTATCTACTAATGCTTGACTATTTACTTTTGCTTTTCCTAAATTTTTCACTTCAATTATAAGTAATATTCCTGCTATTATAAATGCTAAGCCATCTGCAAATGGTCCTGAATATAAGAAACCTTTCATTCCAAATAATTCACCAAGTATTACCATTGCTGGTATTAAAAATAGTATTTGTCTTGATAATGAAAGTATTGCACTTTTTGCACTTTTTCCAATTGCTTGGAAGAATATACCTGATGGAATTTGTATTCCATTACATATACATAGCATTAAATATATTCTAAATGATATACATGCAAATTCCATATACAGTGAATCTCCACTACCAAAAATTGAAATCAGTTTATCTGGTATTGTTTGGAATAGTATAAATGCTATTGTACTTATTATTATGCTTGTTCCTAAAACTATTTTTAAAGTTTGTTTTACTCTATCAAATTTTCCTGCTCCATAATTATAGCCTAATATTGGTTGTGAACCTGCTGCAATTCCTATAACTATGCTGTTTAGTATTTGGCTTATTTTCATAACAATTCCTAATACAGTAATTGGTATTTCTGAACCAAATTTTGAATTTGCCCCATATTTTCCAAGTAGATTATTTTCAACTGCTATAACTAATACTATGCTTATTTGTGTTATAAAACTGCTTATTCCTAAAGCTGATACTTTTTGTATTACACTTGGCTTTAATTTAAATTCTTCTTTTCTTATTTTTATTGATTTAAACTTTTTTATATACATTATATTCATTGCAAATGTTACTATTTGACTAATAACAGTTGCTATCGCTGCACCTTCTACACCCATTTTTAATACAAATATGAATATTGGATCTAATATAATATTTAGTACTGCTCCTGCTACCATTGATGTCATTGCATATTTTGGGTTTCCATCTGCTCTTATTATTGAATTTAGTGTTGTTCCTACCATCATAAATGGTAAACCTATTGCTATTATATATCCATAGCCTAAGGCATAATTTCTTAATGCTTCTGTACAACCAAATAAATTTAATAATTGTGGTAAAAATATTAGTGTTACAGCACATAAAAGTACTGCTACTATTATTGATATTGCTATACCATTTCCAACACCCTTACCTGCTTCTTTTTCTTTCTTTTCTCCTAGTCTTAAACTTAAGTATGCAGATGTTCCATCTCCAAACATTAGTGCAAAAGCTAAACATACCATTGTTAATGGAAAAACTATATTAGTTGCTCCATTTCCTAAATATCCTACTCCCCAACCAATAAATATTTGATCAACTATATTGTATAGGGAATTTACTAATAAAGATATAATACATGGAACAGAAAATTTTCTAATTAATTTTCCTATTTTTTCTTTTCCTAAAATGTTTTCTTCTTTTTCCAATTTCCTTTTCCTCCTTTTTTATAATACTTAATAGTTATAAGCTTTTTTGATAATTTTGTGTAAAATGTGATAATCCTTTATAATATATTTTTACACAAAAATAGAGTATGTCACTAATGACAATTAAATTGCCAAAAACTCCGTCTCCATCGACATATATTATCATATTTAACATAATTTTGCAAGTTATTATTTGTTTTTAGTTTAAATATTTTTTAATAATTTAATATTATATTCTTCTCTTAAACGCTACTAACAGAAACTATCCCTTAGATTACACCTAGGGATAGTTTCTGTTAAATTCAAGAAATCAGTTCTATAACCTCTTTCATTCGATTGGGTACAATGTCTTTAAACATCTGGAGAATGCACTTCTTGAATTCTTCATTTTCAAGCATTGCTTCACGATCTAATCGATATATTCTCGCTCCTTTGTGTGATTCTTTGATAAAATAACTTCTATCATTATTTTTATAGTCTGAACGTTCCAAATATAACAAGAAAGTACAGCCTTCACTCGAATCATCAGGAATAATAAATGTAGGTGCTTCATTAAGAAAATTTCTGCCATAAATCTGGCTCAGCACTTCATTATCTCCATCTTCATCTCCTATCAATTCATATTTGTCAAGAAAAAACATATTCCCTCTAAATATATTGAAAAAGGTTACTTTACTACTTTGTGATTCGGAAAGGTACTTTCTAACTTCTTCTTCAATAATATCATTGAAGATTTTCCGAATTTTTAAAAATTTCTGCTGTATTTCCATAATTTTACCTCCTTGCCAATTGGCATTTAATTTGGTAGGGTTCATTTTCAAACAAACCTTCATTAATGTTTACTTTACAAGTATATCATATTATGTCAATTTTTCAACTATATATCTAAAAAAGTTATGTCTATGCCTACAATAATTTTACACTAATTTATATCTTCATACTTAAATAAATATTTTATTCTGCATATATTTACAAATTGCCTTATTTGCCATAATGAATTCTTCACTTATTTCTATTATTTCATTTTTAATATATCATAAAAAATCAAAAAAAATAAAGCCCAATAATTTACATAAATATATTGTACTTTATTTATAAATTATACAATGTATTCAATTATGTTATTCGGAAAATATTTATGCATTTTCTCTCTTATATATATTTCTGCTTCATTTCGTATTTCATTTTTATACCAATACTTTCCTTTACCTCTTCCTGTCATTATTTCTTTATTATATAATGAAATTGCATTAGGGAATGCTTCTTCGTTTATTTTGGTATGAACAAAACTATAGGTCATAAATATGATTTCAAAAAATACATCTTTCTTTACTTTTTCTGTTAATTCTTCACTTAATCGTTTTATTAAGTTATGGTATAATTCTTTCCAATTTTCTACTAATATTACTGGTGCTATTAAAATTCCTATTTTGTAGCCTGCTTCTTTTAATTTGTTTATTGCTTCTATTCTTCCTTTTAGTCTTGAAGTTCCAAATTCTACTTTATTTATAATTTCTTCTGGGTTTACACTTACTCTTATTATTACTTTTCCTTGATGGTCTAGTGGCAATATAGGGTCTACCATGTCAAATTTTGTTGGGAAGGTTAATTTTCCTTTGTTGGTATTTTTAAAGTTTTCAATAGTCCATACTAAGTTATTTGTAATTGTGTTTTCTAATATTAGATCACTATTACTTCCTATTTCGAAGGTTAATTCTTTTTCTGACTTTTCAGATGTTTTTATTATTTTATCTAACATTTTTTCTCTGTTTACAAATAAACGCAAATAAGCACATTTATTATAGTTACATACTAGGTAACAGTACATACATGCTGCTGTACAACCTGATGATGTGTATGGCACTAAATAATCTGAAGTTTTATGGTTTTCTACGAATTTATGTGTTTTTCTAACTCCTATTATTAAGTTTCTTTTCATATTGGCAAATTCTTTATTTGATTTTTTTCTCATTTCTTCTATGTTGTTATGATTCTCAATTTCTATTTTTGGTACTTCTTTATATTTCTCCATTAATTCTTTTCCTAAATCATAATTTAAAATTTCTTTTTCATAATAAATAGCTTTGGGATTAAACATTTTCTTTCCTCCATAATAAGGTTAGTTTAACCAAAAGCTATTTATTATATTCTTTAAGTTTCTCCTAGAATAATGTATATAATTATTGTGTTTAAATGAAGCAAAGCTAACCCTCATCTTTTTCTCTCATCCGTCTTCTTTTTCGCTTTCTTTTCTCTACATAGATTTTCCCCTTAAATTTTTTTAGAGTTTTATAAAAATTAATTACTATGGAGATACTTTATTGTATTCCACATAATTTAGCAAGTAATTTTAATAGTATCGTGGTGGTGTGGTTGTTCTTGGAACTGGATATGGTGATATTGTTACAAATTTTATTGAGTAAATATCGGCATATGTTAATACTCCACTTTCTATTGCACGAAGCAAAATATAACTTGCTCCAACGTCTTCTAATATTCCTATTCTATCTGTTAGGTTGTTTGTTCCTATTAGAAATTCTACTCTTACTAATTTTCCTATTTGTTGTCTTAAAAAGGCTGGTGTGTATATGTTATTTGTTAGTACTTCTGGTGAATTTTGATTAATTTCTACTTCTTGCCTTGTTTCTTTATAATTTATTTCATTATCTTGCATTATTTTCCCTCCATTTTAGGTATTTTTATATTGGGCGGTTGGTCTATAAAAGCAGTGGTCTCCTAGTCTTGTATGAAATGAACCTGAGCCATTTCGTGGAAATATATTATCACAAGTAGGTTTAAATGGATTTAAGTACCATAAGCATTCTCCTATTTCATTTAATCTATTTCCTGCAATTGCCCAGTCTGCTATATAGTAATGTATATCTGTTGGATTCATATTATATATATTTTGAAAGTTATATTTTCCATATAATTGTTCACTTGCACAGTCAAATTGCCCCTGTTGATAAATGATATTTCTGATGCTTCCGTCCTCCGAGAAATTCTAGCATATTCTCCCTCTGGAACGTTTACTCTGTTCATAATAACACTGGCAACTGCCTTCATACCGGTTGTCCCCGTTCTCCACCTGCTTCACACTGTATGATTCTCGCTAATAACTCCCTTTCAGAATACGCCATTTTTTTCACCTCTTATTCTATATTATGATTTTTTCTGTAAAAATGTGTATATTTTTGTATCTATTCGACTAACACTTCTCACAAAATAAAACTTATTACCGATTAAATTTTAACTATTTTTTTAAGTCTATATTATAAAAAAACATACGTATATTCAATTATTAATTTACTAATACATATGTTCTAATTTAATATTTACTTAGAGTATTTATCTTCTAAGAAGGAATAAACTTCCTTTAATATCTAATACTTGTACTGTATATATTCCTTAAAATATATAATCTGACTTAATATTAGAGCACAATCCAGCCCATGCTATTGTTGTATTCGTTATTAGGATTGTTGACACTATTAACATCCGCCAAAGGATAATTGTTTCCATTGTTATTGTAGTTACCGCCAACAAGCGAAAAGCCACTGGCTTTTAAGTTTATCCCTCTATATAAAACATACTTTTTCTTAAACCATAAGAATCTGCATGTTTAACATAGCCAAGCCATCCTGCTATACTTCTTTGTATTTCAGGTAATGCTATTTTTCCTTTTTTTAATTCTTTTGTATATCCTTTTAATTTTCTCTTCATTCTGTATTTACTTGTATTTCTTATCTTTAGTCTTTCTTCATTTATTTTATATCCGCAAAAATTAACTCCTTGTATATCTTTAAATATTTTTGTTTTTGAATTTAGAGTTAATTTTAAGTTTTCTTCTAAAAATATAGTTATTTCATTTAATACTTTTTGTGCTACTTTTTTATTTTCACATAATATTACTATATCATCCATATATCTAAAATAATATTTACATTTCAAATTATGTTTTGCATGTTGGTCTAGTTCATTTAAATATATATTTGCAAACATCTGTGATGTATAATTTCCTAATGGCAATCCTTTCATTCCTTCTGTAGATAATAAAATTTCTCTAGTTAACCATAATAATTTTCTATCTTTAATTTTTTTCTTTAAAATGTCCCATAAAATTCTTTTATCTATATTTTGAAAATACTTTGTTACATCCATTTTTACTATATAATAATTCTTCCATATATTTTTTGCTGTTTTCATTGCTTTTTGCACATCTTTAGATGCTTTGTGCATTCCTCTATTTTCAATACCTGCATAGCTTGTTGTAATAAATTGTGGTACAAAATATGGTTTTATGAAATTTTCTACATACCACCCATGAACTACTCTATCAGAATAACTAGATGCTTTTATTATTCTTTCTTTTGGTTCATATATTTTGAATTCTTTATATTTGCCATGTTTATATATGCCTTTTTTTAATTCTTTTTCTATTCTTAATAATTCATTTTCTAAATTTAATTCAAATATAATTATTTCTCTTTTTTCTCTTTTTCCTCGTCTTGCTTTTTTATGTGCTTTTAGTAGTTTTTCGAAAGATACGGCATCATCATAAACATTTCGTATTGTTTTAGGCATGTTTACTCATTCCTAACGATTTTATTAATCCACCTAAAATTTTTCCTATTTCACTTAATAATTCGTTACTATATTTATATTTTTTATCATCAATCCATTTATTTTCATGCATTATTCTAATACAAATTCTTTGATAGTATATTTGTGCATCTACTATATTATATATTTCTAGCCTTTTGCTTGTATTTACTTTACTAGCTAATAAAATATTTTTTAACATTTCATACATACTTGTCTTTATTTCTGTTCCTATACCAAATTTTTCTGTACATGGTAATTTTAATAATATTGTAAGCATATATTTAATATATTTTTCTATTTTTGGTATTATAATTAATTTATTATTTTTTGTCTCTATTCCATATTTTCCCAATCTAATTTTAATATAATGCGGAGACTCCATTTTGAATCTCCGCCGTTTTTATACTGTTTGTACAGTGTTCAGTGCTACACAGAAAGCACAATCCAGCCCATGCTATTGTCGTAATCGTTACCAGGATTGCTGACACTATTAACATCCGCCAAAGGATAACAGTTTCCATTGTTAATGTAGCTACCGCCAACAAGCGAAAAGCCACCGACTTCATCATCCACAGTAATTTTGTAAGTATTGGCTAAATCATACCATTCACTTACCTGTCTGCTTCCTGTATCTTCAAAGTCATGCTTTGCATTTTCTGAATCCCAGTAATGACCTAAATCCTTACTTTGATCACATACTGCTTTCCATGCATTACTTACTGTATATCCTTTTTCTTCAATAAGGTATTTGATAAGTAACCCTAAGAAAGCAATTCTCTCCTTCGTCGTTCCAAGCCTGCTTCCTTTTTCCGGCATAAACTTTTTAGCAGTTTCTTTCCACCAATTGGGTGATTTTCCAACTGCTGGCTTAATACCTGCCTTAAAACAAATGTTGCCTTCTTCGTCAAAACATGCATCCATCCGCTGTGCTCTAAAATCAGATAATCCTGACTTTATTGCCGAAATCAATGCATTTTTGAACTTTCTCTGTTCTTCGGTTTCGGGTTCATGCTTAAGGAATTCGTCTTTAAGAGATAACGTACTTGCCTTAGCGATAGGAAAATATTTTTCAATATATTCTTGCGTACCTTTTATCTCCTCCTGATTTAATCCTTTGGGGATACTAAAAATCTCGATCTTTCCTCCCTTAATACTTACCCGTGTGATATTTCCTGTTATTGTAAGATCTCCTCCTACTTCAAACACTGTTCTTTGTTCCGTTGTTTTACTCATATTGTATTCTCCTTTCAAAAAATATTATTTTTTGTGAACAACAGTATCGCATAAAAACTATGCACTTCATAATTATATAATAATTTTACATAATTTTCAAGTTTTTCTCACATTTTTTTCATTTAATATGATTAATTTATGATAATGTCTTAAGTAATAACTTTAGAAAATGTCCCAACT
>CAMXOP010000028.1 GCA_947245665.1 uncultured Clostridiaceae bacterium
GTTGGGACATTTTCTCATTTCTTTACTTAAGACATTATCACATTTCTTTCATAGTGACTTCAATAAAATTAAATCTTATAATTGACTATTCCATATAAACAAGTTATAATTATAAAAACACTTAGGAGGTAGAAATATGTCAACCTTTTTTTATATAATGGGTAAAAGCTCAACTGGAAAAGATACTATATACAAAAGAATAAAAGAACAAATTGATATAAATACATATATACTATATACTACTAGACCAATAAGAGAAGGAGAAAAAGAAGGTGTAGACTACCATTATATCTCAAATGAAAAAATGCAAGAATTAATAAACACAGGAAAAGTTTTAGAAAGTAGAACATATCAAACTGTTGCAGGTCCATGGACATATGCTACAATAGCAGATGAGCAATTAGAACAAGAAGGAAACATTATTACAGTAGGAACTTTGGAATCTTATAGAGATATAAAGGAATATTATAAAGATAAAATAGATACAAAACTAGTACCTATTTATATAGCTATAGATGAACAAGAAAGAAGAAAAAGAGCTATAAAAAGGGAAGAAGGGCAAATTAAGCCAAACTATGCAGAAGTAGAAAGAAGAATAAAAGCAGATAATATAGACTTTTCAGAAGAAAATTTAATAAAATGTGGAATTACTTCAAAAGAAACTTTTTACAATTATGATATAGATAGATGTGTATCACAAATAATAGATTATATGGAAAGAGTTAATCAAACTTATAAAAATAGTAATGTGGAAGAAAGATAGGTAGAAAATGAACGTAGGATTTATACACTTAGGTTGTAGCAAAAATTTAGTAGATACAGAAATGACAATAGGTCTGTTTAAAAATAATGAATATAAAATAGTAAATAACCCAGAAGCTGCTGATATTTTAGTAATAAATACATGTGGTTTTATATTAAGTGCACAAGAAGAAGCAATAAATACAATTATTGAAATGGCAGAATATAAAAAGAAAAGATGCAAATATTTAATAGTAATGGGTTGCTTAGTGCAAAGGTTTAAAGAAGAACTTGAAAAAGAAATTCCGGAAGTAGATTTATGGATAAAATATGATTCATATAATACAATATGGGAGCAAATTAAAAAGGTTATAAATCCAGAAGTAACAAAACAAAAGGAATTAAATTTCTTGGACAGAACAATAACAACAGGAGAAAACTTTGCATATTTAAGAATAGCAGAAGGTTGTAGCAATTTCTGTACATATTGTGCAATTCCAAAAATAAGAGGAAAATTCATAAGTAGAACGATAGAAGATGTATTAGAAGAAGCGGAAAAACTTGCTAAAGAAGGTTATAAGGAACTAATAGTAATAGCACAAGATACAACAAAATATGGAATAGACATATATGGAAAGCCACGCTTAGCAGAATTATTGCAAGAATTATGTAAAATAGACGGAATAAAATGGATAAGATTTTTATATTCATACCCAGAAACAATAACAGATGAATTAATACAAGTTGTCAAAAAGGAAGATAAAATATGTAAATACTTTGACATACCAATTCAACATATATCAGATAGTGTTCTAAAAAGAATGAATAGAAAAAGTAATGGAGAAAGTATACGAAAAGTTATAAAAAAATTAAGAGAAGAAATACCAAATGTAGTAATTAGAACAACAGTAATGGTAGGTTTTCCAGGGGAAACAAATAAAGATTTTGAAGAACTATATGACTTTGTAAAGGAAGCAAAATTTGATAGATTAGGGGCCTTTAGTTATTCAAAAGAAGAAGGAACACCAGCAGAAAAACTGCCAAATCAAATACATAGTAATACAAAAAAGAGTAGATATAATAAGATAATGAGCTTACAAAAGCAAATAGCATCAGAAAACCAAAGAAAATTAATAGGAAGAGAACTAGAAGTATTAGTAGAAACCAAAACATTTGATGGCAAGTATTATGTAGGAAGAAGCTATATGGATGTACCAGAAATAGATGGACTTATATATATAGAAATGATTGAAGAAGCACTAGAAGGTAAGTTCATAAAATGTAAAATTATAGATACGAAAGATTATGATTTAATAGGAAGAAAAATATAAATTAAAGTATATAAATTGAAAATTCATAACTATTCACCAAAACAATAGAAATATATATAATAAATAAAAAAATGTCTTTTAATAGTAGAAAAAAGGCATTTTTTATGTTATAATAAACATAGAGGTAAAAAAACAAAGGAGGGTAAAATATGTTTGAAGGTAAATATGGAAAAGCACTTACAATAGGTCTAGTTATACTAATAGTATTAGTTATAGGAACACTAATATTTTTCACTGTAGATTATATAAAAAATTCAAATATAAATGATGATGCATCAGATGCAGCAGATAGATTTGAAGGAGAAGTAAATAAAAAAGAAGATAAAGACAAAACAAATGAAGAAGAAGTAGTAGCACCTAATATAAAAGTTGAAAATATAATATCAAATGGGTCAAACGAAGGCTCAACAGATACATATAAAGGATTTCCAGTAGCAGGAATAATAGAAATTCCAAAAATAGATTTAAAATATCCAGTGTTAGAAGATGGAAGCAAAGATGCAATAGAAGTATCAGTTGCAATAAATGCAGGGCCAGGATTAAATAAAATAGGAAACACAGTAATAATAGGCCATAACTATAGAAATGCAACATTTTTCTCAAATAATAAAAACTTAGCAAAAGGAGATAAAATATATATAACAGATAAAGCAGGAGAGAAAGTAGAGTATGAAATATTCAACATATATACAACAACTCCTGAAGATTCAGATTATATGGATAGAGAAACAGAAGGAAGAAAAGAAATAACATTAGTAACATGTACAGATGATACAAAAAGTAGACTAATTATATGTGCAAAAGCAAACTAAAAGGGACGCCCCTTTTTCGAAAAAAAATGCTAAAAGGGACACTCCTTACAAAATAAAGTATTATCGATTTGATATATTAGTGAGGAATAAAAATGATGAATAAAGGAAGAAAATTTTTTAGTATATTATTAATTATAATTGTAATTGTAACTATAGTTTTATTAGGATATTTAGCCTACAATTATATATCAAATTATATAATTGCACAAGAAGCAGCTAGTACTGTGGATGAATTCGAAAATATTATAACAGTTGATATAGGAGAAGAACAAGAAAATGTAACAGAACAATTACAAAATACTAATAATACTAATACTGCATTATCAACTTCAAAAACAAGAAAAGTAAAATATAAAGGATATAATGTTATAGGAACAATACAAATACCAAAAACAAAAGTAAAATATCCAATAGTAGATTCAACTTCACCAAATGCTATGGAAGTAGCAATAGTAATGTTATATGGGCCAGGGCTGAACCAAGAAGGAAATACAGTAATAGTAGGCCATAATTATAGAAACGGTGGTTTCTTTGGAAATAATAAAAAATTAGAAAATGGAGATAAAATATATATAACAGATATACAAGGAAACAAAGTAGAATATACAATATATAATAAATACATAACATCAGATTCTGATTTTAGTTATGCTACAAGATTAATAAATGGAAAAAGAGAAATTTCATTATCTACTTGTACAAATGATAGCAGTAAGAGATTAGTAATTTGGGCAAAAGAAAGTTAAAAAATGAAGGGTTTAATCGGCAAAAAATAATTATATATAATTACCGAAATAAGCCCTTTTTATATTATAAGAAAGACTCAATATAGAATAATAATTAATATTGATACAATTTATAATTTATATAAAAATGAATTTTAATTAGTACAAAAAACATAAAAATTAACGTAAAATTTTTTCAAAAAATATTGGAAAATCTTTTGACTTTTGCCAATAATTGTAGTATAATATTATCAGTGGTTGAAAAAGAGAATCGAAACCTTTCTTAACTTACATATAAATAAAATTTAGCAGTGAAAGGAGTGTCTTACATGTTTAGTGTAGGTGATAAAATAGTATACCCAATGCATGGTGCTGGAACAATAGATGCAATAGAAGAAAAAGATATATTAGGAGAGAGACAAGCATATTATATTATAAAAATGCCAGGTGAAGTAAAAGTAATGGTGCCAACTGCAAAAGCAGAACAAATTGGGGTAAGAAATGTAATAAGTAAAGAAAATGCAGGGAAAGTATTAGAAATTTTAGAAGAAAACGAAACGGAAATGTCTAATAACTGGAACAAAAGATATAGAGATAACATGGAAAAAATGAAAAGTGGAGATATATACGAAGTTGCAGATGTTGTAAGAAACTTAGCATTCAAACAAAAAGAAAAAGGTTTATCTACAGGAGAAAAGAAAATGCTAAGCAATGCAAAACAAATATTAGTAAGCGAACTAGTATTAGCAGAGCATGCATCACAAGAAGATGTAGAGAAACTAATAGACAATAAAATTACTATGTCATTTGAAGAATATAAAGCACCTGCTCAAGAAACAGCTACAATAGCAAATGACATCGTGAAAAAATTCATTCCTTTTGATGGAACAGCAAATATGTAATTTAAAAAAGAATATATATAAACGAAAGACGGCTTAAACAGAAGTCGTCTTTAAAATATTTATGGAATGAGTAAGAGGAATAGGAAGCTAATGGTGACGGAGATTTAGAATCTAATAGGAAGCCAATGGGAACGGAGATTTTTCGCTGATTTTAAATAATAATATATAAAAATTGAATACACAAAATCAGCCAAAAATCTCCATCCCCATTGGCTTCTTATTGAATTATTATTAGCTTTTTTATTGTTTCAAACATGTCTCAAAAAATCTTGCTCCCTATTGTCTCTTAAAGAAGGATTTATGTATATTGTGTCGAATATTATAAATATGGAATAGAAAGGTAGATAAAATTAATGCGATATAGTGATGAATTAATTGAAGAAATTAGAAATAGAAATGACATAGTAGATGTCATATCACAATATGTAGTATTAAAAAGAAGTGGTAGAAACTTTTTTGGGTTATGCCCATTTCATAAAGAAAAGTCACCTTCTTTTTCCGTATCACCAGATAAGCAAATATTTCATTGCTTTGGTTGTGGTATAGGAGGTAATGTATTTCACTTTATAAGCAAAATAGAAAATATGAGTTTTAGAGATTCATTAGAGATGTTGGCAGACAGGGCAGGTGTAGAATTACCAATACTAGACTCAGATGGTGATAATGAACTTATGATTTTGAAGTCAAAAGTGTATGAAATTAATAAATGTGCAGCAGAATTTTACCATGAAAATTTATATAAGCCAACTGCAAAGTTAGCACAGGAATATGTCAAAAAAAGAAAGTTAGATAATAACACATTAAAAAATTTCTTAATAGGCTATTCAGCGAATTTTGATGAATTATATAAATTATTAAAATCAAAAGGATTTACAGAGGATGAAATATTAGCATCAAGTTTAGTAAATAAAAATCAAGAAGGAAAATTTATAGACCGTTTTAGAAAAAGATTGATGTTTCCAATACAAGATGTAAGAGGAAGAGTAATAGCATTTGGAGGAAGAGTTTTAGACGATAGTAAGCCCAAATATATAAACTCACCAGAAAATATTGTATATAGTAAAGGAAGACATTTATATGGTTTAAATGTTGCAAAAAAATATGAGACAAAAAAAATAATTATTGTAGAAGGCTATATGGATGCAGTATCATTACATCAAAGAGGAATTCATAATGCAGTAGCATCATTAGGAACAGCAATGACAGAAGCACAAGGAAGGCTTTTAAGAAAAAGTAGTGAACAAGTAATTATAGGTTATGATTCAGATGGAGCAGGACAAGCTGCTACACAAAGAGGATTAGATATTTTACAAAGTTTAGGTTGTGATGTAAGAGTACTCCAAATAGAAGGTGCAAAAGACCCAGATGAATTTGTAGTAAAATATGGACCAGAAAGATTTGAAAAACAAGTAGAAAAATCAATATCACTAGTTGAATATAAAGTAAAAGTATTAAGAAAAAATTTAGAATTAGAAAATGCGAATGATAAAATAAAATTTTTGAAAGAAATAGCAAAGGTTTTATCAAGAATAGATAATGATATAGAAAAAGAGGTATATGCAGACAAAATAGCCATAGAATATAAAATATCTAAAGAAGCAATTTATGCTGAAATAAATAAATTAGAAGCTACAAATACAAAAGGAACTAAAATATTAGAAAAGGCAAAACCAAAATTAGAAGTAAAAGAAAATAAAGAACAAAATGATCAGATAGATAAGAGAGAAAAATTAGTAATATACCTATTAATAAATTACCCAGAAAAAAGCTATAATATAATAAGAAAGAATATAGATATAAATGATTTCAAAAGTGAAAGGAATCAAACCATAGTAAAAAAACTGTATGAAGAACTAGAAAAAGGAAATAGTAATATTAATAATGTATTAGATTGGTTTGAAGATGAAGAAACTATAAATTATCTTTCATGGATATTAGCATATGACTTTGAAATAACAGAAATTAATAAATGCATAACAGATTTAATAAAAATATATATAAAAGAGAATATGATTAATCAAAGAAATGAAATCATAAAGCAATTAGATAGAGATGACTTAGGAAAAGAAGAATATAGCGAATTAGAAAAAATGCTAAACGAAATTGTAATAAAGTTAGCAAAAATGAAATAGGAGGGGTTATAGGTGAAAAAAGCCGAAAAATCAGAAGAAATAGAAGAAACAACAAATAATAGAGAAACACAAGCCAAGAATAACATAAAAAAAGCAGAAAATATAGGAGGCATAGATATGAGTGACAAAAAAGAAGAGCCAAAAGTAGAAGAAAAAGTAAATAAGATAATAGAAAAAGTAAAAAGCAAAGATGGAAAAATGACATATGGAGAACTTGCAAATGAGCTAGAAGACACAAACCCAGAGCAATTAGATAAAGTATTTGATGCTTTTGAAGAATTAGGAGTAGATATTCTACAAGAAGAACTAGACGAACCAGATGTAGAAGATTTACAAGAAGTAGAAGATATAAAATTAGAAGAAATAGACTTAAATGCAGGAATAGAAGGAGTAAATGTAGATGATCCAGTTAGAATGTATTTAAGAGAAATAGGAAAAATACCACTTTTAAGCTATGAAGAAGAACTAGACCTTGCAAAAAAAGTATTAGAAGGAGATGAATATGCAAAACAAAAATTAGCAGAATCAAATCTAAGACTTGTTGTAAGTATAGCAAAAAAATATGTAGGTAGAGGTATGCTATTCTTAGACTTAATTCAAGAAGGAAATATGGGACTAATAAAAGCAGTAGAAAAGTTTGATTATACAAAAGGTTTTAAATTCAGTACTTATGCAACATGGTGGATACGTCAAGCAATAACAAGAGCAATAGCAGATCAAGCAAGAACAATAAGAATACCAGTACACATGGTAGAAACAATAAACAAACTAATACGTACATCAAGACATTTATTACAACAATTAGGGCGTGAACCAAGTCCAGAAGAAATAGCAAAAGAAATGGAAATACCAGTAGAGAAGGTAATGGAAATACAAAAAATAGCACAAGACCCCGTATCATTAGAAACACCAATAGGGGAAGAAGATGATAGCCATTTAGGTGACTTCATACAAGATGATGATAGCCCAGCTCCACAAGACTCAGCAGCATATACTTTATTAAAAGAACAATTAGAAGAAGTAATGGGAACACTAACTCCAAGAGAAGCAAAGGTATTAAAATTGAGATTTGGATTAGAAGATGGAAAAGCAAGAACATTAGAAGAAGTAGGAAAAGAATTCATGGTAACACGAGAGAGAATAAGACAAATAGAAGCAAAAGCATTAAGAAAACTAAGACATCCATCAAGATCTAGAAAATTAAGAGATTATATGAACTAATATAAAAAATAAGAACAATTTAGGAAAAAACCTAAATTGTTTTTTATTATAAAGACTCAATATCAAAAATTAGATCTATAGAGGCGAGTATTGCTGATGTGTAATCAAATTGTAACAAAAAAGTAATAAAACCACAACAGAAAAATGTATAAACTATTTCCGTAAATATATTATAACAGTCCTATACAATAAATGGAAAACAAGGAAAATGTTGATATTGCAAATATAATTAAAATAGTGTAAATTAAAATTAATATATATTAAAGTGAGGGAGAAGTATGTTAAAGAGATATATAAAATTAATAAGCATAGTATTAATTATTGTAATCATATTTTTAGGAGTAGTAGTTGCAAAGAATAATACAACAATAAAAATAGGAGTCAAAGAAGAAAAGAAAGAAAAGAGTATTGAAAATTATTTAGAAGTTGGAGACTATGTAGATTATGATCCAACAAAACTAGATCCAAATAAAGAACAAGATGTAACAGCAAGTAAATTAACTTATACATCGCCAATAGGAACAGTGCCAACAAGTTCTACAGGAATTATAACACATGGTAATGGATATGCTTCACAAACATTTACAGCAAAACCAAATAATGGAACAGCAAAAGGAATAAGATGGAGAGTATTAAGTATATCTGAAAATGGAATTGAATTAATATCAGAAGAACCTATAAAGACAGATAATAATGTGAATTTTTCTTTAAGGGGAGGAACAGGATATTTATATGCAGAACAGGAATTGCATAATATTTGTTCAATTTATGGTTATGGGTATGGCGCAAATACTAGTATAGAAACAAATTATACAATAGGAGGTCCAGCAGATACAACTTCAGGAAAAATTACTGGAACAGGAGCAAGAAGTATAACAATAGAAGATATAAATAAAGTAGCAGGTATAACACAAGCAGATTTTACAACGCTAAACCCAGACTATGGAAAGACAATAAATATTACAACACCAATATATTATCCAACATTAAAAAGTACAAATACAACTTCACCAGGTCAAAGTAGTGGTAAGAGATCATCATTTATAAATAATTATTATTTGTATAATTCATCAAGAATAGAAAATGAAGAAATAAGAAATATGCTAACTAATGGAAACTTCTGGATTGCATCTCGTTATATACCTTTTACAACAGGTAGTTCTTCAAAAACGTTCTGCGTTCGCCAATCTTGGAGTGAGATATGGGCATCAGATACTATATGTTTAGGAAACGAAGATGCTTTGACAAAGCATACAGGAACAAACTCAATAAGACCAATAGTTACAATTGATCCAAATGTTATAAATGTATCAAATGCGACACCAGATAGTGGAACTCAATTAAACCCATGGAGGTTAAAAGAAAGTAATACAGTAACATATAAAGTAGAACATTACCTAAAAAACATAGGTTCAGAAACTTATAAACTAGAAGAGACAGAAAATAAAGATGGAGCAATAGGGGATATAGTAACAGCAGTAGCAAAGAAATATCCAGGATTTACAGAGAATACACAACATACAGGAAGAGTACCAAATGGAACAGTAACAGAAGATGAAATTTTAGTATTAAAATTATATTATGATAGAAATACATATAAACTAACAATAAATATAGATGGTAATATAGAAGAAATAGAATATGTATATGGAGAAGAAATAACATTACCAACAGATAAAATTAAAGATGGATATACATTTAATGGTTGGTATGATAATGAAGAATTAGAAGGAACAGCAATAGAAAAAGTAGATACATCGACAATAGACCCAGAAGGAGAGCAACCAACATACTATATAAAATGGGAAATAAACAAATATACAGTAACATTTAAAGATGGAGAAAAAGAAGAGACACAAACAGTAAATCATGGTTCATCAGCGATAGCACCAAATTGGACAAAACCAGGCTATATATTAACATGGGATAAAGACATAACTAATATAACAGGAAATATAACAACAAATGCAGTATGGATACCAAATAATAATGTAACATATAAAGTAGAACATTACTTGGAAAATATAGGTTCAGAAACTTATAAATTGCAAGAAACAGAAACTAAATTTGGAATTAAAGAAACAATAGTAACAGCAGTAGCAAAGAAATATCCAGGATTTACAGAAAATACACAACATGCAGGAAGAGTACCAAGTGGAACAGTAACAGAAGATGAAATTTTAGTATTAAAATTATATTATGATAGAAATACATATAAACTAACAATAAATATAGATGGTAATATAGAAGAAATAGAATATGTATATGGAGAAGAAATAACATTACCAACAGATAAAATTAAAGATGGATATACATTTAATGGTTGGTATGATAATGAAGAATTAGAAGGAACAGCAATAGAAAAAGTAGATACATCGACAATAGACCCAGAAGGAGAGCAACCAACATACTATATAAAATGGGAAATAAACAAATATACAGTAACATTTAAAGATGGAGAAAAAGAAGAGACACAAACAGTAAATCATGGTTCATCAGCAATAGCACCAAATTGGACAAAACCAGGCTATACATTAACATGGGATAAAGACATAACCAATATAACAGAAGATACAACAGTAAATGCAATATGGAAAGAAGAAGGATATTATATAACATCACCAGTATATAATATAAATACACAAGAAAACTACATAACAAAAGTAAGTCCATACACAGATTTAACAACATTTTTAAACAATATAGAAACAAATGGAATACCAAAAGTAGTAGACTTAAACGGAAAAGAGATAACAGATAAAGATTTAGTAGGAACAGGCTATAAGCTACAAGTAACATACAAAGATAGAGTATATGAATACGATATAGCAGTAAGAGGAGACTTAGATGGAAATGGAGAAATAACAGTAACTGACTTATCAATATTAAATAAAGTAATGGTAGAAAAACTAACACTAACTGGAATGAAAGAAAAAGCAGCAGATATAGATTATAACAATAATATAACTATAACAGACCTATCAATGTTAAATCAAGCACTAGTTGGTAAAATAAGTTTATAACAAAAATAGAAAGCACCTAAATTGAATTATACCTCAAAAGTAGAGTTCAAATAGGTGTTTTTATTTTTTAGAGAGTACGATATTTAAAATTTAAGCTATAAGAGAAATTCTTAATGGAGTAGCTAATTTACAATTACAATATTGTATGCTTTAGCTAATATATATAAATATTTTTTAGCTAAGATAGTTATAAATTTATAAAACTAAGAAGAGGTAAAATATTACTTATAAATTACAAAAAATGAAATTACTAAGAATAAGAAAAAAGTGGACTTACAACAATGTAACAATAATGTAACAAAAAAGTAATTAAAATGTAATAAAATAAAAACAAAAAATAAATAAAGTATTTCCGTAAACAAGTTGCTATACATCTATGCAATATCTACCAAATAAGGAAAATCTTGATATTGCAATAATTATAGGAATAGTGTAAATTTAAACTAACAGATTGTATAAAGAGAGGTAGAACTATGGAGAAGAAAGTTAAAAGTAATTTATTAAAAATAATAAGTGTAGTGGCTATTTTATTAATAATTATAGGAGCAGTAACTATAAGAAATAATAAAATATTAAATTTAAGTAGTAAAAAGGAAACAATAAAAGCCTTAAATACTATGACAAAGTTTAATAAGATATCAACAGCTGGAAGTTTAACATATCAAGGTGTAGGATATGGTCATAATATAGCAATAGATGAGGAAGGACATTTGTGGACATGGGGGCATAATTCATATGGACAATTAGGAGATGGAACAACAACATATAAATCAGTGCCAATACAGATATTACATAAAACAGTATTTAAAGAAGTAGCAGCAGGAGCAGAGTATTGCTTAGCAATAGATAATGAAGGAAACTTGTGGGCATGGGGAGCTAATGGATATGGACAATTAGGAAATGGAGCAATAATTAATGAATCAAGCCCAATAAAAATAATGTCAGGAACAAAATTTACACAAATATCAACTAGCTACAATTATAGTATGGCAATAGATAGTGAAGGAAATTTGTGGACATGGGGATATAATGGCCAAGGCCAATTAGGAAATGGAACAACAACTAATTCATTAACTCCAATAAAAATAATGTCAGAAACAAAATTTGCACAAATATCAGCAGGTGGATTCTATAGTTCTGGTCGTATATATGGACATAGTATGGCAATAGATAGTGAAGGAAATTTGTGGACATGGGGATATAATGGACAAGGTCAATTAGGAAATGGAACAACAACCAATTCATCAACTCCAATAAAAATAATGTCAGAAGCAAAACTTACACAAATATCAGCAGGTGGTTGCCATAGTATGGCAATAGATAATGAAGGCAAACTATGGACATGGGGAATGAATAGTTATGGCCAATTAGGAAATGGAACAACAACCAATTCATTAAATCCTGTAAAAATAAATTCTGACTTGATATTCACAGAAATATCAGCAGGCTGTTATTATAGTATGGCAATAGATAGTGAAGGCAATTTATGGACATGTGGAAACAACAATTCAGGGCAATTAGGAAATGGAGATAGCACAAATTCAAATGATATGATAAAAATACAAGAAGGAACACTATTTAAAGAGATATCAGCAGCATTTAACCACAGTATGGCAATAGATAATGAAGGAAACTTATGGTCATGGGGACTTAATAATTATGGACAATTAGGAAATGGAACAACAACACAATCTAAAATACCAATTCATATAACAGCTAATATAATAGATGCAGAATATAAAGTAGAATATTATATACAAAAAGAAACATTAGATGGATATGAATTAGTAAAAACAGATGAGTTTATTGGAAAAATA
Source organism: uncultured Clostridiaceae bacterium (assembly GCA_947245665.1). Lineage (GTDB taxonomy): Bacteria > Bacillota > Clostridia > TANB77 > CAG-508 > UMGS1663. The sequence goes on from CAMXOP010000028.1 coordinate 12,705, forward strand.
GGAACAAAAGTAACAGCAACAAGTAGAAATTTTGCAAGAGCCAAAGAAAATACTAATCATAGTGAAAGAATACCAACTGGAACAATAACAGAAGATGGAAGTTTGATACTAAAATTGTACTATGATAGAATACAAATAGGTGAAAAGACAGTACTTGAATTTAGAGAAACTGCAGCAGGTGATTCTCATAGCATGGCAATAGATAATGAAGGAAACTTGTGGGCATGGGGAGCTAATGGATATGGACAATTAGGAAATGGAACAGCAGCAACAAGGTCAGAAATACCAATTCAAATAAAGTTAGGAACAAAATTTAGAAAAATATCGGCAGGTACTAATCATAGTATAGCAATAGATAATGAAGGAAACTTGTGGGCATGGGGAGCTAACACATATGGTCAATTAGGGGATGAGACAAATAAGAACTCAGCTATGCCAATACAGATAAAAAAAGGAACTAAATTTGAAGAGATATCAGCAGGTAGTTCTTATAATATAGCAATAGATAGTGAAGGAAACTTGTGGACATGGGGAGCTAATACATATGGCCAATTAGGAGATGGAACAACAACAAACTCAAATAAACCAAAACAAATAGAAACAGAAGTAAAATTTAAACAAATATCAGCAGCATCTAATCATAGTATGGCAATAGATGTAGAAGGAAATTTATGGACATGGGGATCTAATGGATATAGCCAACTAGGAGATGGAACAACAACAAATTCAAATAAACCAAAACAAATAGAAACACAAATCAAGTTTAAAGAAATATCAGCAGCTTACAGTCATAGTATAGCAATAGATAGTGAAGGCCATTTATGGACATGGGGATCTAATAATAATGGGGAATTGGGTGATGGAACAAGAACGATTTCAAAGATACCAAAGAAAATATCATCAGAAAGAACATTTGAAAAAGTGTCAGCAGGCTATGAATATAGTATAGCGATAGATTCACAAGGAAACTTATGGACATGGGGATATGGTAAAAATACTGGAATTGCATCAAAGATACCAGTTTTAGTAGATTTAGGAATATCTTTTAATAATATAGATTCTAGTAATATATATAGTTCAGATCATACTAACCATATTATAGCAATAGACACAGAGGGAAATTTATGGGCATGGGGATATAATAACTATGGACAGCTAGGAAATGGAACAATTAAATATTCAGATATTCCAGATACAATAATGGCTCAAAGGAAAGATGCATCATATAAGATACAACATTATAAACAAAATATAACATTAGATGGATATGACTTAGTGCAAGAAGAGGAATATATTGGTATAAAAGATACATCAGTAACTGCAGTTGCTAATGTGTATCCAAGATTTTACGAAAATACAGAACATACTGATAGATTAGCAACGGGATTGATAAAAGAAGATGGAAGTTTAGTGTTAAAATTATATTACGACAGAATTACAGCTGACAATCCTATATTTGACTTTGTAAAAATATCATCAGGAAATAACTATAGTTTGGCAATAGATGATGAAGGTCATTTATGGACATGGGGATCTAATAAATATGGACAATTAGGAGATGGAACAACAACAAATTCAGATATTCCAATTCTAATAATGCCACAAATAACATTTAAAGAAATTGCAGCAGGTGATTCTCATAATATGGCAATAGATAATGAAGGTCATTTATGGGCATGGGGATACAATTATAGTGGCCAATTGGGAAATAATACAATAAAAATAGAAAAGATACCAATACAAATAATGCCAGAAAAAACATTTAAGAAAGTTGCTTTAGGTGATTTTCATAGCATGGCAATAGATAATGAAGGTCATTTATGGACATGGGGAAACAATAATTATGGACAATTAGGAAATGATAGTACAACAAATGCTAAACTACCAATACAGATAATGCCAGAAAAAACATTTGAAGAAATTGCAGCTGGTAATGGTTATAGTATGGCAATAGATAGTCAAGGAAACTTGTGGGCATGTGGAAACAATAATAATGGACAATTAGGAAATGGAAGTACAACAAATTCAGCAACGTTAATACTAATAAAACAAGGAACAAAATTTACAAAAATTTCAATAAAAACTTCTCATAGTATGGCAATAGATAATGAAGGAAATTTATGGACATGGGGATATAATGAATATGGTCAATTAGGAAATACAAATAAAACTAATTCAAACATACCAATTCAAATAATGGATGGAAAAGTAGTTAAAGATGTCTCAGCAGGAGATAACTATAGCATGGTAATAGATGAAGAAGGAAAGCTATGGTTATGGGGACGTAACAATAATGGACAATTGGGAAATAACTCAACTAAAGATGAAATAGATTTAAAACAAATAATGCCAAATATAACATTTAAGCAAATTGAGTCGAGTATCAGCCATAGCATGGCAATAGATAGTGAAGGAAACCTATGGACATGGGGATACAATAATAATGGCCAATTAGGAAATGGAACAACGGCACAGTCATTAACTCCAAATCCAATAATAGCAAATATAAGAAAATATAAAGTTAATTTTTTAATGGATGAAGAAATAGTAAAAACTGAAGAAGTAATTGAAGGAGGAAATGCAACTGCATTAGACTTACAAAAGAAAGACTATATACTTTTTTATGACAAAGAATTTAGTAATATAAGAAGTGACACAGATATAAATGTAACATGGAAAGAAGAACCATGGATTTATGATCATGATACACAAACTGTAAGTAGAAAAGGAGTAACATTAAGAATAGGAGACTATGTAAATTATGACTGTAATAAAGAGACTACAGGAAGCACAAGTTATACTTCAATAAAAGAATATAATGGGAAATATGATCAAACATTTTCTGCTTCAAATTATGATGGTGGTTGGAGAGTATTAGGAGTTTCAGAAGATGGTTGTTTGGAGCTAATAGCTGATAAACTAATTCAAGATAGAAATTTTGCATTTGATTCAAATCCAACAAGTGGAACAGGAAGTAATTTACGTTCAGTAGGAATAAGAGATGAACTTAATAAAATTGGAGCAATATATGGTAAAGGACTAGGAGCAATAAAAGGAAGATCAGTAAATGCAGAAGATATAAATAAAATTACAGGATATGATCCACAAAAAACTAATTATGGAGCTAACACATTATACGAATTTGGAAATGAAATATCATACAATTTTAAATATGGTAGTAGTACAAATTATCAAACAATGGTAAACTATTCAGCTTCTAATAGCATAACTGGAAATTCTATGTCAGGTACAACATATATTAGTAATCATAAATTTATGGTACCAGATATAGGAGCTTCATATAAGGGAAATTCATGGAGCTCTGAAATATTACATGATTGTGCATGTAGAGTAACTAGTTATTTTTATGAATATTATGCTGAAACTCTTACAGATGATAAAGAAGGTTTAAAAATAGGACTAAGACCAGGAACACAGGAATATGAAATGTTATTTGGTGATAATACAAATAACTATTGGATTGGAAGTATACCACTTAATAAAACATTTACTACTAGTGTTGATACTTATGTTATGATGGTTGATTCAGGTAAATTAACAGGTAGAAAATTATATGATACACAACTTAATTCAAATTCTTATACTTTAGGAGTAAGACCAGTAGTAACATTAGGTTCTAATGTTGAATTAAAAAATAATGGAGTAGATAATGAATGGAACATGAGTATTGCAAAAGATGAATATACAGTAACATTCAAAGATGGAGAAATACAAGAAACACAAACTGTAGAGCATGAAACAGCAGCAATAGCACCAGAATGGACAAAAGAAGGTTATACATTGTCATGGGACAAGGATATAACAAGTATAACAGAAGACATGACAGTGAATGCAGTTTGGATACCAAACACAAATACAGCATATAAAGTAGAATACTATAAACAAAAATTAGAACTAGATGGATATGAAATAGCAGAAACAGAAAATGAAGAAGGAACAACAGGGCAAGAAGTTACAGCAATACCAAAAGAATATGAAGGTTTCACAGAAAATACAGAATATAGTGAAAGAAAGGTAACTGGTATAATAGAAGGAGATGGAAGTTTAGTATTAAAGTTATATTATGACAGAATTAAGTCTAAAGTAACCTTGAATTTAGGAAGTGAAAGTCAAGAAATAGAATATATATATGGTGAACAAGTTACATTGCCAATTAACATGAAGAAGAAAGGGCATATATTTAAGGGCTGGTATACTAATGAAGAATTGACTGGAGAACCAGTAACAATAGTAGATACGGCAGAAGTGCAGAATCCAACATATTATCCAAAATGGGAAGCTGAGATATATACTGTAACTCTAAATACAAATGGTGGAACAATAAATGAAGGAAATATAGAAAACTACACATATGGAATAGGTGCAGTACTACCAACTGATATAACTAAAATTGGCTATACATTTGCAGGATGGCATGACAATAAAGAACTAACAGGAGAATTAATAACAACAATAGGAACAGAAGAGGAAGGAAGTAAGGAATATTATGCAAAATGGACAGCTAATACAAACACAATCTATAAAGTAGAACACTATTTAAAAGACATAGTATCAGAAACTTATAAACTATATGAAACAGAAAATAAATCAGGAACAACAGGCCAAACAGCAACAGCAGTAGCAAAGAAATATACAGGCTTCACAGAAAATATACAACATAGTGAAAAAGTAGAAAGTGGAGAAATATTAGGAGATGGAAGTTTAGTACTAAAACTATATTATGATAGAAATAAATACAAACTAAAAATAGATATAGATGGAACAATAGAAGAAATAGAATATACATATGGAGAAGAAATAACTCTACCAACAGATAAAGAAAAAGAAGGTTATACATTTGTAGGTTGGTATGATAATGAAGAATTAGAAGGAACACCAATAGAAAAAATAGATACATCAACAATAAATCCAGAAGAAGAACAACCAACATATCATATAAAATGGGAGATAAACAAATACACAGTAACATTCAAAGATGGAGACAGAGAAGAAACCCAAACAGTAAATCATGGTTCAAATGCAACAGCACCAAGTTGGACAAAAGAAGGATATACTCTAACATGGGATAAAGAATTCACAAATGTAACAGAAGATATAACAGTAAATGCAATATGGACTATAAAGACATATACAGTAACATTCAAAGATGGAGACAAAGAAGAAACCCAAACAGTAAATCATGGTTCAAATGCAACAGCACCAAGTTGGACAAAAGAAGGATATACTCTAACATGGGATAAAGAAT
>CAMXOP010000029.1 GCA_947245665.1 uncultured Clostridiaceae bacterium
TGTTATAATAAAAAGGAACCTGTAGAATGAAAAAAATATTAGCAATACTAATGGTTATAGTACTAATTATAGTTATAATTGTAATATATCAATATAATTCATACAAAAATAATTTATTAAGAACAAAAAGAATAAATGAAGAATATGAAATATTTACAAACAACGAAATATTAGGAACATCGCTTATAACATTAATAAATAAAGCGATAGATAGTAACCAAAAAAATAATATAAAACAAAATAATAAAAACTTATATATAGAAAATGATACAACATCAATAAAAATAGAAATAAAATTTTCAGAATCAGAAGATACATATCAAATGGAAAATATAGCAAGGCTAGGTTCAGAAGAATTTATAAAGAACTATGCTACAGCAACATTTAAATGTACAAATAAGCAGTATCATGAAAAAACAAACAATATAAAATACTTATTGTTTGAGCAAATCTAGTTATTAATTTTTTTATAATATAAAATTTATGAATACTATAAAAATAGTGTTCTAGACGAATGAAAAAGGAGGAAATTATTATGGAAAACGCTTCAAAAGCATTAATTATAGCAGGAGCAATTTTATTATCAATATTAATTATAGGTTTAGGAATGATGATATTTAATAATGCAAAGGATGCAATGTCAGGAGCAAATTTAGATGCCGAAAAAGTACAAGCAATCAACTCTAAATATGATTCATATTTAGGAACAAATATCAAAGGTTCAAATGTAAAAACATTATGCAATTTAGTAAGAGATAACAATTTAACAGCAGATGGAAGTGATACATTTGCAATTGCAATAAATGAAAAAACAGAAGCAGCAGATATAAATACATTAAAAGCTACATTTGCAAATGGAAAAACATATACAGTTACAGCAACATATGAAGGACCAAGTAAAACAATAAACACAATAACAATAACAGAAAATAAATAATTTTTAGTAAGGAAAGAAAGTTATGGAGAATGCTACACATGCTTTAACTATGGTTCTTACAATAATGGTATTTGTAATGGCATTAACAGTCTCAATAGTTTCATTTAGTAATGTAAAAGAAGTTGCAGATGTAATAATTTATACAAAAGATGAAACAAACTATTATGAATATCAAGGAGAAATAGGAAAAGCAGCAGAGAACAGAATAATAGGCTTAGAAACAATAATTCCAACAATATACAAATACTACAAAGAAAATTATACAATAGTATTTAAACAAGGAATGTATAATTATGATACAGGAGATATAACTAATTGGAAATATTTAACTGTATATGAAACAACAGCAAACAGAAATTGGCAAAGCTCTTATAACAAATTAATGAATGAAAAATATGGTATAGAAAAACCAGATAATAAAATATTCTCATTTGATTTAGATGAAGAAACACTAAGGCATGAACCCTGGACAGGAAGTTATGACAAGATAAAAAATAATTTAGACTGTTTTTTAAATGGAAAAACATACATAAATCCAAATAATAATACAAACTATTTAAATTATTCAAAACCACCTTTACAAACAGGAGGTTTTATATCAAAATACAAAAATGCTAAATTTGTAGAAACAATAGTAGAATACAAATATAATAGTTCACAAAAAAATGATAGTACAATAAGTAGTTTAACAAAGGAAAAAAGAAAAAGAATGATAATATTTACACTTATAGAGAATTAAAAAAGGAGGAAATAAAAATGGGAGATAGTTTAATAACAATAGTAGCAATATTTTTAGCAGCAGTACTTATGTTTGTTTTTCCATTAATGGCAATGTCAGAAAGAACAGATGATGTAGCACAACTTGCAGTACAAACAGCAACAACAGACTTTGTAGATAATGTAAGAACAACAGGAAAACTAACATCAGATGACTACGAAAAATTTATGCAAACAATAACCTCAACAGGAAATTCTTTTGATGTAGACATAGAAATTCAAATATTAGATGAAAATCCTGGAGTTAAAACTACTCAAGCAGAAATGACAAAAATAGGAGAAAACTTATACTATAATTTATACACAAGTCAAATAGAAGAGAAGTTAAACAATAATGGAAGAATAACATTAAAAGAAGGAGATATGGTTTCAGTAACAGTAAAAAATACAAATCAAACAATATCACAAATACTAAAGAACTTCTTTTATCAACTATCAGGAAATGAAACATATCAAATAACAGCTCAAAATGCAGGAATAGTTAATGTAAACGGAAGTAAATAGAAACAAGAAGTCAGAGGTCAGATATCAGAGGTCAGAATTTTATATTTCTGACTTCTGACTTCCGAACTCTGGCTACTTATTTTTGAATTACCAAAAGCCACACTATATTTAAAATTGTAGAGTAGTGCGAAGGAGGTTTGATTTATTTTTTCTTTAAATTGCATTTTCCGTTAAGGCGGTGGGGACCGCTTAGAGTAAGTAAAACAGTGAGTGTAATGAAATGAAACTCAATGTTTGTACTTACTTTTAGTGGGAGGCTAGGAAACAAATTTAAAGAAAAAATAAATCAAACCTCCTGGGAGCGGACTAAAATAGTAGTTATATAAAAGAGAAAGGAAAACATATAATGAAATTACAACATATAGCAATTATATTTGTCATAATCATTTTGCCAATATCATTAGTACTAGGTGAATATATTGCATCACAAATAGATACAATATATTTACAAACAATGTATAGCCAAAAACTGCAAGATGCCACTTATGATGCAATAAAAGCATTTCAACTAAATACTGTAAATAATAAATATTCTAGTGTAAGTGATTCAAAAATAAGAGATATAGAAGCGTCAATTTCAACATTTTATAACTCTTTAGGAACAGCCATGGGAGCAAGTGGATATGATCAAGACTCATTAAAAGATTATATACCAGCAATGGTATATACCATGTATGATGGCTATTATGTATATGGGAAATATTTTAACTATGAAATTAATCAATATCAATATGGACTAAAACCTTATATATATTATTCATGTAGATATAGAAGTGGGGCAGATGATTTTGTAGTAAACTATACATTAGACAATAGTATAACTATATATGGAAAAGTAAATGGAGAATATGTTACAAAATCAGGATATGTTATAAATCCAAATTTAGTAACAAATATAGTAAAAGATAGCAATGGTTATGCCCAAAGTGTAATATATGATGGAATATTAATAGAAAGAGAAATATTAGAAGAGCAACTAATAACAATAAATGATGAAGGAGTTGCTACAAGAGGAAAATATCAATACACAAAATATAATAATCAAAAAATATATAAAGATGGAAATAGATATTTCATAAATTCAAGTAATAAAAAAGCCTATTTAACAGATGAAGGAAGAAAATTACAAGCAGGGGAAGTAACCCCACTAATGTATGCTGAAAGGTTAACAGCAAATGGTAATTTATATAGTAACAGTGGAGTGGAATATTATGTACAAGCATATGAATTTAGTACTTGGATAAATAACAATTTAGGAAATATAAAGCAAAAGCATGCAATAGACTCAAATGGAAATACAATAACAAACTTTGTATCAAACACAGAAGAAGAAAAAATATTCAATTTTTCAGCAAAAAATAATCCACTAGTAGAAGGTTCAACATTTAATGAAAATAGAATAAGTGTAATAAGGAAAACAATAGAAACAAACCTTTCAGTAGCAATAGCAAATTACAACTCAGGTTCAAGCATAACATATAAGTTTGAAATGCCAATATTTAATGAATCAGATTGGGACAAATTATTAAACAATATATCAATAGCAGTATTTATGCAAGGAATTCCAATAAAAGCAAAATATTTCAATAGTTATTGTATAATCACAAATGACAAAAATGAAGAAGTAGTTGCAGAAGATGGAATATATGTAATAGCACAAAATGATAAAGGAACAATAGAAGCACATGAACCAGGTTGTGAACATTTAGTAGAGAACAATTACAATATATTAGGTTCATATAATATAATAGACTTTGAAAGGCAAACAGTAGTAATATCAGAAAATAATGAAGTACACTATTACCCAAAAGAATATACAAAATGTTATAAATGTATAGTAAATGCATCAGTAAGCTATGAAATAAATGATATAATAGAAGGAAATCTAAAAAGATATAATATAAATACAAACAATTATGAGCAAATAAATAAAGACATTACAAAACTGAGAAAAATATATTTAACAGCGCTTGGAAGAGAGCGATATGACTTATATAGAACAAATGGTTATTTCAATGTAGAATAAATAACATTTTATAATATAAATAATTTAGTTTATTAATAATGTTTTAAAAAATAAAAAATGGTTAAAATAATAAAAAAGAAAAGGAATGATAATATTGAAAAAATATTTAAAAATCGCAATTCTTCTAATTATTTTAATCATTTTTTATTTATATATAGCAAATATAACTCTAATACCCAAAAGTATAACATTGCTACAAGGTGAAAAGTTAGAGCTTGCCACACTATGGGGAATAAATTTAAAACAAATACAAACATCAAATCCAAATATAAATGCATATAAAGAAGGTGGAATACTAGAAACAGCAGGAGAGCTAGAAGAAACACAAATTACTGAAACACGGAAAAATAGATATGAATATAAATTTATTTAAACACCTAAATGTTTCAAATGTAACAGTAAATGTAATACCGAAAACTACTGTAATTCCACTAGGAAATGCCATAGGTCTAAAACTATATACTCAAGGAGTATTAGTAGTAGGAATGTCAGAAATAGAAGGAGAAAAGCCATACGAAAATACAGGAATAAAAGAAGGCGACAGAATTATTTATATAAATAATAAAAAAATATCAAATACAGATGACTTAGTACAAACAGTAAATAGTTCACAAGGTAAACAAGTAGAAGTAAAATATATAAAAGAAGAAAATAATGAAGAAGTAATAACAAATATAAAACCAGCAAAAACAAAAGACAATGAATATAAACTAGGGTTATGGGTAAGAGATGCGGCAGCAGGTGTTGGTACAGCAACATTTTATGAACCATCAACAGGAATGTTTGCATTATTAGGTCATGGAATAACAGATATAGATACAGGAGACTTAGTAACAATAGCAAATGGAGAACTAGTAAATTCAAATATAGTATCAATAACAAAAGGTGAAAAAGGAAAACCAGGAGAAATAAGAGGAAGTATAGAAGGAGAAGGGAAAATAGGAGATATATCCAAAAATACAGCATTTGGAATATTTGGAAAAACAGCAAATAAATCAAAACTAAAAATAACAGAAAATGAAATGGAAGTATTAGCGAGAAACGAAATAAAACAAGGAAAAGCACAAATAATATGTGAGCTAGAAGAAGGAAAAAAGAAAACATATGAAATAGAAATTCAGAAAATTTATACAGCAAATAATACAGATAATAAAAGTATGTTAATAAAAGTAACAGATAAAGAACTGCTAGAAAAAACAGGAGGAATAATACAAGGAATGAGTGGATCACCAATAATACAAAACGGAAAATTTGTAGGGGCAGTAACACATGTTCTAGTAAATGACCCAACAACAGGATATGCAGTATTTGCAGATATGATGTTAAAACATATGAAAACAACATAAAATTAAAAAAAAATTATATTATTATTAGGAAATTTCCATAATAGTTAATTAAATATATAGAAAGTATTGACTAAAAAATAACACATTGATAAAATATATAGTATCTTATAAACATAATAAATAATAAAAGGGGAAATAAATGGTAGAAAATAATAAAAAAATAAACATAAATGAACATGTAGAATATAATAAAGCAAAATTTATTATTTGTAATCGAGGAATAACAACAATAACACTTATAATTATAATAATAATATTAATTATATTAGCAGGGATAGGAGAAAATGGGTTATTTAATAAAGCAAAATATGCAAAGGAAAAATATATAAATGAACAAATAAGAGAAGAAGAAGAAATAGCTACAACAAGTAATGAAATTGATAAATATTTGACTGATTCATCACAAAATAAATCATCAATAAATGAACCTACAGGATTAAAGACAGATACATTTTTGTGCAATAAAATGATTACATCATCACAGTATACTGGAATAACAAGTATGACAGGACTAGATAAAATTAAAGATAATGCAAATAATATAGACCAATATTTAGAATTTTCCGATACAAAAGGTTATAAAGTATTAAAAACTGGTTGGTATTGGGTAAAATTACATTCATTATCATCAATGGGAAATCCAGGAACTAGTAATGCATGTTCTACAACAATTGGATTTAATTTAAATGGAGTTAATTTACAAGAGGTTAGAACATGGATTGCTAATTTTGGATGGGATGATTCAAGTGATGCTTTTTCAATATTTTTAAATAAAGATGATCATATTTATTTTTCATTTGAGAGTTATGATGTAAGGCCACATGTAGGAGAAGGATATATTTATCCAATGTTTTAAAAGATATAAAAGTAAAAAATGAATTATAAAATAAAGTAACAAAAGAGAAAGGAAATAAAAAAAGATGAAAAATAATAAAATGTGGAAAAATATAAAATCAAGAAATGCTATAACAATAATATCTTTAGTAATTACAGTAATATTATTAATAATATTAGCTGCAATAGTAATAAATTTATCAATAGGAGAAAATGGTTTATTAGATAAGGCAAAATATGCTAAAGAAAAATATATAAATGAGCAAGCAAAAGAAGAACAAGAAATATTACTTGCAAGTAATTCAATGGACCAATATTTAATGGGAGCAAGAGAAAATAATAAAGCAGAAAAGGTTGAAATAACAGATATAGTATCAGGGTTTTCAATACAGAATTATTCTGTTAGAATTGGAGATATGATATTTATTCAATTATATTATAAAAAAGACTCACAAGTAAAAGGCTGGAAGAATAATGTAGCAAAAATTAGTATACCCCCTAAAACTAATATGGTATTTACAGCACATAATGATAATTCTGGATATGCTTCAGCAGAATTATTGTTAACTCCAGATGGAAACTTAAGTTTCTATGATACTCAAGATATCGGAAATTTATTTGTAAGTGGGTATTATTATATAGGAGACTTATAAGAGATATGAGAAAAAATATATAATCAATCAAAAATAAATTTTTGTGGTAACGTTTATAAAATAAAAAACTAAGGGGCTGTAAAAAAGTCTGCCAAAAGGGACGGGAAAAATTGGACATACCTTAAAAATGAAGTGTGTCAATTTATCCCATGCTTTTTTGCAGCCATTTTTCACATTATAGAAAATAATGAATATTATATAATATTTATAAAAATCAATTAAAATTTAAATAATAGTAAGTTTCACAAAATATATTGAAAAAAACATATTTAAGTTGTATAATAACGTGAAGAAGACTATAAAAGGAGAGAATGAATTGGCAAACATAGAAGAATTAAAAAAATATAAACATATACATATGTTAGGCATTGGTGGTGTTAGTATGAGTGGTATAGCACAAATACTTAAACATTGGGGATTTACTGTAACAGGCTCAGATAGAACCGAATCAGACACTACAAAGAAGTTAAATTTAGATGGAATACATGTAGTAATAGGTCATGACATAAACATGGTAGCAAAAGCAGATGTTGTAGTGTATACAGCAGCAATAAAGCAAGATGATCCTGAAATTATAAGAGCAAAAGAACTTGGAATAGAAACAATAGAAAGAGCAGACTTTTTAGGAAAAATAACAAAAGCATTTAAAGATACAATATGTATATCTGGAACACATGGAAAAACAACAACAACATCAATGGTATCAATGTGTTTTATAGAAGCTTGTAAAGATCCATCAATCCAAGTAGGAGCTACATTAAAAGCAATAGATGGAAACTATAGAATAGGTAATAGCGAGCACTTTATAATAGAAGCATGTGAGTATGTAGAAAGTTTCTTGAAATTTTCACCAAAGGCAGAAATCATTTTAAATATAGATAATGACCATTTAGATTATTTCAAAAATATTGAAAATATAAATAGAGCATTTATAAAATATGTAGGTTTATTACCAGATGAAGGGATATTAGTTGTAAATATAGATAATTCATATTGTGCAGAACTACATAAATATACTAATGCAAAAGTAGTAACATATGGAATAGAAAATGAGAAAGCGAACTTTATAGCGAGAAATATAACATTTAATAAAAATGGATTTCCTTGTTTTGATGTATATTACAATAATAACTTTTATGCATCATTTGAATTATCAATTCCAGGGCCACATAATGTATTAAATGCATTAGCATGTATAGCTTTATGTCATAACTATGGAATAGAAAAAGAAGATATGAAATCAGCATTAAAAAAATATACAGGAGCACATAGAAGATTTGAATATGTAGGAAACCATAAAGGAGCAAGTATATATGATGATTATGGGCACCATCCAACAGAAGTAAAAGCAGTAGCTATAGCATTAAAGAAAAAAGAATATAATCATTCATGGGTAGTATTCCAACCACATACATATAGTAGAGCAAAAGAATTTCTAAATGAATTTGCAGAAGCACTAACATATTTTGATAATATTATAATAACAGATATATATGCAGCAAGAGAAACAAACACATATGGAATATCATCACAAGATATAGTAGATAAAATAAAAGAACAAGGAAGAAATGCAATATATATAGCAGAATTTGAAGATGTAGTAAAATATTTAAATGAAAAAATAGAGAAAGATGATATAATATTAACATTAGGAGCAGGTACAGTAACCAATATTGGACCAATGATCATAAAAAACAATGAGCAATTATAAAACTTTTGCCAATAAAACATTGTATAAACATAAAAAATATGTTATTATAAATAAGTAAAATGAAAAAAATCCAATTAAAAAGCAAAGTATGTAATTTTACAAATATAGAAAAAAGAGAGCAGAGCAAAAGCTGAAAGCCATGCCTATAAAAATTACAGAAAATTCACTTTTTAGGACTATTTTTGAAACATCAGTAGGAAATAGCGTATACCTGCGTTAAAGGTTAAACGAGGTTAATGAAAATAAACATTAATAAAATTAGGTGGTACCACGAAAAAGCAATTCGTCCTATATTATAGGGCTATAATTGCTTTTTATTTTTTAAGAATTTTAGAAAGAATTGGGATGCGTCCAAAACTTTCATTTCAATAGTCAATATAAAAAAATATAAAATTAAATAAAAGGAAAGTTTTGGACGCATCCCAATTCTTTCCAAAATTCTTAAAAATAGGGGGAAAGTAAAAAATGAAAGAACAAATTGAGGCAATTAGAAAAAATGCAATTGAGGAAATTACAAATGTAAAAGATGCAAAAGAGCTAAATGACTTAAAAGTAAAATACTTAGGAAAAAAAGGTGAACTAACAGCAGTATTAAGAGGAATGGGAGCTATATCACCAGAAGAAAGACCTATTATAGGAAGCTTAGTAAATGTAGTAAGAGATGAAATAGAAAAAATAATAGAAGAAAAAGAGGTAGCATTCAAAGCTATTGAAATGGAAGAAAAACTAAAAAAAGAGAAGATAGATATAACACTTCCATCAAACAAAGTAAAAAGAGGTAGTAAACATCCACTAAGCAGAATAATAGAAGAAGTAGAAGACCTATTTGTTTCTATGGGATATGATGTAGTAGATGGCCCAGAACTAGAAACAGATGAGTATTGTTTTGAAAGACTAAACTTACCTAAAGGACACCCAGCAAGAGACATGCAAGATAGTTTTTATGTAACACCAGAATATCTATTAAGAACACAAACATCAGCAGTACAAGCACATGTAATGATGGAAAATGAAGAAAAAACACCAATACGTGTAATATGTCCTGGAAAAGTATATAGAAGAGATGATGATGCAACACATTCACATCAATTCGCACAAGTAGAAGGATTAGTAATAGACAAAGACATTTCATTAGCAGACCTAAAAGGGACACTAGAAGTATTTATGAGAAAAATGTTAGGAGAAAATACACAGTTAAGATTTAGACCAAGTTACTTCCCATTCACAGAACCATCATATGAAGTAGATGTAACATGCTTTAAATGTAAACGGAAAAGGATGTAACTTATGTAAGCAAACAGGGTGGATAGAACTATTAGGTTCAGGAATGGTACATCCAAACGTACTAAAAATGAATGGCTATGACCCAGAAAAATATACAGGTTTTGCATTCGGAACAGGATTAGACAGATTAGCAATGTTCAAATATGGAATAACAGATATACGTTTATTATATCAAAACGATGTAAGGTTTTTGAATCAATTTGATAGGATGGACTAAGACGGAAGTCAGAAGTCGGAGATAAAAATACAGAAGGTAGAATACAGAAGTTAGAATATTAGTAATTTCTTGGAAGAATTTACTTAAATTTCAAACCTCCAACCTCTGACCTCCGAACCTAGAAATTTCCTAAAACATATTTTAGGAAGATATATGTAAAATACTAAAAAATTAGAAGGAGAGAAAAATGAAATTAAGTACAAATTTTGTTAAAGATTACATAGATATAAATGTAGATTTAAAAACATTAGCTGAAGATATGACTAAAGCAGGAAATGAATATGATTCAGCAGAAAATTTTATAAATGCTACAAATTTAGTAGTAGGAGAAGTAATAGAGTGTGAAATGCACCCAGATTCTGATCATTTACATGTGTGTAAAGTAAATATAGGAACAGAAATTTTACAAATTGTATGTGGAGCACCAAATGTTAGAATAGGATTAAAAGTTATAGTAGCTCTTCCAGGAGCAGTACTTCCAGGCGAATTTAAAATAAAAGCAGGCAAAATACGTGGAATAGAATCAAATGGAATGCTTTGTTCTATAGCTGAACTTGGCTTAGATAGCAAATTTCTAAAACCAGAAGATAAAGAAGGAATACATGAATTACCAAATGAAGCACAAGTAGGAGAAGACCCTATAAAGCTAATGCAAATGGATGATAGTGTAATTGACTTTGAACTAACAGCAAACCGTGGAGATTTATTAAGTATATTAGGTATGGCACATGAAATTGGGGCAATTTATGATAAAAAAGTAAAAGAAATAGACTTAACATATAATGAAACCAAAGAAGATATTAATAATAACTTTAAAGTAGAAGTAAATACTGAAAATTGTTCAATATTCTTAGCAAAAAGAGTAGAAAATGTAGCTATAAAAGAAAGTCCAACATTTATAAGAAATAGATTAATGGCTTCAGGAATTAGACCAATAAATAATGTAGTAGATATAAGTAACTATGTAATGCTAGAAACAGGTCAACCTCTTCATTACTACGATGCAGATACATTAAAAGGGATGCTAGAAATAAGAATGGCACAAAATGGAGAAAAACTAATAACATTAGATGAAATAGAAAGAAATTTAAGCAGTGAAGACATAGTAATTTCAGATGGAGAAAAGGCAATAGGTTTAGCAGGTGTAATGGGAGGTTTAGATACTGAAATTACAGAAAATACAAAAAATATTATAATAGAATCAGCCATATTTGAGCCAGTAAAAATAAGAAAAACATCAAAAGATATTTTAAGAAGTGAGGCAAGTACAAGGTTTGAAAAAGGATTAGATCCAAATAGAACATATATGGCAATTGAACGTTCTTGTAACTTATTAGAAAAATATGCAGATGCAAAAATAGTAGGTGGTTTAGTAAAATATGATACAACTAATTTAAATGATACAAAAATAGATATAACTTTTGAAAAAATAAACAAAGTATTAGGCTTAAAAATAGAAAAAGAAGATATATTAGATGTATTTAGAAAATTAGGTTTCACATATGAAGTAGAAAATGAAACAATTCATGTATCAGTTCCAAAAAGAAGAATAGATATAACTATACCAGAAGATTTGATAGAAGAGGTTGGAAGAATTTATGGTGTTGACAATATAGAAGGAAAATTGCCAGAATTACCATTAAAACAAGGTTCATATAATAAAATACTAAGAAAAATTAGAAATAAAATGATAGATTTAGGCTTAAATGAAACACTGTCATACATTTTAGTAAATGATAGAGAAGCACAAAAATATACAGCAGATGAATTTGAAATTATACCATTGTTAGACCCAATGACAGAAGAAAGAAATACGTTAAGATATAGTATGATTCCATCTATGGTAAAAATATATGAATATAATAAAGCACGTAATCAAAAAGATGTATCAATATTTGAAATAGGAAAGGGATTTTTCAAAAAAGGTGAAGAATATGGAGAAAATACAAAACTATGTGCATTAATGACAGGAGAACGTTACTTAGGATTAAAAGGTAAAAAAGTTGACTTCTATGATATAAAAGGTATAACAGAAGAAATATTAGACTACTTAGGATACAATGGAAGATATAGTTTTGTCATAAAAAATCAAATACCACAAGAATTTCACCCATATCAAACAGCAGAAATTTCAGTAAATAATGATATTGTAGGAATAGTAGGAAAATTACATCCAGGAAATGTAAAAGAAGATGTTTATGTATTAGAAATTAATCTAGATAAACTATTAGAAAAGAGAACAGGTAATATGAAATACAAAGAAATTTCAAAATTCCCAAGTGTAAAAAAAGACTTAGCAGTTATAGTAGATCAAGACATAACATCAGAAGAAATAGCAAAACAAATAAAAAAATCAGCAGGAAGTTTATTAATAGAAAGTAAAGTATTTGATATATATACAGGAACAGGAATAGAGGAAAATAAAAAGAGTATAGCATACTCATTAGAATTTGGAACATCAGATAGAACCTTAACAGATGAAGAAATAAATGCTATACTAGAAAAAATAATAATGAACTTAGAAAAACAAGGAGCAAACTTAAGAAAATAAATTAATAAAAAAAGCAACCTATACAAGAAGAATTAACTTCATAAGGTTGCTTTTTTATATAATGAAAGTATGACATTAAGGCTAAATATGTTGGAGGCCAGCATAGATCGTTAGTGTGACAAAACCAAATCTTTTTATATTAAGAAATTATGATATTAATAGTTCTATGTTGTAGGGGGTAGAGTTGTACACTAGCCAATTGTTCAGAGAGAACTTACTATAATTTTATTGATTTAAATAATTTTACTAGAGAGTAAGTAATAAGGAACACTTTAAAATATAGTATTTAATTCATTAAAGAAATGCGAACTAATGCATTATCAGCTTGTTAATAGATATGCACATATTTCAAATTATTAAATAAAATATTATAAAAATACTATTGAATAAAACATAAAATAAGAATAAAATAGGAGGTAGAATTTATTATAAAAGGAAGTATGAGTAAAATGAATAATAAAAAAATAGTAGTTCTAGGTGGAGGAACAGGATTATCCACACTATTAAGAGGACTTAAAAATTTTCCATTAGACATAACAGCAGTAGTATCTGTATCAGATGATGGAAAAAGTACAGGAAGGCTAAGAAAGGAATTTAATATTCCAGCAGTTGGAGATGTAAGAAGAGTATTAATATCGCTTGCAGAAATAGAGCCATTGGTAGAAAAAGTATTAGACTATAGATTTACAACAAATAGTGAATTAAATGGTCATACAGTAGGAAATTTACTATTAACAGCCATCACTAATATAACAGGAAATATGTCAGATGGAATAGAAGCAGTAGGAAGTGTACTAAATCTAAAAGGAAGAGTATTGCCTTTAACAGAAGATAATGTAATATTAATGGGGAAAATGAGTGATGGAAGAATAATAGAAGGAGAGCATAATATTACAGAAGCAGAAAGTAAAATTGAAGATATATTTTATAAAGAAAAACCTATAATTTGTGAAAAAGTAATAGAAAAAATAAAAGAAGCAGATTTAATAATATTTAGTATGGGAAGCTTATATACAAGTATAATGCCTAATTTAATAAGTGAAGATATAATAAATGCAATAGATGAAAGTAAAGCAAAACTAATGTATACATGTAATATGATGACACAGCCTGGAGAAACAGATAACTATACAATATCAGATCATTTAAAAGTATTAAATAAACATTTAGGAAATAAGAAAATAGAAGTAGTATTAGTAAATAATGGAGAAATACAGAGAAGTATAATAAACAAATATGCAAGTTTAGAGCAAAAAGACCAAGTTATATTAGATATGGAACAAAGAAAAGAACTAAAAGATATGAATGTAGAAGTAATAGAGAATAACTATGTAATAGTAGAAGATGAACTAATAAGGCACAATGCAATAAAACTATCAACAGATATATTTACATATCTAATTAAATAATATAAATACATAAATTAAAAATAAAGGTTTAGTTAGTTTTGAAATAACGATTAAACCTTATTTTAATGTATAAAATCGACATAAAAATGTTAAAAGAACATATTCATAAAAAATATATATTGACATAAAATAAATAAAAATATATAATACTAATTATAAAAATATTGCAAATATCTTATGATAAAATTTAGGAAGAAAAAATAAAGGAAATTAATGAAGAACTAATAATATCATAAGAATCACAATTAAAAAGTGAAATTTATTCAAAATATTATTAGCAAATTTTACATGTTACAATACTTACCATATATAAGTGAACAAAAGAGATTTTTAATTCACAAAAACTTTTTAATCTTTAAGAAACCCAGAAACAAGAAAAAGTAGCTATAATAAAAACAGTAATACATAGAAAAATAAATTATTACTTAAGTTTTTTGGTTTATTAATTATGCTCAAAAATATAAAGTAAGTAACCAAAATATAAAAAAATAATATAATATGTAATAGGAGGCGAAAGTTTTAATGGGGGGATTTATATTAAATGCAATATTATGGACACTTGCAATATATGGAGCTTTTGAAATTATAAAAACAATAATTAATATATATACATATACAAATTTAAAATCTGATGGTATTTATATAATAGTAGCTGTCAAAAATCAAGAAAATAAAATAGAAGGTTTTTTAAGAAATTTTTTATTTAGAATAATATATGGGAAGGAAGAAAATGTAAAAGATATCATTATAGCAGATTTAGATTCAACAGATGAAACAATAGATATTTTAAAAAAATTAGCAAACGACTATGAAGGATTAAAAGTAACGAACTGGAGGGAATGTAAGGAAGTAATAGAAAGCATAAAAAATGTTTAATTTCCAATTCTCATGAAGGACATCATTACAATATTAGTTATCTGTAACTTAATTTGAGTAAATAACAACTTGATCAAATAAAAATTTGTCATTTCAGTAAGTTAAAAACTATAAAAACTCAAATTAAAAATCATGTAAAGATAGGTTGAAAATACCTTTCTTTTTTGATATACTCAAAATATATCAAAGAATAGTGTTAAATTACCCCAATTCGTGCTACTTTACATGTAATATATACTACTATTCTATGTAATAAGAAAAGAGGAAATTTTTTGGAAATAACAGGTGAAATAAAAGATATAATTTATCAAAATGAAATAAATAGTTATACAGTAGCAGAGTTTGAAACTGAAAGCGAAGAAATAATAGTAGTGGGGTATCTACCATTTATTAAT
The DNA here is from genome assembly GCA_947245665.1 of uncultured Clostridiaceae bacterium. Lineage (GTDB taxonomy): Bacteria > Bacillota > Clostridia > TANB77 > CAG-508 > UMGS1663. The sequence goes on from CAMXOP010000029.1 coordinate 15,521, forward strand.
GTGGGAGATACTTTAAAACTTGTTGGTAAAATTGTAACACATCAAGATTATGGAGAACAATTTAAAATTGATACATTTGAAAAAATAATGCCACAAACTTTAGGCTCATTAGAAAGATATTTAGCAAATGGAACAATAAAAGGAGTAGGGCCTGCAACAGCGAAAAAAATAGTAAGTACATTTAAAGAAGAAACAATACATGTATTAAAATTTGAACCACAAAAACTAACACGGAATAAAAGGTATTAATGAAGAAAAAGCATTAGCAATTTCAGAAACCTTTATAGAGAATTGGGAAATATGGCAAATAGTAGGTTACCTAGAAAAATTTGGAATAGGGGTGCAAAATGCAAAAAATGTATATAAAAAATTAGGTACAAATGCAATAGAGGAAATAGAAGCCAATCCATATGTACTGATAGATGTAGCAAATAATGTAGATTTTAAAAAAATAGATAAAATGGCTATAGATATAGGACTTGCATATAATAATGATAAAAGAATAAAAAGTGGAATAAAATATGCATTAATGTGTGCAACTCAAAATGGACATTGTACAGTATTAGAAGAAAATCTAATATCATTTTGTAAAGACCTTTTAGGAGTAAGTTATGAAGAAGTAGAAGATAACCTAATACAATTAAAAGTAAAGGGTGATATTATAGTAGAAAATAGAACAGAAGAGGAAAAAGAGCATAAAAGTGAAATCGAAAATATAACAAAACAAGAAGAAGGAAAAAATATAACACAGAGAAAATGGATATATCTAACAGCATTTTATAAAGCAGAAGAAAACATAGCAAATAGAATAAATATTTTAAAAAACTCACCAAACATAAAGAAAATAAAGAATATAAAAACAGAAATAAAAAAAATAGAAAAAGAATCAGAAATAGAATTATCAGAAAAGCAAAAAGAAGCAATAGAAGCAATAAATGAAAATAATGTATGTATAATAACAGGAGGTCCAGGAACAGGAAAAACAACAATTATAAAAACGATAATAGAGTTATATAAAAATCAAGGAAAAAAGGCAGTTTTATGTGCTCCTACAGGGAGAGCAGCAAAAAGAATGACAGAGACAACAGGTGAAGAGGCAAAAACATTACATAGACTATTAGAAATAGGAAAAATGGAAGAAGAAGGCAAAATTGCTAGTGTAGATTATGAAGTAGCACCATTAGATGCAGATATAGTAATAGTAGATGAAGTATCAATGGTAGATTTATTCTTAATGAATTATTTAATAAAATCACTATATCAAGGTACAAAACTAATATTAGTAGGAGATATAGACCAATTAGCATCTGTAGGACCAGGAAGTATATTAAAAGACCTAATAGATTCTAAAAAAATAACAACAATAATATTAAATAAAATATTTAGACAAGCTGCAAAAAGTAAAATAATATTAAATGCACATAGAGTAAATGAAGGAGAAGACTTTTTAAATAAAGAAAATATACAAAAAGAAAGCTTAAAATGTTTAAATGAAGACTTTTTTTATATAAATGAAATAAATCAAAATAAAATATTATACAATATAGTTTCACTATGTAAAGATAGACTAAAAAATTATGGAGATTATGATTTTTTCAAA
>CAMXOP010000030.1 GCA_947245665.1 uncultured Clostridiaceae bacterium
ATATATATTAAATTTTTATATATTTTTGTTTCACATCATTGACACTTATACAAAAAAGTTATAAAAAATTTACAAAAACTATTGCTTTTTTTACATTCTTATATTAAAATTTAATAAAAGTGGAGCGAAGTGGTACAAAGTGGTAAAAATGTGGAGGAGGTGAAATTCAATTGTTAATAGGTGAATACGAGCACTCTCTAGATGTTAAGGGCAGATTAATAATGCCTGCAAAGTTAAGAATAGACATGGGAGAAAAGTTCATCGTTACTAAAGGTTTAGATGGATGTTTATTTGCTTTTTCACAAAATGAATGGTTGAATTTTGAATCTAAGTTAAAGGCACTTCCACTTTCAGATAAGAATGCAAGAAATTTTGTAAGGTTTTTCTTATCAGGAGCGACAGAATGTGAAATAGACAAACAAGGAAGATTTCTAATACCTAATAATTTAAGAATTGCAGCAAATCTTGAAAAAGAGGCAGTAATAATTGGTGTAGGTACAAGACTTGAAATTTGGGACAAGGCTACTTGGGAGAAATGTGATGGAGAAATTTCAGCAGATGAAATTGCAGAAAATATGACAATGCTAGGCATTTAATAAAATAGGTTTTTATGGAAAATTTTTTCCTAAAAATAAATTAACAAAAGATAAGTTAAGAAAAAAGAGAAAGTACAAAAGAAAAAATAGAAATATACAAAAGAAAAATACATAATAAGAATACAAAAGAAAAAGCCTTAAAATAGGCATTAACAAAAGCAAATAAAAGTACGAAAGAAGTAGTAGAAAATGTACAAAAGCTATACAAACAAAAGAAGAAATAAAAAGCACAAAAGCATAAGCAATAAGATGTTGCTTGGTAGATACAAAAGAATAATTAAAGAAGTAGCATAACAGTTGGTATCTAATATATACCAACTGATTGTGCTATATTTAACAAAAGGTTTAATACTATAAGTTAGAGGTATAAAAGTGGAATTTAAACATGAACCAGTAATGCTAAAAGAATGCATTGAAGGACTAAATATAAAAAAAGATGGAATATATATAGATGGAACACTTCGGAGGTGCAGGACATAGTAGTGAAATTATAAAAAAACTATCTAATAAAGGTCTATTAATAGGAATAGATAGAGATGAAGAAGCATTAGTAGCAGCTGGAGAAAAATTAAAGAATTATTCGAATGTAAAGTATGTTCATGGAAATCATGATGATATAGAAAATTTATTAAATGAAATAGGAATAGAAGAAGCTGATGGCATTTTATTAGACTTAGGAGTATCTTCATATCAATTAGATGAGAAGCAAAGAGGTTTTAGTTATATGGGAGAAGCATTGCTTGATATGAGAATGGATAAAACACAACAATTAACAGCAAAGGAAGTAGTAAATACATATTCTGAAGAAAGCTTAAACAGAATTATAACAGAATATGGAGAAGAAAGGTTTGCTAGATTAATTGCTAGGAATATTGTAAAGCAAAGAAATATTAAGGAAATAGAAACAACTACTGAATTGGTAGAAATCATAAAAAAATCTATTCCAGTTTCAAAACAAAACGATGGTCATCCTGCTAAAAGGACATTTCAAGCAATAAGAATAGAAGTAAATAATGAAATACAACCATTATTCAATACAATAAAACAATCTATAAAATTATTGAAAAGCAAAGGAAGATTATGTGTTATAACATTCCATTCACTAGAAGATAGGCTAGTAAAAAAAGCTTTTCAAGAAGAAGAAGGCGTATGCACATGCCCAAGTGACCTGCCATATTGTGTTTGTGGAAATATAAGTAGTGGAAAAATAATAAATAAAAAGCCAATTATAGCAACTGAAGAAGAAACACAAAGAAATTCAAGGTCAAAAAGTGCAAAATTAAGAATTTTTGAAAAGAAATAATCTAAGGAAAAGAGGTGAGAGACTATGGCATACCAAATAAATGGTGGGTATGAATATGGAACCAACCCAAGGAAATTAAAGCCAGAATATGAGCCAATAAATAATCCAAACCAATATAAAAGTAAGAAGAAACCTACAGTAAAAAAAGTAAATAGAAAAACTAAAACAAAGCTTAAAATAAAGCCTAAAGCAAAGCTTATTTTGTACATAGCTATTGGCTTTTTAGCATTATTTAGTATAAGCTATAGAAACTCACTTATTGCAGAGAGTTTTAATGATAAGGAGAAATTAAAACAAGATGTAAGTAGTATTCAAAAAGAAAATGAACAATTAAAAGTAAATATAGAAAGTAGTTTAAATTTAAATAATGTAGAACAAATGGCAAAAGAATTATTAGGAATGCAAAAATTAGATAATAAACAAAAAGTATATATAAGTCTACCAAAGAAAGACTATATAGAACCAGCAACAGAGGAAGTAGTAATAGAAGAAAATTTAAGTATTTGGCAAAAAATATGGAAAGGCTTAACTGAAAGTATAAAATAAAGAACAATTTGTTAAAAAAGCAAAATGTTCTTTATTTTTTTATATATGATTGTATAGGTAAAATTAATTTTAATTGTGACATGTATTGTATATAAAAAATCAGTTTTAACTGTAACATATAGGTGCATGAGTACCATGCAATTTTATATATAACAAAAATCAAATCAAGTCATTATAATTGAAGTTTAATCATATTCTTAAAATAAGAAGAAATAAGAATGTGAGGGATAAATTTGGAAAATAGAAAATTAGAAAAAAGTAGAAAGAAAAAAACAGAAAAGCAAAAAGTAAAAAATAGAATAGAAAAAGAATTAAAAAAGCAAGATACAAGTAAAGAAATACGAAAATTAAAAAATAAAAAGCCAATTAATTTTAAAAAGTTAAACAAAAAGAATATGAATATATCAGAAACAATAGGAGCAATATCAAAGAAGAAACGTATGAAATGGGAAATGATTATTGCACTAACATTACTTTTTGCACTAACAGGTAGAATAGGTTTTATACAATTTGTACAAGGAAGTGAGTTGCAATCAATGGCATATATGCAACAAACACTAGATAGAAATATAAATCCAAAAAGAGGAACAATATATGATAGTACAGGCAAAACAGTTTTAGCAGTAAGTTCTACAGTAGAGACAGTTACTGTTACACCAACAAATATAAAAAAGGAAAATAAAGAAAAAATAGCAAGAGCTCTTTCTGATATTTTTTCATTAAATTATGAAACAGTTTTAAAAAAAGTAAGTAAAAGAAGTTCTATTGAAACAATTGTAAAAAAAGTAGAAAAAGCAAAAGCAGATGAACTAAGAATATGGATGCAAAATAATAATATAACAAATGGAATTAATATAGATGAAGATACAAAACGCTTTTACCCATTCAATAATTTAGCTTCGCAAATCATTGGTTTTTGTGGAAGTGATAATCAAGGATTAGATGGAATAGAAGCATTGTATGATGAAACCTTAAAAGGAGAAAAAGGTAAAATTACGAAATTAAGAGATGCTAAAGGAGGAGATATAGAAGAAACATCAGAAGAATATATAGAAGCAATTGATGGAGATGACTTAATATTAACCATTGATAGTACTATTCAAGGTATAGCAGAGAAATATTTAAAAGAAGCATGTATAGATAATGTATGTACAGATGGAGGGAATATCATAATAATGAATCCACAAACTGGGGATATTTTGGGGTTAGCAGGTTATCCAAATTATAATTTGAATGACCCATATTCACCAAATACAGAAGAATTAAAAGCCACTTGGGATACCTTAGCACAAAGTGATAAAACAAAAAATTTACAAGCGATGTGGAGAAATAAGGCAATATCTGATACATATGAACCAGGTTCTACATTCAAATTAGTAACTGCATCTGCAGCATTAGAAGAAAAAATAGCTGAAGTAGATAAAGAAGGAGAATTTTGTTGTACTGGTTCAATAGAAGTAGCAGGTGTGCGTATGAAATGTTGGAGATACTATAGGCCACATGGCTCACAATCATTAAGAAATGGACTTATGAATTCATGTAACCCAGTATTTATAGGTTTAGGGCAGAAATTAGGTGTTCATAAATATTATGAATATTTAAATAAATTTGGATATTTACGAAGAACAGGAATAGACTTACCAGGAGAAGCAGGTAGTATATTCTTAAAAGAAGAAAAAGTAGGGCCAGTAGAATTACGGAACAATTGCATTTGGGCAAAGATTTGAAGTAACACCAATTCAAATGGTAACAATGGTGTCAACAATAGCAAATGGAGGAACATATATACAGCCAAGAGTAGTAAAAGGAATAATAGATAGTCAAACAGGAGAAAGAAAAGATATAGAACCAATAAAAAAAGATAGAGTAATTTCAGAAGAAACAGCACAAAATGTGCTTAGTATGATGGAAAGTGTTGTAGCAGAAGGAACAGGTAAAAACTCACGGAGTAAAAGGATATCGTATAGGAGGAAAAACAGGAACATCAGAAGATGGAGTAAATACAGGAAAATATGTAACTTCATTTATTGGAGTAGCACCAATATCAAATCCAACAGTTGCGGTATTAATTACTTTATATAATCCAACTGGAGAAGGGGGGCACCAAGGAGGTGGTGTAGCAGCACCAATAGGAGCACAGATATTTGGGGAAGTATTACCATATTTAGAAGTCTTAAAAGATGGAGAAAAAGAAGAAGATAAAGTTACGACAATTGAGGTACCAAATGTTCAGGGGGTATCAATAAAAGAGGCAACTAAGATATTAAAAGATGTAGAATTAGAAGTACAATTAGAGGAAATAGAGGGATTAGATAAGGAAAATACGATAATAAATAAACAAACACCTAGTGCGGGAATTATTGTAAATAGAGGTAGTAAAGTTTATTTAGATTATTAGACAAATTAAAAATTACCAAGGAATTAACCTTGGTAATTTTTAGAGATCAGGAAATACCGTATTTGAACAAATTTGTCTCCAGGAACCAACTCGATTTTAGCTGTTGCAGGATTTAAAATCAGATTTCCATCTGAATCAATATTAGTAGGAGAGAAGTACCAACCTTGTTTATGAGACCAAGTTCCATTATTATCTCTTCTTAACCAATGAAGGTCTCTATGAGATAAATACCAAGCAACTTTAAAATAGCCATCTGGTACTTCTGTTTCAAATTCACATTCTTTAAAATCTAAATATAATACTTTTAAAGTTTTAATTGTTATATCATATGCTTCATCTATTGTGATATTTTTAATTTGGGAGGGTTTATTAACTATTTTACCATAGTTTGATAATAAACTTCTTTCTATTTTTCCATCGCGAATATTTAAAGCATATGTAAAACAATTTCTGGTTAAGTTAAGTCCTTCCCAAAGAATAGGTTGAAAATTAAATTCTTCCTGTATATGCCGTCTTATTGAGTTTTTTAATTCTTCTATTTGTTGTTCAACACTTAACATATAATGATCTCCTTAATAAAATAAATTAATAGTTACAATATATATTGTAATATATTTAACATAATGTGTCAAGAAATTGAATTTCAAACAGAAGTCTTGTACTTTTACATAAAATTTAAAACTGTTTAGTTTATTTTTTTTAATATATATGTTATACTAACAAAAAGAAAAATGAAAAAGAGGGAAATATGTTAAAAACTATAAAAGAAAATGTGCAAGCAGAAATTGTAGAGAAAAGATCTAAATTTATAGCAAATATAATATATGTACATACAGTAGAGGAAGCAGAAGAATATATAAAAAATATAAGGAAGAAATATTATGATGCAAAACATCATTGTTTTGCATATAGAATAATAACTGATAATGGAATAGTAAATAGAGCCTCAGATGATGGAGAACCGACTGGAACAGCAGGTAGTCCAATATTAAATATAATAAATAAAAATGAGCTTATAAATGTATTATTGGTAGTAACAAGATATTTTGGAGGAATATTATTAGGAACAGGAGGACTAACTAGAGCATATTCAAATAGTAGTATAGAAGCTCTGAAAAAGGCAAATTTAGTAATAGAAGAAAGAGGATATGAAATAGAATTACAGATAAATTACAATGATTTTGAAAAATTAAATTATTATTGTAGAAAAAATAGAATAAACATAATTAATGTAAAATATACACAGAAAGTTATTTGTAATATTGAAGTGAATAAGGAAGAAAAGGATAAATTATTGAATAATTTAAATGAATTAAATTTTAAAATAGAAAACTATGAAGTAGTAAAAGAAAAAAATATAAGAAAAACTGTTGATAAATAAACTAAATTTGTGATAAATTGAAAAAATTTCCAAAAAAGTATTGCAAAATGAATTTATTAATAATATAATCACTAGAGTAAATATGATTTACAATATTTGGAAATAAAAAAGGAGGAAGAATAGTGAGTGATAAGGTTAAGGTAATAATTGCAGATGACAATCCTGATTTCGTAAATACGTTAATCGGATACTTAGAAAAAGAGGAGGATATCGAAGTACTCGGAATAGCTAGAGATGGAGAAGAAGCATATAAACTAATACTAGAGAAAAAGCCAGACATAGCATTATTAGATGTAATTATGCCACATTTAGATGGATTAGGAGTCTTAGAAAAATTACAATCAACTACACTAGAAAAAATGCCAATGTGCATAATGCTTTCTGCTGTTGGACAAGACAAAGTAACACAAAGAGCAATAAGTTTAGGAGCAGAGTATTATGTAGTAAAACCTTTTGATATTAATCTTTTAATAAAAAGAATGAAAGACTTTAAATTTTATCAACCAGGAACAATAACAGGAAATTACGTTAGTAGAGAAATAAAATCACAATACATAGAAATAGCACCAGAAAATAAAAAAGATGAGGGAAATTTAGAAGCATTAGTAACGAACATAATCCATGAGGTAGGAGTACCAGCACATATAAAAGGTTACCAATATTTAAGAGAAGCAATAATGATGGTGGTAACTGATATAGATGTTATAAACCAAATAACAAAACAATTATATCCAAATATAGCAGAGAAATATGGAACAACACCATCAAGGGTAGAAAGAGCAATTCGTCATGCAATAGAAGTAGCATGGGGAAGAGGTCAAGCAGATACAGTAGAGAACATATTTGGTTACACAGTATCAGCAGCAAAAGGAAAGCCAACTAACTCTGAATTCATAGCAATGATAGCAGATAAATTACGCTTAGAATTAAAAAGTGCATAGCAAAAAAGTAAAACACCTTAATGGTGTTTTTATTATATAGTAAGAATAAACTATTCAAATTTTATACTGTATGGGCACGAAATACCGTGCCTTTAGGTCATAACAAATAAAAAATATTATATATCATTATTTTCGATTAAATTAGAAGTACAGTGAGGGCACTTTGTTGCTTTATAATTTATTTCAGAAAAGCAGAAAGGACATTGTTTAGTAGAAGGTTCTGTTACTAATTCAGTAGGTTCATCTTCATTTTCCTTTTTAGAAAGTTTCTTTTTAGTTTTTTTCAAATATTTATTACTTTCAGTCATTCTTTCAAAATTCTCTTTTGTTTTACTATTCAGCTTATTAAAAGATCTTATAGCAATAAAAATTGAAAAAGCAATAATTAAGAAGTCAACAATAGTAGTTATAAATGCTCCATATTTAATAGAAGAGGAACCTATTGTTAAAACTAAATTAGAAAAATCTACCTTACCTGTAAATATTGCTATAGCAGGCATAATAATGTCATTTACTAAAGAAGTAACTATTTTTTGAAAAGCACCACCAATAATAACACCAATAGCCATATCCATAATATTTCCTTTTGTAGCAAACTCTTTAAATTCCTTTAACATATTAATCACCTTTATCATAAAATTTCTAATTAAATAATATGCCAAAAGTCGAAAAATGTCAATAGGTTGTAAGTAGGAAGCAATGAGAATGAATGGTAGTCAAAAACCTCCGTCCCCAGTACTTCCTCAGTGACACACCCAGTGCCTCAGTGACTCTTGCATTCGTTTAGATTTTTCAATATCAATAAAAAATATTTAAAAGTATTTACAATAATTTAAATTATTTATATAATAAAAGAAACTAAAGAAAAAGGAGAAATATGAGTTGGAATATTGTATAAGGGTGAAAAATTCGAATATTGAAGATAGTAAAAGAATACCACAAAATAAATATAGAAAAATATGGAATGGAGATAATTTACAAGAGGGACAAATTGTAAGTGGAATAGTTACAAAAATTAAACATTATGGAGCTTTTGTGGAGCTAGAACAAGGGGATACAGGATTAATTTATATTGAAGATTTATCTGTTGCTAGAATAAAATCACCAGCTGAAAGATTAAAAATTGGACAAAATGTAAAAGTTGTGGTAAAATATATAGATAGAGACCTAAAAAGAATTACTCTTTCATATAAAGACCTATTAGGCACTTGGGAAGAAAATGCTGAAAAGTTTAAAGAAGGAGTAACAGTTAAGGGAATAGTTAGAGAAACAGAAAAGAGTAACAATGGTATATTTATCGAACTTGCACCAAATTTAGTAGGTCTTGCAGAATACAAAGAAGGTATGGAATATGGAAAACCAGTGGATGTTTATATTAAAAGAATCATACCAGACAAGCATAAGGTAAAACTTATTATTATTTAAATTTTAAGATAATTATCTTGGAGGAGGAATGAAAAATGGTAAAAGATAATGAGATTAAAGCAGTGGTTTCACCATTTGCAATAAGAGAAGGAGAAATTAAAGTATTTGATGGAAAAGATGGATATGTTTCTATGAACCAAATTATCCATAAAATAAACATAGGTCATATTAATGATTTACACTTTAAAATATTAGAATTAGTAAATGAGTTTGAATTTATTACATCAAGGCAAATAATGCAATTATTAGAATGGAAGAAGATAGAAGTTCCATCACAGGATAAATTAAATAATAAATTGGAACAATTAGTGAAATCTAAAATATTAACAAGGTATTATTTTAGTTCAGAAGAAGGAAAGGGAATTTATAGAATATATTGCCTAGAAAAAATGGGAAAATACTTATTAAATTCAAGAGGTGTTGACTGTAAATGGCAACCAACAGATAATACAAAACCAGTTCCTATGATAAAGAAAAGATTAGCAGGAAATCAAACAATAATTGCATACCTAAGAAAGGTATCAGCATTTGATTCATATGTACCAAAGCCAGCAATAAATGCAAAAATGGCAGGTAAAGTATTTAAGGCTACAGGAGGAAGTGTTAAGCTTACTAAAAATGGAAAAGCAATTCAATTTTTATTTGAAGTTGTTAGGAGAGAAGATGACTGGGAGAAAAAATTAGTAGATAAAATGAAATTATATCAAGATTTCTATGGGAACTTTGTACCATCAGATTCAGGGTTCATGTCAATGCCACAATTAATATTTATATGTGAAGATGAAAAACACATGGCAGAAACATTTAAAACAATAGTAGTAAACAAAGTAGAAATACCACAATTGAAATTATACTTCTCAACAGATTTAAGACAAAATGAAGAAACACTAGCAAAAACACTAGTAGAATTTAAAAAAGATCCAGAAAGTAATAAATACAAATTGGTAGATGTAGAAGTAAAATTATTAGGAATATAGTGACAGATTTTTGGTGGAAAAAGATTTTTAAAGATTTGAGATGTGTGTGAAAATTTTCAAATATAGATAACTAAAAAATATATAGTTATCTAATATTTGGAAATTTTTATATACGTCCCAAATCTTTAAAAAAATGAAGAGAACAAAGTCTCTTCATTTTTATTCATTCGGTTTGCTCTTTTTTAAGTCAAATATTATAGCGTCATCATTATCAATAAAAAACTTAGAATTATTATCTTCCATTTTTATTGGGTCTATATCTCCATTAGGGTCTTCATCGAATTTTGTTTCAGATTTCCAATTAACAGTTTTTTTCTTTCTAGGTTCAGAATCTTCTACAATACCATTTGTAAATTTCTCAAAATCATATTTCTTATCTAAATGTTTTTCTTTATGTTTTGCTTCCATAAAATCTATTTTACCATCACAAAGGTCAATAATACCTCTATTACTTTTCCATTTAAATAAACAGCTCTTAAATGGTAATGAACGTACTTTATCAGGTGCAAATTTAGGTGTCCATGCCCATTCAATTCCAGTTACATTAGAACTATATTTTCCTTTTTCAGAATCATAACTTTGACCATATTTCCATTGACGTATATTACCAAATTCTTTAGACCACCATTCATTTTCAGAAATATCTCCACCACCAAATATAATTTTATTCATACAATTAGAAGTAATAGTTTGTTTATATTTTTCACTAACAGCTCCTAGTTGTGCAAGTGTTTGAGTTGAAATTGTTGTACCTACACGATACTTTCTATATAAAGTAAATATTGGTTCTGTTGCTTTTGATATGAACTCTGGGAATTCATCTATGTATAGGAAATGAGGAACTCTTGTAGATTCATTTCCTGGTCTTGATAATACTGAGTTTTGCATTAATATAATAAAGAATAATCCAAATGTTTTGTGTACAGCAGGCCCTAAATCGCCTCTTCTTGTACATACAAATGTTACTTCTCCATTTGCTAAAGCTTTTTCATAATTTATATTATTCTTTCTATTACAAATAATCTTCTTAACTCCTGGATATCTTATTAATTTTTCAAATATAGAAGAAGCATATAATGCAGATCTTTCCATATTTGCTCTTCCATTAGAGTTAGAATAAAAATTCTTTTTAAAATATGATAATTGAATATTATACTGTTCAGCTATTTCAGGAACAGACTCTAATGTACTACATAAACTTTCTACTAAATCAAAGTTGTTAAGTATTTTTACTACATCTTCTAATGTAGGTAAATAATCTTTATCTTTATATACTATTGGATATGTTGCTTTTAATAAAATACAAATATTTTCAATTGCTTGAATAGCATAATTTTCAACATTTGTCTTATCTATATTTTCAACTGTACCTTGATACATTGATTTTAATACATGATTAAATATTCCAGCAGCCTTTAATGGGTTATCATGTACAAAAGGGTTTAAACCTATAGAATCATTATTATTAGGATCTATAATATTATAAGAAATATTGTAATTTTTAGCTACATCTATCATATGCCCAATAGATTCATAATCAGGTGAAATAGAGGTTAGGCCTAAATCCTTGTATATATATTTATCATTAGATTTACCTATAATCATTTTTCTCATATATGTATCATATAAACCTTGTTTACCTTGAACAGGTTGTAGCATATCTAATGAAAAATTTTCATTTAAATAGTCATTAGTATATGGGCAACTTAGAGTAGCAATTCCAGTTTTTAATGCGGTGTATCCCATTTCCTTAGCAGTTTGATGGAAAAAGTATTTTTTCTCTAAATCTCTAGCCATACAAGGTTCAAAAACAAGGGAAGTTTTACCTGAACCAGATGGACCAACTACTAAAAATTGATTAAATCTACTTGATTCTGGAATTACACATTTTCTTGTAACTTCTTTATCATTACATACATACATTTCACAAGAATATGGACCAGTACCTTCCTTAGTTTGAGTAAGTTTTATACCACCATAATCAGCAATTGACTCTCTTAATAACTTAGTATCTTCAACTTTCTTATATAAGAAATCAAAAAGAGGTTTTATTGTAGTAAGAGGTAAGAACAATGCAATAGCAGATAATGCAGGTCTAAACAATTCAGGAAATTCAGTTGCTAGAGTTGAATATCCAGGAAGAGAAACCAAACCAGCCCAAATGCTCATATTCGTCCATTGTACTACCATCGAAATAGCTATAATGTATAAACTAACTACATATGTATGAAAAAGATTTACCTTTACTCTATTAGAAGTAGCAAATTTAGAGCCACCAGAAAATAGAAAAGCAAATATTGGACATGCAAGTGCAAATGTATACATAAATGGTCCCCAATATGAAATAGAAGAACCATGGAATATTATTAATAATATCTCAACTAATCTATCTACAAGAAAATATGCAGATAAAAGAGTTAATATATATGTAAAAAATGTATTTCTATCTGTCTTTAGAAATTTTAAAAATTTATCTAAAAGTTTCAAAACTTTCACCACTTTCAAAAATTAAAATTATACACATATATTATCCTATAAAATGTGCAAAAAATCAAGGTTTTTTGACAAATTTGTCAAAAAAGAAGTTAAGGTAGTCACTAAGAGTCAATGTAAAGTCAATATATAGTCAATGGGGACGGAGATTTTTGACTGTTTTTAAAAATATTATGATTTTATTAGTCTTTCTAATTATTTAAAAAACAGTCAAAAATCTCCGTCCCCATTGACTGCCTTTATATAAAATTTAAAAAAATACTTGAATAATATTAATATTATGAATATAATTTAATATAAATACATAATAAAAAAGAAAAGGATGAAATTATGAAAAAAGGTAAACATAGAAAAGAACATAATACAAAAGGTGAAAGTTTTATGCAAGGAGTGTTATCACTTATGATAGCACAGGTTTTAATAAAACTTTTAGGTCTGGTATATAAATGGTATTTAACTAATAGACCAGGTTTTGGTGATGAGGGAAATGCAATTTATAGTGCAGGTTTTTCTATATATGCATTATTATTAACACTTTCGTCAACAGGTGTTCCAAATGCAGTTTCTAAATTAGTTTCTGAACATACTGCAAAGGGAGACTATAGGGGAGCACATAGAATATTCAAAATATCACTTGCTACATTTGCTATTATTGGATTAATAGGAACATTAATATTATTTGTAGGTGCAGGATACATATCAAAAGTATGGCTTGCTATACCAGATGCAGAAATTACATTAGTAGCCCTTTCACCAGCAATATTTTTTGTGTCAATAATTTCTGTTTTTAGAGGTTATTTTAATGGTAGAGAAAATATGAAAGCTACAGCCAATTCACAAACATTGGAGCAATTGTGTAAAACTATATTTACAGTATTAGTAGTAGAAGTAGTAGCGATATGTTCAAATGTTGATACAAGGATAATGGCAGCAGGTGCAAATCTTGCAACAACTTTAGCAACTATAGGTAGTTTTTTATATTTATATATGTATTACAAAGTAAGAAGAGCAGATTTAGGTAAAGAAATAGTGTCTTCAGTAAATTTTCCAACGAAAAGTATTTTTGGAACAGTAAAGAATATATTAATGGTTTCAATACCGATGTCACTAAGTTCAATTTTAACATCAATAAATAGAAATATAGATTCAATGACAGTAAAAAGAGGTTTACAATCTTTCTTGTCAGAAGAAGTAGCATTAAAGCAATATGGAATTTTAAGTGGAAAAGTAGACACATTAGTATCACTACCATTATCATTTAATATAGCTTTTGCAACAGCTTTGGTACCAGCATTAGCTTCAGCAAAAACAAAGGGAGATATGGAAACAGCCAATAAAAGAGTATCATTTTCATTATTAGTAACAATGTTAATAGGACTTCCTTGTATGATAGGAATGATGATATTTGCACAGCCTATTTTGAATTTACTATTTCCAAATGCAAATCAAGGTGCTTTAATTTTTCAAGTTAGTAGCTTAACAATAATATTTACAGTATTAGAGCAAACTGTAAATGGAGCATTACAAGGGCTAGGAAAAATATATATACCAGCAATAGCATTAACTGTTGGTGTAGCAATTAAATTTATATTAAACTTAATATTAGTTCCAATACCTTGGATAGGAGCATCAGGGGCAGCATTTGCAACAGTAATGTGTCATGCAGTAGCATTTTTCATAGGATTTAAAGTACTTAAAAAGAGTATGAAATTAGATTTACCATTTTCGAAATTTATAATAAAGCCATTTTTAGCAACACTTGCTATGGCAATATGTTCATATTCAGTATATTTGTTATTAGGAGGTATAAATTCAGGAAAAATGGTAACAATAATATCAATTTTAATAGCAGTTATAATATATACATTGGCACTAATTGCACTAAAAATATTCACAAAAGAAGAACTCTTAATGATTCCATATGGAAGCAAATTGTACAAAATACTAGAAAAACTAGGCTTATATAGAGAAACGTCAAATACAGTAAAATAGGCACTTTAAAGACTGAAGAATGGTAAAAACTTACAGCCGTAAAGGTTTGGAAGAAAAAAATAATAAAAAAAAGAAGGATTTTGAAAAACATTGGCGAATAATGTTAGTAGTAGAATGAAACAAGTCTACATACGAAATCTATAGGAGGTAATTTAAATGAACAAATCAGAATTAATCGCAGCTATCGCAGCAAAAACTGGTTCAACAAAAAAAGATGCTGAAGCAACTTTAAATGCATTTGTTGAAGTTGTAACAGAAACTTTAACAAAAGGAGATAAAGTTCAACTAGTTGGATTTGGTTCTTTCGAAGTAAGAAAAAGAGCAGCTAGAAAAGGAAGAAACCCACAAACTAAAGAAGAAATAAAAATACCAGCTTCTAAAGCTCCAGTATTCAAAGCAGGAAAAGCTTTAAAAGATTTAGTAAATGAAAAATAATTAGTGATTTCAATAAATTATATGAATTCATAGGAGAGCGAGGATATAAAATCCTTGTTCTTTTTTTGTCTTATTTTTAATATAGAGTAGTAGGGACGAGTAGTGTTTATCCCAATAAGCATCTAAACTATTTTTAATTTGTAACAATACTATTTAAATATTAATACATAGGAGCCTCTTTCAAAAATATTATAAATAATAGAATGCTTTAAGTATATAAATTCTTTTATTATATTGTTTTAATTTAATGTAATAATGAAGGAAAAATGTAATATATATAAATATAATGATATTTACGAGGTGAAATAATTGATATTAAAAGCGATAAGAGTAAGAAAGTTATATATGTGTGTAATAGCAATTATAATAGTATTAATAATTATATCTATTGCAATTTTGACATATTCAACAAAAACAATACAAACTGAATCAGCAGCAATAGAAGAAGGAGAACAAAAAAAGTATATCAAATGGGTAGATTATAATGTACCTTTAGAAGTGATGGAAAAAACAGCTAAATTAGATATTGATTCTCATGTTAAAGAAGAAAGTATAAAATTTAATTGGATAGAACTAATTTCATATTTAGCCACGAAATATGGTGGAAATTTCAAATCCTTTAAACAAGTAGACTTAGATAGTATAGTACAAAAATTAAAAGAAGGAGAAACAATAGATAATGTAATTACTAATCATGAATTATATAATTACTATATAGAAGCATATACAGCAATATTAAATGAATTTATAGGAGAATATGAGATAGAGGAATATATTAATGGAGAAAAAGTATATAAAAAGAAATATGGAATAAAGGCATTTTTACCAATTGCAAAAAATTATGGATTTAGTCATTATGATGATTTTGGAAACAGTAGATCATATGGATATAAAAGAGTACATTTAGGAAATGACCTAATGGGTCAAATAGGAACTCCTATTATTGCAGTAGAAAGTGGAATAGTTGAAGCATGTCGGATGGAATCAATATGGAGGTTGGAGAGTGGGTATAAGAAGCTTTGATGGAAAAAGATATTACTATTATGCACATTTAAGAAAAGACCACCCATATGCCAAAGATATGTGTGAAGGAAAAATAGTTAAGGCAGGAGATGTAATAGGTTACTTAGGAATGACAGGGTATAGTAATAAAGAAAATGTAAATAACATAAATGTGCCACATTTACATTTTGGAATGCAATTAATTTTTGATGAATCACAAAAAGAAGGTATAAATCAAATATGGATAGATGTATATCAAATAATTAACTTTTTAAAGAAGAATAAATCTGAAGTATATAAGGCATATACAGATACAAAGGATTATGAAAGAGTATATAATATAATAGATCCTAGAACAACAAATGGAGAATAAAACTTTAAAATAGTATTAGAAATTAAATCTTAGTAAAATCAAAAGGAAGATTATTAATAAACAAAAATAGAGAATAGTATATCAAATTGATGATAATATTCTCTATCTTTAATGAACTGTTAAAATTTCATAATTTATTTATTGGTAGCTTTATCGGTAAATAATAGTTACTTTTTGTAAAACAAAGACTTGCAAATTAATATAAGGGCTCTACATATTTTATATATTATTGAAATTACAAGTAAAAACAGAAATAACCTTACAAGAAATATTACAAAGCCCATAATTAATCCACAAACAGACATAAAAATGGTTAATACAAAAGCGACTACAAATACATTAAATATAAAGTTCCGTATTTTCTTCATAGAGAGTCCTCCTTTTAAAGAATAAATATTTATTAAACAACATTTATATTATATAAAAATAAGTGTAAAAAGTAAATAGTTTACATATATAATATAAAATATTTTTATGTCATATACTTTTTTATACTTTTTCTATAATTTTTATAAAAAAGTATTGACAAAAAGATAGAAAACATATTATAATTACAATTGTTGTAAGACAAATGCCAGTAAAAATGCAGATGTGGCGGAACTGGCAGACGCACAGGACTTAAAATCCTGCGGTTGAATAAACCGTGCCGGTTCGATTCCGGCCATCTGCACCAACGACGTATCTGTTCGAACTAATAGAACAGATAGATACGAATATCATTCTGAAAAGGATGGTATTTTTTTATTGCAAAATTGCCATCCAGAAAGAAAGGATGGTGTTTTAAATGAAGATAATTAAGCAAGAACTAGAATTTGAGGAATGTCTAAAACAGCGATTGGAATTTATATGTGAGTTTTCTAAGGTTACTCCAACTTTTGTAAATGGTAGTATTAGAAAATTAGAGCGAACTAATCTTACATATATTGAGCCACATAGAGTAATTATCAAAAATATTACTTTTTTAGTATTTAATTATTCTAATGATGTGTATATCTCTAACTTGACTAAAAAGATTAAATTATCAGAGTTAGAGGAATATTTGAAAAACATATAATTGTAAATATTTGACATTTCTTAAAATCGTAGTATAATATAATCAATAA
>CAMXOP010000031.1 GCA_947245665.1 uncultured Clostridiaceae bacterium
ATATATTTCTTACTTTGAATTGTAACTCTTTTTTTTATTTTTAGCAATATTTTTTACAAAAAGTGTTGACATTAACATAAATTCATGTTATAAATTATCCATGTTTAATTTTTAGGCTCAGTAGCTTAGATGGATAAAGCACTCGGTAGTCAGCCAAGCAGTCGTGGGTTCGAGTCCCATCTGGGTCGTTATAACGTAAATTTACGTTTATTTTAGGGCAATAGCGTAATATGGTAAACGCACTACGCCCACAAGTGTAGAGAGCGGAAGTTCGAATCTTCCTTGCCCTATTGAACAAGTTATTTCAATCACTATTGACTGCTGATTACAGTCAAAATAGAGAGTAAGTAATTATATATTGCTTACCCTCTATTTTTTATTCTTAGGAAAATTAGCTTCTATACAGGTCGCCGCTTTCGGCAACTCATGTAGCAAAATCAGATTTACTTAATTTTAAAATTTGAAATAGTCTTCATAATCTCTAGGTTGTGGACGTGGTGGCATACCTGGTCCTCCGTGGGAATGGTGGTCTTCCATGTCCTGGAAATGGTGGTCTTGGTCTATGTGGTCTATGTGGAAAACCTCCTCCAAATATTCTATTTAGTATTAGTATCCTTATCAAATCTCTTAACAAAGGATTATTGGGTCTTCTTTGTCTATTTTCTACCTCATTTATTTGTCTTGTCATTTGTTCATTATTATTTGTGACATTAGTAACTTGATTTCCTTTTGAATTAGTAGTTCTATTCTGTTGTACATCTTTTTGTGTAATATTGTTATCTATGTTAATTTTTAAATAAATTTCATTATTTATTTCTATTTTTTGATACACTTCTTCTACCATATTTTCTAACATTTCATTTGTAACAGGTGTTTTAATTCTTTCACATACTTCACATACAACAGGATTTATTTTTTTATAAATTTCAGGATACATACTTTCTAGTTCACTATTGCTTTGATAACTTACATT
The DNA here is from genome assembly GCA_947245665.1 of uncultured Clostridiaceae bacterium. Taxonomy (GTDB): domain Bacteria; phylum Bacillota; class Clostridia; order TANB77; family CAG-508; genus UMGS1663. The sequence continues at coordinate 974 of CAMXOP010000031.1, forward strand.
ATAATCTCTATTTTGAATAATGTAATTATCATATGTAGGTTCTACTGGGTATCCAAGAACACTTCTCATATAATCTTCATAATTTTGATAATACATAGTTTTCCTCCTTTTACTTTTATGTATTATCATATTCTATTGCTTTTTATTTTGTGCTTATACATTTATATATTTGTTCTTTTTAAATAATTATTGCCAGTATAACTGAGGATAATTATAAATTAATAAAAGAATATGGGTACGATACCTCGCCCCCATATGTTACTATTTAGTTTTTAATATTATTTTTATAGTCCTTTTACAAATTCTTTAAATTTGTTTCCTCTTTCTGCAAAGTTCTTGAACGCGTCGAAGCTTGCACTTGCTGGTGAAAGTAGTACTATATCCCCTTGTTTAGCTTTTTTATTTGCTAATTTTACAGCTTCTCCCATATTTTCTACATAACATATTTCTACTTTTTCTCCATTTTGTGCTTTTCTTGTTGCTTCTTCTATTTTTGTTGCTGTTGGGCCTGTTAATATTAATGTTTGTACTTTACTTGCTATGGTTTCTCCTACTTCTTTATAGTTTAAGCCTTTATCTGAACCACCTGCTAGTAATATAATGTTTTCATCAAATGCGTTTAGACCTGCTATTGTACTTGCTGGGCTTGTTCCTATTGAATCATTATACCATTTTACACCATCTTTCTCTCTTACAAATTCTAGTCTATGTTCTACACCATTAAATTCTTTTATTGCTTGTAATGCTGTTTCTATATTTACTAGTGAACTTGTTGCTGCTAAAGCTGTGCAAATATTTTCGTAATTGTGTATTCCTCGTAATTTTATATCTTCTTTTTTTATTAAATGTCTTCTAACCCCATCTTCACACAATTTTATCATTCCATCATTATTATCATATATGAATCCATCTTCTAGTTTTTCTTTACTACTAAAGAATATTACTTTTCCATTTACTTCTTTAGCAAATTCACGAGTATATTCATTGTCATAATTTAATATAACAATTCCACTTTCATTTTGATGTTTAAATATATTTTTCTTTTCTTCTCTATATTCCTCATAAGAACTATGTACATTTAGGTGATCTGGGAATATATTTGTTACAACACTAATTTTTGGACTAACATTCATATTTGTTAATTGGAAACTACTCATTTCTAAAACTATTATATCTTCTGGTCTCATCTCTTTTATTTCAGAAAAAATCGGTTTTCCTATATTTCCACCTAAAAAGCATTTATAACCTGCTTTTTTTATTATTTCATAAATTATTGATGTTGTAGTTGTTTTTCCTTCTGTTCCTGTTATTCCTATTACTTTACTTGGGGTTAATTTTAGCACCATTTCAATTTCAGAAGTTATTAATGCTCCTCTTTCTTGTTCTTCCCTTATTTCTTTTCTATATGGCATTACTATTGGAGAACGGAAAATAATGTCAAAACCAATTAAGTTCTTTAGGTTATTTTCTCCTCCAAAATATTCTATTTTGTATTTATTTATCTTTTCCATTATATCTTTGTCTAACTCATCTTTTGTTCTATTATCAAAAACAGATATTTTACAAGCTAGATTATTAAAATATTCTAATAGTGGTAAATTACTTACTCCTAACCCTATAATTGCTATTTTTTTTCCAATAGCAAAATTATTGAATTGTTCTAATTTTTCATTCTTAAATCCCATATTATTTCCCCTTCTTTCAGAAGTTAAAAATCATAATTTGTAAGGCCGATTTCTAATTTCTTATTATAATTTCAAATATGTTTGCAATTATATTAATTTTTATATACATGATATTGTTTTTATTTCTTTTATGTACTTACAAACTTCATTTGTTGACTCTAGTACTGTTTTACATTCTGTAACATTAATTGTTATTGTATTATTATATTTTTTATAAAATCCTGATTTTTCTTGTAATTCATCTCTTTTAGAAATATGTTCTTTTAGTTCTTTGAACCCTATTTTTCCATTATATTGATTTAACTTTCTTTTTGCCCTTTCTTCTAAAGATGCTGTAATAAAAAAGTGATAGTCTAAATTTGGGTATATTTCCATAAGTGCTCTTCCTGATACTATTACATTATATTTTTCCTTTAAATTATTTATGATGTTTCTCGCAAAAATAAATAGCTCCATATTATTTGCTATATTGCTTGCAACTGAAACTGCCATTGATGTTTCCTTATTTTGTAATTCTTCCTCTTCTATTTTTTCATTTCCTACATATACTACTGTTTCATTATTTTCAAGTTCTATTTTTACACCTAATTCTTTCATTACTTTTGTAATATCTATACTTTGTAATGTTTTAATATTTTTATTTTTCTTAATAAATGCATATACTATTCCTCTATATAAGTTTCCTCCATGTAAAATAACACTATTAGGGATTTTAGTGAGTAATTCCCTACATATAGAAGTTTTCCCACTTCCTACTAATCCTTCTATTCCTATTACTATATTATCTTTCATTATTAATTAAATAATAGTATAAATATACTATTATATTTCCTCCTTATTATTAATTTATATTATTATATCATCTATGTATATATAAGTAAACTAGTATTCACATTTTAAATTGACATATTAACATAAATATGATATTATATATGTATTAATCATATAAAAGAAGGGAGATTTTCTTTATGACTTATGCCTTAATGTTTATTGTTGTTGCTTTACTGACTTACTTTTTAATTCGTTTATGTGCCTCTCGGCATATACAATACCTTTATAATGAATTAAAAAAATATGAATTGTATTTTACTTATAATGCATGTGATCAGATTATTTACTTAAAAAAATATATTGATGTAGTATTTTTTAGACATGATTTTTATTTTTTTTTAAGTAATGATTTGAAAAATAAGCAGTTTAAAAATCGTCATATTTTTATAAGTACAGTTCTTCCCACAATTTCTAAAAAAATAGACGAAGATTTTTCTTTAAAAGAGTGTTGAATTCAACACTCTTCTTCTTTAATTTCCTAAATTAATACCTATATTTTTAGCTGTTTTAACTAAGTCATCTTCCATTGTAACAACTCTTACATTACTTTCTTTAGTTCCACCTTGTACAGCTCCTATTTCTTTATTATTTCCTATTACCTCTTCTAGTGGTACGCAATCTAACTTTCCGTTTTTTAGTACTGTTAATACATTAAATTTCTCTTCTAAAGCTAGTTCCATTGCTTTTGAACCATATTTTGTTGATAAAACTCTATCATATGCTGTTGGTGTTCCTCCTCTTTGCATATATCCTAATACTGTACATCTTGCAGTTAAACCTGTTAATTCTTCTAATTGTTTTGCAACTTTTTCTCCTACACCTCCAAGTTGAACATTTATAACACCTTTTCCATTGTTTCTTTCATTTAATACAGACATGTTTCCGCCTTTTGGAAAGGCCCCTTCTGATACTACAACTATACTAAAATTCTTTCCAATTTTTTGTCTTTGTTTTATTGCTTCAGCTGCTTTTTCTATGTCATATGGAATTTCTGGAATTAGTGCCACATCTGCTCCTCCTGCTATTGCTGACTCTAATGCTATCCATCCTGCTTCTCTTCCCATTACTTCTAAAACCATTATTCTATGATGTGTTTCTGCTGTTGTATGAAGTCTATCTAAAGCCTCTGTTGCGACAGATACTGCTGTATTATATCCAAATGTAATATCTGTACATGCAACATCATTATCTATTGTTTTTGGAACTCCTATAACTTTTATTCCTTTTAATGAAAGGTCTCTTGCTGATTTTTGTGTACTATCTCCACCAAGCGTAAATATACAATCAAATCCATCTTCTTTTACATTTTTAACACATTGTTCTGATAAATCTTTATATTCTACATTTCCATTTTCATCTACTACTTTATAATTAAATACATTAGCATTTGTAGAAGATGATATTATCGAACCACCTTTTTGTAAAATTCCTGAAGCAGTATCACTACTGCTTAATTTAATATAATCATTTTTTAGCAATCCTCTGTATCCATCTATAAATCCATAACATTCAATATTATTACTTTCAGCTGTTTTTACTATTGCTCTTATAACAGCATTAAACCCTGAAACATCTCCACCATTTGCAAGTATTGCTACTTTTTTTATCATAACTATTTGTCCTCCTAAAATTTTCTTACCTTGTTTCTTATTATATCAATAAATAATTTTTTTACAACAGTTTTTTTAAATTTTTGAGTTGAAATTAAAAGTTAGAATTTAGAAGTTAGAATTTTATGTATTTTTTTGAAGTAATTACTAATATTATTTGTTTAAGGTTACAATATACATTTAACAAATTTTGGTATATAATCTTTATGATTTATTCCCATAAATAAAAGAAAATTTATAAATTTAAAGGAAGTAAGTTATAATTTATCTTACTTCCTAAATATTATAATTATATCTCATGCTTATTTAAGTTTTTCCTTAGTAGTATTTTTATTTTCTCTCTATTTATTACTTATATGTATATTGTTAATTTCCACTTGCATTTCTCTAGCAATAATATTTTGTATTTGTGCAATTTGCTCTTGTTCTAAAGTATCTGACCTTATAACCACACTAATACTGTCTCCATTGATGAAAATTACACTATCACTAATATTTTTTGTTTTTATTAAATTTTCACAAATCATAATTTTGTTTTTACAATCATTAATATTTTTTATTTCTGTTTGAGCAATTGTTTTTTGATCTGATGCAATATTTTCATTTTGTAATATTTTTTCATATGTTTCTATCATTTGCGAATACATAGTATCTCTTGTTAATTTAGATGATGAAAAATATTCATCCAAATTTTTAGTATTTGTTGTAACTGTTTCATTAGTCTTATCAATTTTGTTAGAATTTTGACCATTTACATTTTTATTATCAATGTTTTTGCTTTCATCATTTTCTTCATTATTAGGAACAATACTTTCTGAATTAGTATTAGTTTGTTCAATTCCATTACTATTAACTAACTTAGCATCTCCTATTCCTGCATAATCTATAGAGTTCAGTTCTGAACTTGTAGTTACTGTATTAACTCCATTATTTGAAGTATAACTTAAATATCCTGCTGAAACTAACATAAGTGCAATAACAAAAACAATAATTTGATTTCTTTTTAAACTTTTCATTTTTTTCCTCCTAATTTTTAGTAATTATTAATACAATATAGGGGCGATTTTAATCGCACATTTTTCAAGAGTTGTTGTAATTTTTTGAAATAATTTTATTGGACAACAAGTTATTATAATTGTCTCTACATTTTTTAATTTGCCATTTCAAATACTTGTATTTTATGAGTAGCAAGCCCTGTTGCAGCCTCTACTGCTTGTGTTATTTTGAGTTTTACTTCGCTATTACCGTGCACCTGTTGATGTTATTATTGCTCCCTCTATTTTTGGCTTTATTACACTTTGTGTCACTGGCACTTTTTCTCCATTTATATCTTGATAAATTACTTCTTTTTTACTAGATGTTTGACTTATTTTTCTATTCCCACCACCAGAATCTGCTTCTTCTGTATCACTTTTTGTATTATCTTCATTGTACATAGCTATTGTCTCACTACTTTGTGAATATGTAATTAATACATTTACTGCTCCTACTCCTTCTATTTTGGAGAGTATTCCCTCTAGATTTTCTTTTAATTCATCTTTTGTATTAATTGTTGTTTGAGACTTTTCATTAGTTTGTGCTAATGTTTTACTTATATTATTTGTTTGCTTATTTCCTTCTTTTTTATCATCTTTTAATATCATATTTATTACTATTATTGTTATTATTAGAATAATTACAAATACTACTAAGTTCTCAATTTTTTTCTTATTGTTTCCTTCATTATTTTTAAAAATATCCTTAAATCTATTCATTTGTTCTTTTAACATAATATTCCTTTCCGAGCTTTTAGCTCTTTTAATTTATGTTTATATTATTTTTGTTTATTTCATATACTGAAGATATATATTCTTTTATTTCTTTTATTTCTTTCCCTGTTATACTTACCATTTCAGTACTTTTTTCAGTAGTATTATTTTCTATTTTTACCTCAATATTTACTTCTTCAATTACATTTATATTTCTTCCTTCTATTTCTTCTTTTTTAGTTTCCATCTTACTTACACTCATATTTACATTTTTAACTTTATATTCATCAGTATTTTCTATCTCAATTTGTATACTATTTACAATATATCCTTTATCTTCTATTTTAGCTTTAATATCTTTCTTTAAGTTTAAAATATATACCTCTTTTATGTTAGAATTATTTGTGTTTTCTAAATTTTTGGTATTTACTTCATAGCTAGAAATTTTGTCTTCATATTTATTTATATCAATAATAGAATCTAATTTAAGTTCGCTTCCAGTAAATTTACTTATAACTGGCGAAACTATATTAAATACTATATATATACCTATTACTACTTTTATATATTTTTTACAGTTTCCATTTGTAAGTAACATTTCTATAATACTTCCAATTATTACAGCTATAATTATTCCTTGAACCCACGAAGTTACAAAATCCATTTTTCTTCTCTCCTATCTATACATAAGACCACTATTAGATATTTTAATAACTAATGTTGTACCTATTATTAGCATTACTGATACACTTGAAATTACTGCAAGTAAAATTTTAAATGTATCTCCTATGCCGTGAAAGTAGATCTATTATTTTTTTATCTGCTATTGGCTGGCAAATGGCTGATCCTATGTAATAAGTTGTCATTAAAAGTACTAATCTAATAATTGGAATTATGCATATCCCTAGTATTACAATTACTCCAACTATCCCCACTGCATTTTTTAGTATCGTTGTAGCTCCTATTACTGAGTCTACTGCATCACCTAATATCTTTCCTACTACTGGTATAAAATTTGCAACTGCTGCTTTAGTAGTTTTTGCAGTTATGCCATCTACAGTACTTCCGAAGGGTTCCTTCTAATGAAAGTAAACCTACAAATAGAGTAAGTACTACTCCTAATATCCATACTACACTAGATTTGAAAAACTTTGCTAGTTTATCTAGCTGTATTCTATCTGATATTTTTGAAACTATTGAAAGTGAAGTTGAAACTAATGTAATTGGAATTATTACAGCATTTATAAAATTTCCTATAAAAGTTATAAGAAATAATAGAATTGGTTGCAATAAGTTTACTGATGCTATACTTCCTGTACTTAACATTAAAGTTGAAAGAAGTGGTACTAAACAATTTGAAAAATTTACTAAATTATTAATAGAATTTTTTACCATAGTAACAACATCTGCAAAATTTGTCATTATTAAGGTTACTATTAATATATATTGAACATAGTATGTAATTTGGGTAATTCCTTGATTTTCCAAACCTTCACTTATGCTTTTTAGTACACTATGTATTATTACTATTACCATAATACTTGCAATTACTCTAATAGATACAATAGTTTCTTTTCCTATCAAATTTAATATACTTTTGCCCAATAATTTATTATCTATATTTCCAGTTATAGCTGAATTTAAAAGTTGTCCATAATCTACATCTCCAAATACATCTTCTGTATATTTTTTCGATTCGTTTATAAATTTAGGAATATTTAAAACTTCTTTTTGTGAAGATATAATTTCTTCTTGGCTTACTTCTTCTGCATAAGTGAGTGTTGGAAATAGTAGAAAAATAATTAGGGCAAATATCAGAATTATTTTTTTCATTTGTGTACTCCTTTGTTGTTCATTTGTGCTATTCTATTTTCTATGTAGAGGTAGGCCTTGTGTCTACACCTCTTCGAAGAACGGGCTGACACGAGGCCCACACCCTACAACCTTTATTTGAATTTTTGCTACGGCAATACCTTAATTATCGTTTCTAACAACCCTGATATAATAGGAATAGACATAGAAACAATAATAACTTTTCCTCCCATATCCATTTTATTAGCAATTGCAGTTTCTCCTGAGTCTTTACATATACTTACTGCAAATTCTGTTAAAAATGCTATTCCTGTTATTTTTATAAGTAATGTTAAAAATTGATTATTAATAGCTGTTTTATTAGCAAGGCTAGTTAAAAGTTCTACTACCACAGATATTTTGCTAAGTATAATTCCCAGTATCAAGGCTCCTGCAATAAGTGATACATATATAACAAATTCTGGCTTATATTGTTTTAAAATTATTATTATAATTAAGGCAATTAAGCCGTATTCCTATGATTTTTATAATATCCATTAATAACCTCTTTCCAAAAGGGACGACCTTTTTTCGAAAATTTTCATCAAAAGGGACACCCCTTATATTATTTCTATTTCTCTTTATAAAAGGAGTGTCCCTTTTAGCAATTTTTTTTAAAAAAAGGCCGTCCCTTTTGGTTGGTTATAGTCCAAATATTGTTCTTACTGTATCAAATAATGTGCTTATTTCTTTTATCACCATTGTTAGCACTATTACTAGACCTGCTAAGGTTGTCATCATTGCTTGGTCTTCACGACCTGCTCTTACTAATACTTGGTGTAACACAGCAACTAGTATTCCTATTGCTGCTATTTTGAATAATAAGTTTATATCCATAATTACCTCTCTAATTTTATTGTTATTTTTATATTTATTTATAATATATAATTTTTATTTACTATTTTTTAGAAGTTGGAGGTTGGATTTTTAGCAAGTTCTTCGAAGTATTTACCCTCGTTCTAACTTCAAACTTCTATATTAATATTATTACTACTGCTAGTCCTATTGTTATTCCTAAAGTTCTGTACATTTTTACATATTTTTGTTTTTCTTCTTCTGCAAGTTCAATTTGCGTATCTAAAAAGTTTTCTACTAATTCTACTTCATTTACTTGTCCTTCTATGTCAACTTTTCCTAACAGATTACTTAAGTTTTTTAATACTTCTATATCTTCTTTTGTCATATTTGTACTTGATTCTTCTAAAGCTTCTTCCCACGCCTTTCCTGCATTCTCAGTGTTCATTTTTTCACATACACTTTCAAAGATATTTGATATATTTGGCTTTGTTTTTTGTGATATCTCTTTAAATGTTTGCGGAATTGGATCATATGTAAATTTTATTTTTGTACTAAACATGTTTAGTGCATTTTTCATTTCTTTTAAATCTTTTACTCTATTTAAATACTTCTTTGAAATTAGTATTCCTATGTATGAGGTTAATGATAAAATTAATATTAATGTTAAATATTTTATTATTTGCATATTTGTTTGCCTTGTCCTTTTTCTTTTGATTTTTATATTTCTATATTAATTATATTCAGAGAGATTTTGTTTTAGAACAAAAAAGATGGAAATATTTAATTTCCATCTTTTTATAATTATTAAGTTTTGTTGTATTACCCCTTTTTAATGAATTCTCTTAATATATACATTAAAGCTGTAATTTCAACAACTGCCATACACAACACTGTAACATAAACATTACTATTTACTACTGCCCAAAACATTACAAATGGAATTGGTATAAGTAATAAACTCAAGATTATGAATACTATTGATTTTTTTCTCGATTTTTTATTCATATTTTTCTCCTGTTCTTTAATTTAGAATAAAAGTTTACAAAGCTACAGATATTAATTGCAATTCCTATACAGGTAGCAACATATGCTATTATTCCAGCTGTCTAAGCTTGTATAGCAAAAAATATAGCTGTACAGACCAGTCCAATAAAAGAAATAGCATTTGCTATTATCAGCATTATTACATGCTTTTTTTATGTATCCCGTGACTCATCAATTAGCATAATTCGTCTCCTTTCAAAAACAACTTATTTAAGTTTACATATTACATTGTACATTATTTTCTAAAAATTGTAAATACTTTTATCTGATTTTATTTGAACATACAATTTTTCTGCTTTATTTAGTCCATATATTTTCTCAACTCCACATTTTTCTTTTTTATCACTTAAAAATATTATTCTTTCAAAACAATAATTTTCTATTAATTTGTTTAGTGCTGGGTTTAGTTTTATATCTTCTATGGAGCTTCCGTGTGCCGTGAATATTCCTTTTATTCCACAGCATATTCCGTATCGTATTGCTTCTACATCTTCCATGTTTCCTATTTCGTCTGCTACTATTACTTTTGGGCTCATTGAACGTATTAACATTGTCATTCCTAAGTGTTTTGTTATCCCATCTAATATGTCTGTTCTTATTCCTACATCATTTTGTGGAATTCCTCTATACATTGCAGCTATTTCTCCTCTTTCATCTACTACTCCTACATTTATTCCTTTAAAATACATGCTTTCTATTCCATTACTAATTCTTCTTATTAAATCCCTTAATAATGTTGTTTTTCCTACTCCTGGTGAAGATACTATTAGTGTACTATATATGTTATTTTCTTCAGAATTTATTACATATTCTATTATTTTATCACTTGCCCCTAGTATCTGTTTTGCAATTCTGAAATTTAAGCTTGATATGTATGATATGTTAAGCACTTTGCCATCTTTTATAACCGCATTTCCTGTAATTCCTACTCTATGTCCTCCTTTTAAAGTAACGTAGCCGGTTTACTATTTGATTTTGATAGCTGTATATAGAATTATCACATATTTGCTGTAAAATTTCTAATATTTCTTCTGATGTTATATTATATTCAATTATTATTTCTGCTTGTCCCAATTTTATTATTATTGGTCTATTTACTCTTATACGTATTTCTTCTAAGTAGTTTAAATTCACATTGTTTTTTACAAAATATTCATCTATTTTTCTTACTACGCTATTAGGAAAGCACCTTAAAATATTATTTATATTTATCATAATATTAATATTATATGCTTTTAAAAAGCTCTTTAGAACTAAATATCCCAATTAGGGACAGTCTCTAATTGAGATATTTAGGACAAAACGGTACAACACTTTATATAAAAAAGAGAGAATTTTAATTTTAAATTCTCTCTTTTGGGTTTCATATTAGATACATAATGTTATTGTTTTAATAAATAAAAGTAAAATTAAAGCTATAGCCCATAGAAAAAGTGTTACAACACCTGCTGCTCCTTTTTCAGAAAATCCTTTATTGGATATGTTAGTTTCTCCCCCTGGTTTTAGTGTAAGAATTGTTTTATTTATTTCCATTCTTACACATGTGATTTTTCTTCCTTCATTTATTATCGTTGCTTCTACGTCTTCCATTTTGTCTGGAATTTTCTTTTCTAAAATAATGTCTCTTGCGAAGTTTCTTAATTCTTCTTGCCTTCCTTCTGAATCTTTACCTATAACCATTCTTCTTGCCCATAGTTTTATGGCATATAAATTTAAAAAGTTCCCAAAAGGGACAGATACCCATTTGGAAACGTCCCTTTTGGGAACTTTTCTATTCTTCCCAGTTATGGTATATTTCTGATACATCATCTAAGTCTTCTAGCATATCTATTAGTTTTTCCATTCTTGCTGTTCCTGCTTCGTCTAGTGCTACATATGTTGATGGTACCATTTGCAAACCTGCTTCTAAGAATTCTAGTCCTTCTGCTTCCAATTTTTCTCTTACTTCTGAAAATGCTTCTGGTGCTGTTGTTATTTCATATATTTCTTCTTCTACTCCAAAATCTTCTGCACCTGCATCTATTGCAAGCATCATTAGGCTATCTTCATCAATAGAGCAATTTGCTTTGTCTATTACTATTACTCCTTTTTTAGTAAATAAATATGATACACAGCCTGTTGTTCCTAAGTTTCCTCCACATTTATCAAAAGCATGTCTTACATCTGCTGCTGTTCTATTTTTGTTGTCTGTTGCTGCTTCTACTATTAGTGCAACTCCGTTTGGTCCATATCCTTCATATATTATTTCTTCATAACTTTCATTACTTGTTGATGCTTTTTTTATTGCATTATTAATAGTATCATTTGGCATATTAGCTGCTTTACATTTTGCTATAACATTTTTTAATTTAGAGTTCCCTGCTGGGTCTGGTCCACCTTCTTTTACTGCTATTAATAATTCTCTTCCTAATTTAGTAAATACTTTACCTCTTGCTGCATCTGCTTTTCCTTTTTTAGCTTGAATATTATGCCATTTACTATGTCCCGACATTTCTTCTTCCTCCTTTTTAATTTTTCTCTCTATTTTCAAGGCTTTTGAGCCTCTAACCACTTGATTTGCTCATTTTTTTGCTTTGCTCGACTTTGTTGATTTTAGTGGGTTTTGGTAGTTCTGTGTTGAAACGATTGCTCCAAAATTGCTCCAAAAAATATTATGTCAAATTTTCTTTCTATTTTTTGATAAACATTCGTTTCATACATTCCAATGTGCTTTTTATAATTTTCGTTTTTTATTGTATCACATTATTTTTTATTTGTGTAGTCTTTTTACAAATAAAATTTGTATTTTACTAATTCTGGTTGTATGATAGTATCTAAAATCATATCGTTTTATGTTTACTATTCTTGTTATTGTTCTTCATTGTTTTCTTTTTTAAAGTCTTCTGCAAGTTTTTCTTTAATACTTCTATTTATTTCATCTTCCATTCCTAACAATATCATATCATTATAATCTTGGCATACTGCTATAGCATTATATTCCCTTTTCTTCTTCCTTGTATAAATTTAATGAAAGAAAAAAATATTAGTTCAAAATATGAAATTTCTTGTGGTGCTGGTCTTAATCATTCTTTATTAACTGATTTCTTTAGAAGCAGAACTTTATATCCTAGAATTGATACTCTTTATTTAGTTTGTAAAGGTATGGGTATCACTTTAGAAGAGTTTTTTAAAGATCCAATGTTTAATATTGAAAATATAGAAATAAAAGATTCCAAAGATTAAAATAATTTGGAATTTTTTTGTTTCTAAATTAAAAGAGAGCAAAACTGCTCCCTCAAAATACACAACTTATAATCAATGTTAAATTAACCAGTTTACTATACTACTCTTGATCCAAAAGGTGCTAAAGATAATTTAGCAATTTTAAAGAATTGAAGTCCAAATGGAATACCTACTATTGTTATGCACCATATACAACCAAATAATAAGTTTTCAAGTGCCATTGGAATCCCAAAGAAGATAATCCATACTACATTGGCAATTACTGATGGTATTCCTCCTCCATATTCGACATCTTTGCCGAATGGTGCAAATGATAAAGCCGCAAATTTAAAACATTGTTTTCCATAGGGGATTCCTATTATTGTAATACACCAAATAAGACCTGATATACACCAAGAAATCCCACTTAAAAAACCTCCAAAAATAAACCATAAGATATTACCTAAAATGCTCATATTCATTACTCCTTTCGTTCTGCTAATATTAATTATTCATTGTGCATTTTTACCACATTAATTATTAAATCTTTGTGTTATTTAATTAGTATATTTTTTATAACTAATTACTTTTTAATAATCTTGTAAGAACTATCTTTCAAAAGTAGTTCTCTTTGAAAATAAAAGGGGATGTTGTGCTAATTGCTTGTTCTACAATTAGCACTTCTATTATTCCTGTTTTAATATTTTATCTGCTTCACTTTGTGTAAGATATTTATACTCTATCATTTTATTTATTACTTGTTTTTGTCTTTGTTTTGCTAATTCTGGATTTTTTGTTGGTGCATACACTGATGGTGCATTAGGTATTCCTGCAAGCATAATTGCTTCATAATCTGTCATCTGATTTGGTTCTTTTCCAAAGTATCCTAAACTTGCTTCCCTTACAGTATAATATCCATCTCCAAAATAACTTGTATTCAAATACAATTCTAATATTTCATCTTTTTCACATTTATTTTCTATTTTAAATGCCATAAATACTTCTGCTATTTTTCTTTCAAATTTCTTGTCTTGTGTAAAATATATATTTTTTGCTAGTTGTTGTGTTATGGTACTTCCACCTTCTATAAAGTCCATAGCTTTTATATCATTTATTGTTGCTCTACCTATTGCAATTAAATCTATCCCAAAGTGCTTATAAAATCTATGATCTTCTACTGATAATACTGCATTGATATAAGTTTGTGGTAAGTCTGAAATTTTTGTATAGTTTTCTTTACTTTTTATTTCTTTTGTTTTATCTTCTATACTTATTTCTTCTATTGCTTCCTTATACATTTTATATCCATTTCCTATAAATAGCAATGCTATACTTGTTATTATCAATATTAGTAGAAATACTATTTTTAGAAATTTCTTCATCTTTACCACCTCTTTTTACTACTTTTTATTCATTTTTTTCTTTCCATTTTTTATAAATTACTGCAATAATTACCACTATGACTATTATTCCACCAACTCCTAATATTGGTAGCCAAAAATCGTTTATTGATTGGATTACTCCATCCCAATTTATGCTTTTAGACATTATTAATCCTCCTTATTCTATATTTAAAGATGTTTTTACTTTCTCTGGTAATTCATTTGCTTGTACTTCTTTCCACGAATAAACTCCAAAAGTTCTTACTTCCAACATTAGAAAAGCTGCTTCTCTTAGTTCTCTACTCGTTTTAAATTTTATTTCTTTTTTATTTCCATTTTCATTGTAACAATCTAAAATATATTCATACTTCATCTCATCTGTTGCTGAAATACTTTGAATTTTAGAATTGTCTATTTGAGTAAAATATACTGATTCATAGTTTTCAAGAAAATAGAATGTTACTCCACATAGTGCTATTGCTACAATAACCGCTATTATCATTGGCATTTTTTCTTTTATACTATCCATCTTAATCTCCTCCTACTCTGCTATAATATCAATATTTCCCTTAAAATCATCTAATTTTATAGTTAAATAATAACTAACTCCGCTGGCATATATATTATCTTCATATTCTCCTGTATCATTTATTAAAGTAGTTTCATTATTTCCTAGTTTAGCAATTATATTGATATTACCACTTTCTTTTTCAATTTTTATTTTTAGTTTTATATGATCTCCATTTTTTCTTGAAATAGCAGTTCCACCAAATATTGTTTCTTCGCCTGAATAATTATCATAATTTGCTAAATATGTTCCAACATATTTATCTACTCCATATTTTCTTTTGCCTTTTAATTTCCAATTACTTGTTAAACCTGCTGTATCAAAACTTTGAATAAATGAATCATAAGTATTTATTATTTTGTCTTTTGGATTTTCTCCTATTCCTATATTAAAAATTGTAATCCATAATATTATTACTAATGCTATTATTCCTAAAAATATCATTTTAAAAATTCCAAACATATCTAATTCTCCTCTTTAATGATATTTTTACTACCAAAGTATGTAGCTAAGAAATATGCTCCATATATAACTCCTATAATAACTACTGTGGCGGCAGCTGATGGTAATAAGTCCTTTTCACTTGCTATACCTGCCATCATTTTTATTGCAAATTGTATTCCAAATATAGAATGTATAATTGCAAGTAATAATGGTACTCCAAAAAATATTCCTATTTGTCTAAATAATGATTTGTTTATCATTTTTTCATCACAACCTATTTTTCTTAAAATTGTATATCTTTGTTTATTATCTGAGCTATCAGTTAATTGTTTTAATGCTAAGATAGCTGAACTTGCAATTAAAAATATTACTCCTAAATAAATTGCTATAAATGTTATAATAGTTGCTAATCCTACACTTGCCTCCATAATAGATATTTTTGTTAATCCATCTATGTCTAATCCGTTATTATCTAGATTTTGTATAAATCCTGAATCACCACTTGCAAATATCTTTTCTATTTCTTCTTTTTCT
>CAMXOP010000032.1 GCA_947245665.1 uncultured Clostridiaceae bacterium
TTATTCCTACTCCTGCTAGTATTATTAATATTATTATTGTTATTACTAGTGATATTAATGTTATTGCACTACTAGAATTACATATATTATTGTTTAAATTTTTCATTTAATACTCCTTTCATCTTTTGTTTTATATGATAATCATTAAGAGAAAAATGATACATTAAATTATTAAATCTCAAGTGAAATGTTAATTGAATTATACTGGTTATATAACTAATAGTCAAGTAACTTAAAAAGAATATATAATTTGACTATAATTTTTTAGGAGAAATTTTATGGTTAAAATAAAGATAGAAAAAGGTATATATTTATTTAAGTTAGAAGATATTTTGAGAGAAAAGAATATAAGTATAAATAAGTTAATGAGGGATACAAATACAGATTTTAAAGTAATAAAAAGGTTAATGATAGGAGAAATAGTAAGGTTTGATATATTTGTTATTGCTAGATTGTGTGAATATTTAGATTGTACTATAACAGATATTATTGAATATGTACCAAGTAAAAATATTAATAATAAAAAAAGTAATATTCTATTGGCAACCTAAAAATATTAGGGGTTATTATATTTAAACAATATAATAGCTCTTTTTCTTGACATTACTAGGAGAAAAATATATAATTTAAAATACAATAAAAATGTCAAAAAAAGGTGGATTAAAATGTATTTAAAAAGGTTAGAGCTACAAGGTTTTAAATCATTTGCAGATAAAACTGTATTAGAATTTAGACCAGGAATTACATCTGTAATAGGACCAAATGGTTCAGGAAAGAGTAATATATCAGATAGTATTAGATGGGTATTAGGAGAGCAAAGTATGAAATCCCTAAGGGGTTCAAATTCTTCTGATATTATTTTTGCTGGAACTCAGAATAGAAAGTCTTTAGGTTTTGCAGAAGCATCTATTGTAATAGATAATAGTGATGCAAAACTTCCAATTGAATATAATGAGGTTACTGTTACAAGAAAGATATATAGAAGTGGAGAGACAGGCTATTTTATAAATAAAACACCATGTCGTTTAAAAGATATATTAGAGTTATTTATGGACACAGGTATTGGAAAAGATGGATATTCTATAATTGGTCAAGGGAAAATAGATGAAATTTTAAGTAATAAATCAGAAGATAGAAGAAAGATATTTGAGGAGGCAGCTGGAATTGTTAAATATAGAACAAGGAAACAAGAATCTGAGAAAAAGTTAGAACAAACAAAACTTAATTTACTTAGAATTAATGATATATTATCAGAAATAGAAGGAAGTTTAGAACCACTTAAAATTCAATCAGAAAAAGCAAAGAAATTTTTAAGCTTGAGAGAAGAATTAAAAAATATAGAAGTTGGGTTGTTTATACAAAATATAGAAATATACAAAAAGAAATTAGAAGAAATAACAAAAGACCAAGAAATAATAAATTCACATTATCAAGAAGAAGATAAAAAGCAAGAGAATATGCGTAAGCTAAAAGAAGAATTAAAACAAGAAATAGATGGAATAACAACTAAAATAGAAGAAATGCAAAATGTAGGATTTGAGAGTACAAACAAAATAGAAAAGATAAATTCAGAAATAAATGTTTCAAGAGAAAGAATTGAAAATAATAAACAAAATTCGGCTCGTTTTAAAGATGAAATAGAAGAAGTAAGACAAAGAACACAAGAATTAGAAGAAGAGAAGAAACAAAAACAAGAAAAGAAAATTAACTTAAATACTAATAGGGAAAAATTTGAAAAAGAGTTACAAGAAAAAGAAGAAAGGCTACAAGAATTAACAAAGAACTTATCTGCTAAAGAATTAGAAATGGAAGAGAAAAAGCAGAAAGTAGAAGCAAATACAGAATTAAAATATGAAATAGCAAGTATAATTAATACACAAGATGTAAACTATGAAAACTTAGAAAAAAGGCAAAAAGCTGTAAAACAAGAAATAAATGGTGCTATATCAGAACTAGATGAAGTAAGAATGAACAAGCAAGAATTGTCTAAAGCATTTTATGAAATAGAAGCTAAAAGGAATGATGCTACAGAAAAGATACAAGAGGCAAATAAACAAAAAGAACAAAGCATAATAAAATTGAAAGAATATGAAACAAAAATAAATAATTTAAATTATGATTTAAGAATAAAAGATTCTAGATATAAATTCTTAATAGAAACTGAAAAGGAAAAAGAAGGATATACAAAAAGTGTAAAAAATTTATTATTAGAGTGTGAAAAAGATAAGCTATTAAAAGAAGGAATGAATGGAGTTTTAGCAAACCTTATTTCAACACCAGAAGAGTATGAAACAGCAATAGAAATGTGTTTAGGAGCTGCTCTTCAAAATGTAGTAACAGAAACAGAAGAAGATGCAAAAAAATTAATAGACTTCTTACGTAAAGGAAACCTAGGTAGAGCATCATTTTTACCAATTACAGCTGTAAAAGGTAAAAAGCTAGAAAAAATAAATGAAAAAGGAATAGAAGGAATAATAGGAATAGCATCTGATTTAGTAAAATACAGCAAAAAATATGAGCAAATAGTTTTGAATTTACTTGGAAGAACCGTAATAGTAGATGATATGAATAATGCAATTCTATTAGCTAAAAAGAATAATTACTCATTTAGAATAGTTACACTAAAAGGAGATCTAATAAATCCATCAGGAGCGATGACAGGAGGTAGTGTATCTAAGAAAACAGTTAATATTTTAGGAAGAACACGAGAAATTGAAGAGTTAGAAAAACAGATAAAGAAAATACAAAATAATATACAAGAACAAATAAAAGAAAAAGAAAAATATGAAAAATCTATTGAAAATGTTTTGAAAAATTCACAAGATTTAGAGAAAAATCTACAAGAAATAGATATAATATATGCAACAGAAAAGCAAAAAATGGTTGCAATAGAAGAAAACATTAATAAAATAGAAGCGAGGCTAGAAAAATTAAAACAAGAAGCAGAGCAAATAGATAATCAAAAAGAAGAAAATAGAAAAGTAAAATACGAAAAAGAAGAACAAATAAGTAGTTTAACAAAAGAGATAGAAGAATTAAATGCTGTAATAGAAGAGTTTGCAAAAAATAATAAAGATAGTCAAAATTATATAGATGATTTAAATTTTGACATTACAAACTTAAAAATTTCTGTATCTTCTTTTGACGAAAGTAATATTTCTTTAGATGAAATGATACAAAGAATAAACATAGATATTGAAAATAATAATATAAGCATAAAAAATAAAGAAGAACAAATAAGAAATATATCTAACGAGAATGTAAGCCTAGAGCAAAATATAGAGAATTTAAATATGCAAATAGAAGAAGTAAAGGCTGAAGCACAAAATAGTTCTAATATTGTAGAAGAACTTAAAAGTTCAAGAATAGAGAAAAATGAAAGACTTTCTAAAGTAGAAAATGATATAGCTCAAGAATTTAAAGTTATAGAAGAATTAAAAGAGCAAATAGTAAAAATAGATGTTAAAAAAACAAAATTAGAACAAGATATTGAGCAAATTGTAAATGAACTATGGGAAGAATATGAAATAACGCCTAATAATGCTGAAGAATTTGATAGACCAACAAATATTGCAGTAGCAACAAAACAAGTGCATAATTTGAGAAATGAAATTAAAAATTTAGGAAGTATAAATATTGATTCTATAGAAGAATATAAAAAAGCAAAAGAAAGATATGACTTTATGAGTGAGCAACGTTTTGACCTAGAAGGAACAGCAACAAAATTAAGGAAAATTATATCTGAAATGACTGAAACTATGAAAGTACAATTCGCAGAGAAGTTTAATGTTATAAATAAAAACTTTAATGAAGTATTTACTGAATTATTTGGTGGAGGTAAAGCAGAGTTAATATTAGAAGATGAAAATAATATATTAGAGTGTGGAATAGATATAAAAGTACAGCCAACTGGAAAGAAACTTCAAAATATGATGTTATTATCAGGAGGAGAAAGAGCATTTACAGCAATAGCACTATTATTTGCAATACTAAGAATAAATCCTGCACCTTTCTGTATTCTAGATGAAATTGAAGCAGCATTAGATGATGTAAATGTATATAGATTCGCAGACTATTTAAAGAAATTTAGTAGTGAAACACAATTCTTAGTAATTACACATAGAAAAGGAACAATGGAAGCAGCAGATACAGTGTATGGGGTTACTATGGAAGAAAACGGAATTAGTAAATTACTTTCTATGAAACTAGCAAATAAATAAAAAACAGTGTCCTGTGCCTTATATTGTTAAAATTCATTTTCATATACAATAAAAAAGAACCTCTAAATTACAGAGGTTTTTTTGTGGTTAAGGTATTGAATTAAATATAGCATCCTGAATTGCTCTATAAGTTTTTTTATCCATTTCAAAACCTCCAAGAGTACTGGGAGATAACGAGAGGTTAGGGTGTTTTACACCAAATTCCTCAATAGCATGTTTCATATTTTCTATTACTTCTGGGTCACCTGTATTTGTGACAAGTATAGATGTTTCATTAGAACAATGAACTACAAACCGAAGGTTTGTTTTTAATGCTCCCATATTCCACTCTCCTTTTCACTATTTAATATTTATTGCAACATAAAAAAGTATAACATTAATTTACATAAAAGTCAATAAAATTCTAAATGTAATATTAGGTATATATTATATTTAGAAAACTATTTTACTAATTCCTACAAATATTAGTAAAATACCAGCAATTATACTCCATATGTTTTCAGGAATATTACAAATACTTTTTATTTTTTTACCTAAATAACTTCCAAAAGAAAGAAAAAATAATTGGAAAATAGCAACTAACATTGGGAATAAAAATGAGTTTAAACCTATTATACTACTTCCAATACCAATTCCTATAGAATCCAAAGATAATGCCATACCAAGATATAGAGCTTCTTTTCCCTCAATTTGATTGGAATTATTTAAGTCCGAAAAATTAGGGTCACGGATTATTTGCACAGTTATACCTAAAAATTTTATAAAGAAGTGATATTCTTTTTTCTTTTTTATAGTATAAGTAGAATTCAATTTTTCTGATGCTACTGTTTGTGAAAATACATTGTACGAAGAGTAGTCACTACATTCTTTTGAATCTTTACTATTAGTAATAGAATGAAATATTATCCATAACCCCATTAAGCAAAGTAAAATACAACCTATAGCAGTAGAGATATTAGGAGAAAATATTTTACAAATAGATTCACCTATAACAATAGAGAATGTAGTTACTAATATAGAAATTACAAATAATATTAACTTTGCACCAAAAGAAATTTTAGTGTTTTTTAAACCATATGTAACCCCAATACTTAAAGAATCTATACTAACGCAAATAGCAAGTAAAAAACAATTTAATAACATAAAAAACACCCCTATTAACATAATATTACAGAAGAAAAAATTTTGTGAAAAAATATATATTTAGTTTTAAGAAATATATACCAATAAAAGGCATTATATATTTAAATAACTAATGTAAATAAAATATGTAAATTTGATTTACAATTAGTAAATAAAGTGATATAATAAATATATAATGACATGTAAAATGGAGGGAAAAGTTATGGTAGGACGGACAATTATAGGAGTGCTTTTGGTAGTGTTAACTGTAGCATTTCAACAACCAATGAGTGAGGTAGCAATTGATGCCGAAACGAACTATGAATACTGCAATTTTTGTGATGATCACGAATTAACCACAAAAGAAAAATGTGAAGAACTTTTGTGGAAATGTTTAACTGATGAAAAAAATTGGTTAGAGGAAGGAATCATTACAAGAGAAGTATATGAATTGCAGGTAGAACCATTCAACAAGGCACTTGATTACTTATCAATAGCTTCTGATGAAGAAATAGAAGAAATATATAATGAACTTCTATTAGCCAATTTAGATTGGTTAGAGGAAGATAAGGCAAGTGGAGAAGAAATTGATGAAGCTTTTTATGACTACATCATAAGTGAGTTAAATAATGTATCCAAATAAATATTGTAATAGATAAATAGGGAGAAAGAGAAATGGCATTTGAAAATTACAAAGATTTAGATGGAAGACCTGAGAAGGTAACCTCAGAAGAAATAGAAGTATTAAAGAAAAAATATGGGGTAAATGACTATAATACAAGACCTGATGGAGAAGGTTCTAAAAAGGAAATTCATATGTAAAAAAATGAGTACCATTTATTGTTTAATTATAAAACGATAGATGGTACTTTTAAGCTATTAATGAAAAGATATAGAGAAATATTATTCAATTGAAAAGGATGAAAGCTATTTAGAAAAATAACAAAGTTGAAAAAATATATATTAATAATTGAATAATTATTAAATAGAGATTGTTATATAATTAAAAAAATAAAATTGCAGAGGATATAATATGTCAGATAACAAAAATTAGCAACAATTTCTAATAAGAGAAAGTACTATGCTAAATTGTAGCATAGTATTATTGTTTTTAAATAATTTGTTTACAAAAATTAAACATTAAAAATTTAATCATAATTTAAGGACAACCACATATATTATAAAAAGAGAAAACAAAGGAGAGTGGAGAAAATGTGGCATACTAAAGCTGTAAGTGAAGTAGAGGTAAACTTTAGGACAAACAAACAAAGTGGACTTGATGAAAAAGAAGTAGAAGAAAGGAAGAAACATTTTGGAGAAAACAAATTAGCAGATAAAAAGAAAGAAAGTATATTTATAAAATTTATAAAGCAATTTAATGATTTTATGATTATTATACTAATAATAGCTTCAATAATATCAGCAGTTGTTAGTAAATTAGATGGAAGTGGGGATTACATAGATTCAATAATTATTATTGCGATAGTAGTGTTAAATGCAATAATGGGAGTTATTCAAGAAGCAAAGGCTGAAAAGTCACTAGAGGCATTAAAAACTATGACAGCACCAACAGCTAAAGTAAGAAGAAATGGAAAAATAGTTAGTATAAAATCAGAAGAGGTTGTTCCAGGAGATATTATAATATTAGAGTCAGGTAATTATGTACCAGCAGATGCAAGACTAATAAAAACATCTAACTTGAAGGTAGAGGAATCTAGCCTAACAGGAGAGACAGTACCAATATTAAAAGATGAAAATGAAATTCTAACAGAAAAAGTACCAATAGGAGATATGGTAAATATGATATTTTCATCTACAATAGTAGTAAATGGTCATGCAGAAGCAATAGTTACAGAAACAGGAATGAATACAAAAGTAGGCAAAATAGCAAATATGATATTGCAAGATGAAGCACCTGAAACACCTATTCAAAAGAAACTTGGAGAAGTAGGAAAAACTTTAGGTATAGCATGTTTAGTAATTTGTGCAGCAATATTTGTAATAGGAATACTAAAGAAAATACCACCTATTGAAATGTTTATGACATCAGTTGGGCTAGCAGTAGCAGCGATACCAGAGGGGTTACCAGCAATAGTAACCATTATGCTATCAATAGGTGTTACAAAAATGGCAAAGAAAAATAGTATAATAAGAAAATTACCAGCAGTAGAAACATTAGGAGGGGCAAAAGTAATATGTTCAGATAAAACAGGAACATTAACACAAAATAAAATGCAAGTAGTAGAAATGTACAGTCTAGGAAGCAATGAGGAGATAATATTAGAATATGGTTCGATGTGTACAGACACACAAATAGAACTAAAAGAAGGAAAACAAACAGCAGTAGGAGAGCCAACAGAAGTAGCTATAGTAAATGCGGCTTTAAATAGAAATATAAACAAGCAAGAATTATATAAAGATATGCAAAGGGTAAAAGATATACCTTTTGACTCAACTAGAAAAATGATGAGTACTATACATAAAAGCAATAATGAATATATAGTTATAACTAAGGGAGCTCCAGACATTTTACTAAAGAAATGTAATAGATATTTTGATGGGACAAAAGAAATACCTCTTTTATTAGATAAGCTAGAAAATATTGAAAAGAATAATAATAAAATGGCAGAAAAGGCTTTAAGGGTAATAGCAGTAGCATATAAAAAAGTAAATAGTATTACTAATATAGAGGAAAAAGATTTAATATTTGTAGGTTTAATTGGAATGATAGATCCGCCAAGAGAAGGAGTAAAAGAAGCAGTAGAAACATGTAGGCGAGCAGGAATAAAAACAGTAATGATAACAGGGGATCATATATCAACAGCAAAAGCAATAGCTAAAGATTTAGGAATATTAAGAAAATATGATTTAGCAGTAACAGGAGAAGAACTTTCACAAATTCCACAAAATATATTAGAAAAGAATATAATGAAATATTCAGTATTTGCAAGGGTATCACCAGAAGATAAAGTAAGAATAGTAAAAGCATATCAAAGTACAGGAGCAGTAGTTGCAATGACAGGAGATGGTGTAAATGATAGTCCAGCATTAAAAATAGCAGATATTGGAGTAGCAATGGGGCAAAATGGTACAGATGTAGCAAAAAATGCAGCAGATATGGTATTAGCAGATGATAATTTTGTAACAATAGTAGAAGCGGTGAAACAAGGAAGAAACATATATGATAATATAAGGAAAGCAATACATTTCCTAATTTCTACAAATATAGGGGAAATAGTAACAATATTTGTAGGCTTATTATTAGGTTTAAAATCTCCACTACTTGCGATACAACTTTTATGGATTAACTTAGTAACAGATTCACTTCCAGCAATAGCTTTAGGATTAGAGCCAGCAGATAAAGACATAATGAATAGAAAACCACGTGATAGCAAAAAAGGAATATTTGCTGATGGGTTATGGAGCAAAATCTTCTTAGAGGGAACTATGCTAGGAATGTTAACATTATTTGCATTTAGTATAGGAAATAACTTATATAGTGTAGAAGTAGGAAGAACAATGGCATTTGTAGCATTAGGAATGTTAGAGCTTGTACATAGTTTTAATATAAAGAGCGAAGAATCAATTTTCAAAGTTCGGAATTTTTGAAAATAAATTCTTAATAGGAGCATTTATACTAGGAACAATAATGCAAATAACAGTAGTAATTGTACCACAAATAGCTGAAATATTTAAATTAGTACCACTAAATCAAACACAATGGTTGTATACAATAGCAATTTCACTAGTACCATTACTTATAATGGAAATTCAAAAGAAATTTGAAGAAGTAAAATTTGGAAAAGTAGTATATCAGAAAGAAGGATAAACAAATAATATATAAATATTGACTTCTATGAAATAAAATGCTACAATACAAAAAATAATTATGTATGCTAAAAATTATTATTTTTAGGAGGTAGAATATGGAGAAAGAGAGAAAAATACAATTAATACGTGAATCAATAAAACAAAATCGGTATCCATTAAACTATGAATGGCGTAGTTTATATGCAGACAGTAATTGTTACTCATATGCTCTTGGCTCAGGCTATAAAGAAGATAGACACAGTGAAGAATATATATACAATTTAGGTTGTATGAGTGGCTATGATCCACCAAAAGATAATAAAGAAGCTGAGGAAGCCTTTATGTCTGATATGCAAGTATTAGGAATAAAAGTAAAGAGAAGTAATTTAGGTGAAGAAATACAAGAAGGAGAATGGAAAGTAGCATTATTTTTTGGATATTATTTTGATGATTATTTTAAAATTGCATTTCGAGATTTCCATTTTGCACGGCAAAATATAAATGGGAATTGGTCAAACAAAGAATTTATTGATGGGCCAGTAAAAGAGTTAGGTTCAATACCTGAATACTGTACTGAATTAGAATTAGTTGGATATTATATGCTTAAAGTTGATGGAAGTTGATAATATAAAAATAAAGAATATATTTGCTAAATGTAGCTTTATATTCTTTGTTTTTTGTATAATAGGAAGATATGATATACTTTAAGTTAAAAATATAGACTAAGGGTCATTGTGAATGCCAACGCATCAAAAATATTTTATAAGAGCAGTGAAAAATAATTATAAAATAGTATATTAAGAGTAAAAAAGTTAAGTACAACAAATAATAAAAAACATTGAATTATGTATAACTATATGATATAATTAAAATGAAGTTGCTATAGTTGCACAGATAGAAAGGAGATTTACTATGGTAAATACAAGGGTAGATACACGCACACAGGAATTAGCAGAAATTCAGAAATTGGAACTGATAGATGAAATCATGAGAAGAGAAGATCGGCAGCGCAAGGTAGATGCAATTGTTCAGGGAACACAAATTTGCATGAGAGAAAGCCAGCAGACAAAAGTAGATGCAATTGTTCTGGCAATGCAGATTTGGAAAAAAGAAAGTGTACAGACGAAAGTTGACAAGCTGTTATCTCTTGCAGAAAAGGAATAACAAATAAAAGGAGACAAACCCAATAAGTTTGTCTCCTTTAGCAATTTCAGAATAACATTAATTCTGAACTGTCATATTTTCTAAGGCTAAAAGTTCTTCCCACCTCTTATCAACTTCTTTTTGGAATTCTTCAATCATCCATTCATTACCAGGCTTAAACATATGCTTAAAACGTCTTTGAGGTCTTAAGAATTCTTCAATAGGTAATTTTTTAGCAGGTTTATAAGTTATTTTATATTTACCATTTTCAACTTCATAAAGTGGCCAATAACATGTATCTACTGCAAGTTTGTTTATTTTCATAAGTTCATCTGTAGGGTATCCCCAGCCTCTAGGGCATGGAGAAAGTACATTTAAAAATGTTGGACCTTCTGTATAAATTGCTTTCTCAGATTTTTCATATAAATCCTTAAAGTTCGCCATAGCAGCTGTTTGTGCAACATATGGTAAATGATGTGAAGCCATAATTTGCGTTAAATCTTTTCTCACTTGCATTTTACCAGGTATAACTTCACCAGCAGGAGAAGTTGTAGTATCTGCAAAACGAGGTGTTGCTGAAGAACGTTGAATACCTGTATTCATATATGCTCCATTATCATAACAGACATATGTCATGTCATGCCCTCTTTCCATAGCGCCAGATAAACTTTGAAGGCCTATGTCATAAGTTCCACCATCTCCACCAAAAGTTATAAACTTTGTATGTTCATCTTCTGGAAGTTTTCCTTTTCTTTTCAAAGCTTTGTAAGCAGCTTCAGTTCCTGAGCATGTTGCAGCAGCACACTCAAATGCTGTATGTATATAAGAACAATCCCATGAATTATAAGGGTAAATACAAGTAGAAACTTCCATACAACCAGTAGCATTAGAAACTACAGCATGGTCACCTTCCTTTAAAGCTCTCATAATCATTCTGCTAACTACAGGTGCGCCACAACCAGCACACATTCTATGCCCTGAAACAAATACAGGCGGTTTATTTGCTACTATTTCTTTTAAATTATATGCCATTATTCTTCACCCCTTTTCAATCCAAAATATCTATATGGGTTATCAATGTTTCCAGTTTTAACAATTTCCATTAAATCATTATAAACACCCTCAATATCTTTTGCAGTTGTATCTCTACCACCAATGCCATAAATATAATTAACAGTAGGAACATTAACATTATTTACAAACATACCAGAAGTTACATCTGTAAATAATGCACCACCACAAGCATTTAAAGAGTCTGCTTTATCAAGTATAGCTAAGGCTTTTACATTTGCAAGAGCTTTTGCTATTTCCTCAGCAGGGAAAGGCCTATATACTCTTACTTTTAGTAAACCAGCTTTAATGCCTTTATTTCTTAGTTCATCTACAACAACTTTAGTAGTTCCAGCAGTAGAATTCATACATACAATAGCAATATCAGCGTCATTTAATTTATATTCTTCAAATAAAGAGTAGCTTCTTCCAGTCAATTTTTCAAACTCTTTAGAAACATCAACAATAACATTTTTAGCATTTCTCATTGCATTTGCTTCTTGATATTTATGCTCAAATAAATATGCTTGTAAGTCCATAGGTCCAACACTAATAGGCTCCTTACTATTTAATAAATAATGTTCAGGTTTATATTCGCCTACAAACTTTTTAACAACATCATCTTCTAACAATTCGATATTTTCTATTGAATGTGAAGTTATAAATCCATCTTGACATACTGTTACTGGGAGCATAACATCTTTATTTTCGCCAATTCGGTGAGCCATAAGTAAATTATCATATGCCTCTTGATTATTTTCTGAAAATAGCATAATCCAGCCACTATCCCTAATTGCCATTGCGTCAGAATGATCACAATGTATATTTAGTGGCCCTGAAATAGCACGATTTACTAAAGGCATAACAATAGGAAGCCTTAGTGAAGAAGCTATTTGAATCATTTCCCACATTAAAGCCAAACCATTAGAAGAAGTAGCTGTCATAGCTCTCCCGACCAGCTGCTTCAGCACCAATACAAGCACTCATAGCGCTATGTTCACTTTCAACTGCAACAAATTCAGTATCAACTACGCCATTACTAACAAAGGTAGAAAAATACTGAGGTATTTCAGTAGAAGGTGTAATAGGAAAAGCAGCAACAACATCTGGGTTAATTTGTTTCATAGCAATAGCAGATGCTTCATTACCACTTAAACGTTCACGTATACTCATAATTTTTATCTCCTCTCGAGTTTTATAATTTTATCTAAATATTATTCCTCTTTCATTTCTATTGCATTAAAAGGGCAAACATTGGCACATATGCCACAACCTTTACAATAGTCATAATTAAAATCTTCTCTTTTTTGTTCTCTGTTAACTGGAATCGCATTTTCTGGGCAAACAGGAAAGCATAAACCACATTGTTTACATTTTTCTTCTATATAAATAGGTCTAATACTTCTCCAATCACCAGTTTTAAAATTTAAAGAATTTCCAGCATCATACATAGTTCCACCAGGCGTTAAATCTTGCCAAGGTGAATCTTTATTAATTTTAGTCATATATAAACTCTCCTTTCCGCACGCTAGGGACGGTCCTTTTCGTTCCGATTTCGGCACGGTGGGGACACTCCTTTTATATTTTATTTATTATTCTTATATTTTAAATCCAATAGTAAAATGATTAAGCAAAAAGCTAATTGTAATGATGTTTCAAAAATTAGCATAATAGTATATTTAAAAATACAGTTACTCTAAAATTTCTTTTTTGACATCTAATTTCCGACTTCTGACCTCTGATAATGCCATTTTCAAAGCCTTCATATTTCCTTCAATAACATCAGGCTTCTTAGCAAATTTATGTTTAAAAGAAGTTTTCATGTCATTTAAAAATTCTTCTTCAGTCATTATATTAGAAACTTTTACAATAGCTGCAAGCATTGGGGTATTAGGAAAATATTTTCCTAAAGCTTCTTCAGAGATTTTTCTTGCATCAATAGTATAAATTTTCCCACTATAACCTTTAAGTAGGGGCCTAACACTTTCAGAATCTTTTGTTGTATTAATAACAATTGCACCTGATTCTTTTAAACCAGCAGTAACATCTACTGATTCCAACAAAGTATCATCAACAACTACAACATAGTCAGGTTCATAAATATTACTATGAAGTCTAATAGGAGTTGTACTTATTCTGTTATATGCAGTAATAGGAGCCCCCATTCTTTCAGGACCATATTCAGGAAAACCTTGAATATATTTACCTGTATTAAAAGCAGCATCAGCAAGAAGAAGAGAAGCAGTTTTAGCACCTTGTCCACCTCTACCATGCCATCTAATTTCAATAATATTATCCATATATCACAAATCCTTTCTATAAAGATAGTTAAAGTATATGCCTAAAACCAACAAAAGTCAAGAAAAAAAGTTAGACATAAAACTAAAAGGGACGCCCTTTTTTCGCAAATTTTTACCAAAAGGGACAGACCTTAAAACTTCATTATTTGAAAGGGTCGTCACTTTTAGCAAATTTTTTCGAAAAAGGGTCGTCCCTTTTAGTTAAAATAAAAAAATGTGGTATAATAATAAACGAAAGAGGTAAAAGTATGGAAATTATAGAAATTGCTAATAAGATAAAAGAAAATGGAGGCAATTTATATTTGATAGGTGGTGCTATTAGAGATAAATTACTAGGTAAAGAAGTTCATGATGAGGACTATTGTGTAACAGGATTAACTTCTGAATTATTTGAAAAACTTTTTCCAGAAGCAAATATTCGTGGTAAATTTTTTGAGGTATATGATATTGATAAAAAAGAATTTGCAATGGCTAGAAAAGAAAAAAAGAATGGAAAAGGGCATAAAGAATTTGATATACAAACAGGAAAGAACATTACTATTGAAGAAGATTTGAAAAGGAGAGATATAACAATTAATTCAATTGCTCAAGAAGTATTAACAGGAAAATTGATAGATCCTTTTAATGGAGTTCAAGATATAAAGAACAGTGTAATAAAGGCAACTTCTAATTCTTTTATGGAAGACCCTTTAAGAGTATATAGAGTAGCCAGGTTTGCAGCGAGTTTAGATTTTGAAGTAGATGAAAATACAATTTATATGATGAAAATGTTAAAGGATGAGTTAGATACTCTATCAAAAGAAAGAGTATTTACAGAATTTAGAAAAGCATTAAATACTAATAGACCATCTAAATTTTTTGATATATTGAGGAGAGCAGATGTACTAGATGTGCATTTTAAGGAGATACATGATTTAATAGGAAGCCTTCAACCATTAAAATATCATCCTGAAGGGGATAGTTATAATCATACAATGATAGTAGTAGATAATAGCACAATGTTAACTAATGATTTGAAAATAAGATTTTCAGCA
This sequence comes from uncultured Clostridiaceae bacterium, assembly GCA_947245665.1. Classification (GTDB taxonomy): domain Bacteria; phylum Bacillota; class Clostridia; order TANB77; family CAG-508; genus UMGS1663. The sequence goes on from CAMXOP010000032.1 coordinate 14,680, forward strand.
TTAGTACATGATTTAGGAAAAGGTATTACACCAAAGGAAATGATGCCACATCATTATGGTCATGATGAAAAAGGAGTTGACCTAGTAGGTAACTTGGGAAGACGTATATGTGTTCCTAATTCATGGATAAAATGTGGGAAAACAGCTGCAAAGGAGCATATGAAAGGTGGAATTTTTAATCAAATGACTCCAGCAAAACAAGTTGACTTTATTACAAGAGTTAGTAAATCTATGCTTGGATTGGATGGTATGAAAATAGTTGTAATGAGTGATAAATGGAGAGGTGAGGAATTACCACCCAATGTAGAGTTTGATATAATAGGAAAGAAAATTTTAGGAGATATAAATGGAAACTATATAAAGAAAAAATATAATATAAAAGATGAAAGAAAAATAGGTGAATTATTAAGAACTAAACGAATTGAATTAATAAAAAGAGCTAAAATGGATGTCAATTCTTGGCAAATTTTTACCAAAAGGGACATTCCTTAAAGCTTTGTTATTAAAAAAGGGTGTCCCTTTTAGAAAATTTTTACGAAAAAAGGTCGTCCCTTTTAGAAAAAGTATTGAAAATAGGAACTAAATAGTATAGAATTGAAAAAAAGAAAGGTTTTTTAAAGTGAGAGAATTTTTAATAAAAAGAAGTAAACAAGAAAATGGTGCAGTTTCTGTATTAGTATTTGTAACAGTTTTAACATTTGTAGTAATTTTGCTAGGGGCTTATTTAACAGTTACTACTATGAGACAATCACAATTAAAAAGTGATATTAGGCTTCAAAAGATATATGGAGATGATGTTGATAGAGTTGATCAGATATATAATGAGTTAATAGAAAATAGACAATTAACAAATAGTTATAATACTAATCAATATCATGAAGATATTATAAATGAAATTTAGAAAACAAAGTTATATATTGTAAGTATATATGGAATCTGAATTTATATAGATTATAATCATAAAAAAATAAAAAAAGATAAAAGTGTATTTTTATCTTTTTTTACTTTTCAAGATCTGCATTATCTATAATAGGAACATCACGAATGATATTTTGTGATGTTAGACTTTTACTATTTATAGGTTTAGACTTTTTTTTAGTGCTTCCTTTTGCTGGTTTACTAGAAGAAACTGTAAATCTTTTTTCTTCTTGTTGTGTTTCTAAAGACTTTAATAATTTAGCTGTTTCAGAAATTCCAGCATCATTACTATTTATATAAAAATCGTAACCATCGTTACTAGTATCATCACTCAACATTATTCCCAATATTTCTTTTATATTAGCAAGACCTGTTTTCACGTTTTGCATAATATTCATAACGTTTCTTAACAATTGTTAAGAAATTCACCTCCTTAAGGTTCAATATAACATAATAATATAGTAGCACAGTTTTTCAGAAAAATCAAGTAATATTGCAAAAAAATTGTATTTAATATATGATAAAATCACCTTGAAAGTTTATAAACGAATATTTCACCC
>CAMXOP010000033.1 GCA_947245665.1 uncultured Clostridiaceae bacterium
TAGATTACAATAAAAATAATAAAAGAGTAGGCTATGTATTTAGAGATAGATATAAAAGTCAATATATATATGATAGAGATTATTTATTCAAATGTATTAAGTATATTCATTTAAATCCTGTAAAAGCAAATTTAGTAAATACAGAGCAAGATTACAAATTTTCTTCTTATAATGATTTCAAAAATAAAACTGGTTTTGTAGATAATGAACTTATAAAGTTAGTATTTAAAAACGAAGATAATTATATGACATTATTTAATAGTATAAGTGATGTAGATATTGAAATAATGGACATTGAAGAAGAAGACTATAATTTTGAGATAGCTGTACAAAATTATTTAAAGAGGAATAAAGTACAATTAGAAAAGATAAAAGAAAGTAAAATATTGCTATATAGTTTTAGTTCAGAACTTTTAAGTAAAGGGTATAAACAAAATAGAATAGCTAAAAAGTTAGAAATTAGTCCTTCTCAAATATCAAAAGTGTTAAGAAAAAATAAATATCCATAAAAGCAAATTCAAAAATTATCCTATTGACATAAATTAAACATAATACTATAATTAAAAAAATAACTTTTAAATAGTAAAATAATAATTTGAGTATTACAAATTATAAGAAAGGGGATTTCACAAATGGGAATGACAAATGGCATTAATTCATTGGAAAGAGCAAGAAAACAAGCAGAAATTTTAGTAAGTACTTTAAAAGGTAAAAATGTAACAATTATAGGACATGACAATATTGATGTAGATTCTGCATTATCAGGAATATTACTATCAAAATTATTAGATTTTTTAAACATTAATAATAAGTTTTACATTCTTGAAGAAGTGAAAGAAGATGAAACTTATAATATAATCAAAGATCTAATAGAGATTGATCTAAAAAACTGGCAAGGCGAAGATAAAGAAGATAGGAATCTATTTTTAGTAGACCATTATAAAACTACACATGAGGGAAATGTAATTGGAATAATTGACCATCACCCAACTAAGCAAGAAAATAAGTATGACTTTACATATGTAAGAAACTCATGTGCAACAGCATATATAATTTATGAAATGATGGAAGCAGTGAATTTCCCAATAGGTAAAGAAGAAGCAAAGATGATTATTGTTGCAATGATGGTTGATACTATTTCATTTAGAAGTAGTAAAACGATTAAAGAAGAAGTCCAGCGAGCTAAAATACTTGCAGAGACATATGGCTTAGACTATGAGTACTTAGAAAAACAAGGTCTATGTTTAACACCAATTGATAAACTCAATATACAACAAATTATTTCAAATGGCCAAAAGTGGTATAATTATTCACATAAGAAAATAGGTTCTATGTATTTACAACTATATGGTATGCCTAAGAAAGAACAAATAGAAGAATGGATAAATGCTTTAAAAATTAAGCTTAATGAAACTTGTAGTGATATGTTGGTATTAGTCATTTTTGAAACTAAAAGTAATAAGACATATGAGTACCAAATAATGAGTGATTGCATAAAAGAAACAGTAAGTATTGGAATTTTATCAAGAGGAAAAAATATAATGCCTGTAATTGAATCAAGGTATTTAAAACAAAAAAACATAGAAGAAAAAATGCATGAAATTGTAAAAGACTTGATTGAACAAAATATGACAATTGCTACAATGGAGAGTTGCACAGGAGGTGGACTTGCAAACCAAATAACTAACATATCAGGAGCCTCAAATGTATTAAAAGAAAGCTATGTAAGCTATTGTAATGAAGCAAAAATAAAGTTTGGAGTTCCTAAAGAAGTAATTGAAAAATATACTGTATATAGTGCAGAAACTGCAATAGCAATGGCAAATGCAGTAAAAAAAGAAGCAAATGCCAGTATAGGAATTGGTATAACAGGTCAAATAGGAAGAATAGATCCAAATAATCCAGGTTGTGAAAATGGTAATGTATGGTATGCCATAAGTAATAATTCTGATGTTGCTGTATGTAAACTTCACGTTGATGATATGACAAGAGATAAACAAAAGAAAATAGTAATTAGAGAAATAACAGAAACACTGAGAAATATCATAGATTTTTCAAAAAATAGCTATAATTAAAAAGAAAAGAGGGAATATCTGAAATCTGGTATTCTCTCTTTTAAATTATTCAATCTGTAAGAAATATTAAAGAATTTAATAATAATTTTAAAACTAAAGTTATCCACAGTTTGGAAATTTTTTGCCCCGTCCCTAAAATTTCCCAAAAGGTCTTTTAAAATGATGAGAAATGTTGTAAAATAGAAAAAAGTGTTTAGAAAAAAGAGAGGAAGTTTATGAATAAGAAGTGGGAGTGTTATAGTGTAGATGAAAAACAAGTAGAGATTGTGGCTAGGAAGTATAGTGTAAGTAAGTTGTTGGCTAGAATATTAGTTAATAGAGATTTAATTAAAGATGATAAGGTGAATGTATTTTTGAAGCCTACTAGAAGAGATTTTTACAATCCTTTTTTAATGCCTGATATGGATAAGGCTGTTAATAGAATTATTAAAGCTATTGAGAATAAAGAAAAGATAATGATTTTTGGAGATTATGATGTTGATGGTATTACTAGTATTACTGTATTAAAGAAATTTTTACTTGATAGAAATGCAATAGTTTCTCAATATATACCTAATAGATTACATGAAGGTTATGGCTTAAATAAAGAGGCTATTAAGAAAATAGCTGATGAAAAGTATCAAGTTATGATTACTGTAGATTGTGGAATATCTGGAACCCAAGAAGTTGAATATGCTAATAGTTTGGGAATTGAAACTATTGTGACAGATCATCATGAGCCAGGAGAAATTTTGCCAAATGCTATTGCTGTTGTTGATGCTAAAAGAAAAGATAATGAATATCCATTTAATCAATTGGCTGGTGTAGGAGTTGTTTTTAAATTAATACAAGCTATAGGCATAAGGTTAAATTTAGAAGAAAAAGAGTATTTGAAGTATTTGGATTTAGTATGTATAGGTACTATTTCAGATATTGTACCTTTAGTTGATGAAAATAGAGTTATTGCTAAACTTGGTCTTAAATTAGTTGAAGTTACAAAGAATATAGGATTAAAAACATTACTCGAAATATCAGGATATAAAAGCATTGACTCTAATACTATATCATTTGGTATAGCTCCTAGAATAAATGCTTGCGGAAGAATGGGACATGCTGAAGAGGCTTTAAGACTATTTTTGACAGAAAATGAGCAAGAGGCTAGAGATATCGCACTTAAGTTAAATGAATATAATAAAGAAAGACAAGAAATAGAAAAGAGAATATTTGATGAAGCAGTAGAACAAATTGAACAAAATGATGATGAGAAACAAGTAATTGTGTTGGGAAAAGAAAATTGGCACCATGGAGTAATACGGAATAGTATCTTCTAAAATAACAGAAATGTATTTTAAACCAAGTATATTAATTTGTTTTGAAGAGGATATGCGGAAAAGGTTCTGGAAGAAGTATTCCTGGTTTTGATTTATATGAAGCTTTAAGTAAATGTAATACTAATATAAATAGATTTGGTGGTCATTCTATGGCAATTGGAATTACTGTAGAAAAAGCTAAATTTGAAAATTTTAAAAAAGATTTTGAACAATATACACAAAACAGTAATATTAGTGATATAATACCAATTATAAATATAGATGAAGAAGTTGCTTTAAAAGATATAAGTGTTAGAGATGTAGCAGAACTAAAATTATTAGAACCATTTGGAGAAGCAAATAAAACACCACTGTTTTTATTAAAAAACTTAAAAATACATTCTATTAGAGCATTATCAGAAGGGAAACATCTAAAATTATCTTTAAAAGATGATAATTATTGGATAGATTCCATAGGATTTAACTTAGGTTATTTGTCAGATGAATATAGAATTGGAGATAAAGTTGATATAGTTGGAACATTGGAAATAAATAGCTTTAATGGAAGAGAAAATTTACAGATTAATTTGAAGGATATAAGGAAATCGTATTAAAAAAGCTAATGAGATATACTATAAAAGTATATCTCATTAGAAATAATAAGGCTAACCTGTTATTTAATAAAAATTTGAATCAAAGCACATGTACTAATGTAAGAAACTGGAAAAAATGTATAATTTAAGTAAACATTTTAGTATACCTGATAATATTTTTTGACCATTTTTATATGACTTTGAACATAAGTTTTCTAAATAAAATCTAATAAAAAACAAAAAATGGTTATGTGGTAACTATTTTAAATATATTAATAAGTTTCATAGTGAATTATGACACATATTAACATAAAAGCAAACAAGGAAGTGGTAAAAATGCAAGAAATAAATAAACAAATTACAATAGAAGAAATTGTAAATAAAATGAAAAAGAATAATAAAAAATCTGATAGCAAAATAATATTAAAAGCCTATAATTTTGCTGTAGAAAAACATGGAAATCAGTTAAGAAAATCAGGAGAGCAATACATAATTCATCCAATGCAAGTAGCATGCATTTTAGCAGATTTAGGGTTAGATGATAGTACAATTTGTGCTGCTCTTCTTCATGATGTTGTAGAAGATACAGAAGTTACACATCAAGACTTGATAAATGAATTTAGCTTAGAAATTGCAGAAATGGTAGATGGAGTTACAAAACTTAGTAAATTAAATTGCGAATCTGTAGAAGAAGAACAAGTTGAAAATTATAGAAAAATGTTTTTAGCAATGGGTAGAGACATTCGTGTTATTATGATAAAATTAGCTGATAGGCTTCATAATATGAGAACCTTAAAGTTCTTATCTAGAGATAGACAAATAGCAAATGCAAGAGAAACAATGGACCTATATGCTCCACTTGCAAATAGACTTGGTATATATTCATTAAAATGGGAATTAGAAGACTTGTCTTTCAAATATTTGTATCCAGAAGAATATAGAGAAATAGTAGAAGGAATAGATAGAAAAAGAGAAGAACGTTTACAATTTATAGATAAAATAGAGGAACAAATAGCTTATGAACTAAAAGTTCAAAAGATAGATGCAGAAATAACAGGTAGAGCAAAACATTTATACAGTATATATAGAAAAATGAAAAGAGACAATATTACAATTGACCAAATATACGATTTATTTGCTTTAAGAATAATAGTGAATTCAGTAAAAGACTGCTATGCCGCATTAGGTGTTGTACATGATTTGTATAGCCCAATGCCTGGAAGATTTAAAGATTATATAGCTGTACCAAAACCAAATATGTATCAATCATTACATACAACATTAATAGGAGAAAAAGGAACACCATTTGAGGTGCAAATACGTACATGGGACATGCATAGAATAGCAGAATATGGAATAGCTGCACATTGGGCATATAAAGAAGCAAGTTTCAAAAAAGGAAAAAAAGCAAATGTGCAAGTAACAGAAGATAAATTAGCATGGCTTCGTGAAACATTAGAATGGCAAAAGGATATTGAAGATCCTCAAGAATTTTTAAATACTTTAAAAACTGAATTATTTGAGGACGAAGTATATGTATTTACACCAAAAGGAGATATAAAAGTTCTGCCAAGCGGAAGTACATCAATAGATTATGCATATAGTATACATGCAGAGATAGGTCACCATATGACAGGTTGTAAAATAAATAGTAAAATGATGCCAATAATAACACAACTTAAAAATGGAGATATTGTAGAAATAGTAACTTCAGAAAACAGTAAAGGGCCAAGTAGAGATTGGCTAAAATTCATAAAAAGTACAACAGCTAAAAACAAAATACAAGCATGGTTCAAGAAAAATCAGAGAGAAGAAAATATAGAAAAAGGTAAAGATTTAATAGAAAAAGAGATAAAAAGAATAGGAATGGACCATAGTGAACTATTTAAAACAGAATTTGTGCAAGGAGCACTAATTAGATACAAATTTAATTCTATAGAAGATATGTATGCTGGTGTAGGGTTTGGAGCAATATCTTCAGGGAAAGTAATAGCAAGAATATTAGAAGAATATAGAAAAGTTCATAAAGAAGAAAATGTAGAAGAAAAAATACAAGAATTATCAAAATCAAAACAAAATAAAGCAAAAACATCTAAAACAGGTGTAATAGTAGAAGGAATAGATAACTGTTTAGTAAAATTATCAAAATGTTGTAACCCTGTACCAGGGGATAATATAGTAGGATATATAACAAGAGGAAGAGGAGTATCAGTTCATAGAGCAGACTGTAAAAATTTAAAAGACTTATTTTTAGATGAAGAAAACAGAATGATAGATGTATATTGGTTAAATGAAAAAGAGGCAGCATATAATGTAGATATAGAAATATTTGCAAATGATAGAAGCGGATTATTAGCAGATATAATTTCACAAATAAGTGGCACAAAAACAAAATTAATAGCAGTATCATCAAGAGCAAATAAAGATAGAATAGCGATTACAGAAGTAACATTAGAAGTAGAAAATTTAGAGGAACTAAATAATGTTTTAAAGGTTATAAGAAAAGTTGATAGTGTATATGAAGTTAAGCGTAAAAAATAATGCCAAGTTCCCATTAGGGACGTTTCCAAATGGGAAGTAGAGACAACAAGAGCCACCTTATGCATTTATATATATTATAATTACTACTTTATTAGTTTTGAATAATAGAGAAGAAAGGAAAAAACAAATGATATTAAAGAGAATACCAGTAGAAACAGCACTTGGAGAACCAACAAACTGTTATATAGTAGAAGATGAACAAACAAAAGAAACAATAGTTATTGACCCAGGCGGTGAGCCAGAAAAGATAATAGAAATGCTAGATACATTAGGAATAGATAAATTAAAATATATATATTTAACCCATTGCCATGGAGATCATTTTGGTGCAATACTAAAATTAAAAGAACAAAAAGGTGGAAAAGTTTTAATACATAGAGATGACGCAGAAGGCTTATATAATATAGGAATCAGCCTAACTTATTATATAGGAATGGAAGATATTACATTAGAGGCAGACTCAAGAGTAGATGAAGGAGATCTAATACATATAGGCAATATTGAATTTAGAGTAATACATACTCCAGGTCACACAAAAGGAGGAACATGCCTTTACTGTGAAAAGGAAAAACTACTATTTTCAGGAGATACATTATTTAGAGGAACATGGGGAAGAACAGATTTACCAACTAGTAATTTTGCTGATATAATTAAGTCAATAACAAATAAATTAGCAGCACTTCCAGATGAGACAATAGTATACCCAGGACATGGAAGAACTACAAGAATAAAAGAAGAAGAGCCAATATACTTGAGCTTACGCCCAAGGTTAGACTAAAATTATAAATTACAAAATCAAAATATATACAAAGCTTGAAAAAAACTAAAAAGGGGTTTCATGTCGTTTGAAGTGAAGCAAGTTACGAATGGAATATGTGTAACAATGTACCAAATGGGAAAGAAAGGAAAGAAAAAATATGAACAAAATAGAACCAAGAACATTACCAGGCTTTATGGAATTACTACCAAATGAACAAATACTATTTAACGAGATGAAAGAAAAAATAACAAAATCATACGAAAAATTTGGTTTTTTACCAATAGATACACCAATAATAGAAATGAGCGAAGTACTTTTAGCAAAAGCAGGGGGAGAAACAGAAAAACAAATTTATCGTTTCAATAAAGGTGATAATGACCTATCACTAAGGTTTGACCTAACTGTACCACTTGCAAAATATGTGACACAAAATTATAATAATTTGGCATTTCCTTTTAGAAGATATCAAATAGGTAAAGTATACCGTGGAGAAAGACCACAAAAAGGAAGGTTTAGAGAGTTCTATCAATGTGATATAGATATAATAGGAGATGGAGAACTAAGTATTATAAATGATGCCCAAATGCCAGCAGTTATATATAATACAATAAAAGAACTAGGATTTAATGATTTTACAATATGTATTAACAATAGAAAAATATTAAATGGACTATTTAAAGAATTAAATCAAGAAGAGAACTCAGTAGAAATAATGCGAATTCTTGATAAATTAGAAAAAATCGGAAAACAAAATGTAATACAATGTTTAGAAGATATTGGAATAGAAGAAAAATCTATTAATAGAATTATAAGTTTTGTAGAAATACAAGGAACTATAGATGAAAAACTAGAAAAACTAGAGAATTTAGGAGTTTCAGAAGAATTATTTATACAAGGATTAGAGGAATTAAAACAAGTAGTAAAATATATAAGAAATTTTGGAGTTCCAGATACAAACTTTAAAGTAGATTTAACAATAGCAAGAGGACTAGATTATTATACAGGTACAGTATATGAAACTTTTTTAAATGAATATAGAGAAATAGGAAGTGTATGTTCAGGAGGAAGATATGATAATTTAGCAGAATATTATACAGATAAAAAACTTCCAGGAGTAGGGGTATCAATAGGACTTACTAGGTTATTTTATAAACTAAATGAACTACATGCAATGGAAACTTCAAAAAAATCAATTTCAAAAGTATTAGTAGTTTCAATGGTAGAAGATCAAAATAAAGCACTAGAAGTAGGTACAGTACTTAGAAATGCAGGAATAGAAACTGAAAATTACTTAGAAGATAAAAAAATAAAAGCTAAATTTAAATATGCTGATAAATTACAAATACCTTATGTTATAGTAATAGGAGAAGATGAAATACAAAACAAAGTAATAACATTAAAAAATATGGGAACAGGAGAACAACAAACTTTAAGTATAGAAGATGCAATAAAAATGATACAAAAATAATTTAAAATAGATATTAAAATAAGAAATGACATTGATTAAGTATATTACTAAGCATTGTCATTTTTTATATTCTAAGGAAAGTTAATAATAATATTGGTAAGTTTCATTAAAAAACAATTATGAAAGAATAAAATTTTCTTATTTGGATTTGCGTTAGCTTAGGAAATTTTATTCTTCTGTTTTATTTGTCATATAAAACATTGTACAAACATATAATATATATAATAGGTTTGTACAAAGGGGAAAATAATGATTAATTTAGCAGTAATTAATTTGAAAGATATAGGAAAATATTTATTTAAAATTATTATAATGTTAACTATATTATGGATTTTTAGTAAATTTTTTTCACATTTTAGAGAAAATAGTATTACTATTTCTGAAAAAATAGATACAACTAAACTATTGAATTGCTTAGATGAAACAATACCAGGAATAAAACAAGTAAAAAATAGTAAAGATATATTAGAAGCAGATGTAAAAAAAATAGATCCTTTAAAAACAATATTACAAACGCAATTAGGAATGATATATAATACAAAAAATAAAGAAAATAAAGAAATAAAAGAAGAAGAACAAAAACAAAGTGTTGAACATGCTAAAACAGGACTTCAAACACAAGTAATAGAAAATAATGTACCAAATAATTTTACAAACTCATATAATGGAGTAGCAATAAAAAATGGAACAGAATATAACTTAACAGAAGAAATGCTAAAACCAGATATAGAAGTAAATAATAAAAATATTATGATATTCCATACACATACATGTGAAAGTTATACTGCAAGTGAAAACTTTAATTATCAACAAACAGGAACATATAGAACAACAGACTTAAACTATAATGTTGTAAGAGTTGGAACAGAACTTACAAACCAACTATTAAGTTATAACTATAATGTAGTACATGACAAAACATACCATGACTACCCAGCATATAATGGTTCATATGACCGTTCTTTAAATACAGTAAAGAATTTGCTTTTAACAAATAAAGATACAGACGTAATTTTTGACTTACATAGAGATGCAATAGCAGACTACAGCTATGCACCAACAGTAAAAATAGGAGAAGAATATGCAGCTCAATTAATGTTTGTAATAGGAACAGATGGAGGAGGGCTAGAACACACAAATTGGAATCAAAATTTAAAATTTGCTGTAAAAATACAAGAAAAAGCAAATGAGCTATATCCAGGTTTATTCAAGCCAATAGTGCTAAGAAATAGTAGGTATAATCAGCATTTATCAAAAGCAGCTGGAATAATAGAAGTAGGAGCAACTGGAAATACAATGGAACAATGCCTAGCAAGTATGAAATACCTAGCTAAAGTTATTAGTGAAGTTATGAAATAATACAAAAAAATCGGGGAATACCTCGATTTTTTTGTGAAAACTACTTGACAAATAAAAAAAAATGGTGTAAAGTTAATTAGCATTACAAATTAAGAGGTGATAATATGGAAAGAAATGTTAAAGTAAGTATGTTATGCCAAATATATGGTAAATTATTAACTGAAAAACAGCTTGAAGTTTTAACAGATTACTATAATAGCGATTTATCACTTTCTGAAATAGCTGAAAATAATAATATAACAAGGCAAGCTGTTAGAGACATAATAAAAAAGGGGGAAAATAAACTTTTCGAGCTAGAAGAAAAGCTACAGATTATGGAAAAGACAATGAAACAAGAAAAACTATTACAAGAAGTACTAATCGAATTAAGCAAGATACAAGATGTATCATCTGACAAAAAAATAGAAAAGATATTAAACCACGTAAGAAAAGAATTAAATTGTATAATATAAAAAGGAGAACATTATAGCCATTTAAGCATTAATTTACAAATGAGGGGGGATATTCCCCATCCTAAGTAAAAGAGTGACTAAAGGTTAACGAATGCCCCTTGATATTAGAAAAGAAAAGGAGATAAGAATATGGCATTTGAAGGACTTTCTGAGAAGTTACAATCAATTACAAAAAAGCTTAGAGGAAAAGCAAGAATTACAGAATCTGACTTAAAAGAAATGTTAAGAGAAGTAAAACTTGCATTATTAGAAGCAGATGTTAACTACAAAATTGTAAAAGATTTTATAAGTACAATTCAAGAAAAAGCCCTTGGCCAAGATGTTTTAAAATCTTTAACTCCAGGTCAACAAGTAATAAAAATAGTAAAAGATGAACTAGTAGAACTATTAGGAGGAGAAGAAAGCAGAATAAATTTTACACCAAATCCACCAACAATAATAATGTTGGTAGGGCTTCAAGGTTCACGGAAAAACAACAACAGCTGGTAAACTTGCAAATATATTAAGAAAACAAGGTAAAAAGCCACTATTAGTAGCATGTGATATATATAGACCAGCAGCTATAAAACAACTACAAGTAGTAGGAAATCAGCTTAATATTCCAGTGTATGCAAATGAAACATCGAAAGATGTAGTTCATATAGCAAAACAAGCAATGAGTGTAGCAATTAGTAAACTAAATGATGTAATAATATTAGATACAGCAGGACGACTTCATATAGATGAAGAATTAATGGAAGAACTAAAAAATGTAAAAGCAGGTGTAAAACCACATGAAATATTATTAGTAGTAGACTCAATGACAGGTCAAGATGCTGTAAATGTAGCTTCAGCATTTAATGAAAATTTAGGAATAGATGGAATAGTATTGACAAAATTAGATGGAGACACTCGTGGTGGGGCAGCATTGTCAGTGAAGAAAATAACAGGAAGACCAATAAAATATGCGGCAACAGGCGAAAAATTAAGTGATATAGAAGTATTTCACCCAGAACGAATGGCAGGAAGAATACTAGGAATGGGAGATGTACTTTCAATAATAGAAAAAGCAGAAGAAAGTTTTGACTTACAAGAAGCAGAAAAACTAGAAAAACAATTACGAAAAAAAGAATTTGACTTAGATGACTATTTAACACAATTAAGACAAGTGAAAAAAATGGGTTCATTTTCATCAATACTAAAAATGATGCCAGGAATGGCAAATATAAAAGACTTAAAAGTAGATGACAAAGAATTCATAAGAATAGAAGCCATAATATGTTCTATGACAAAAGAAGAAAGAAAAAAACCACAAATATTAAATGCAAGTCGTAGAATAAGAATAGCAAAAGGAAGCCGGAACAACAGTACAAAAAATAAATCAATTCATGAAAACATTTGAAATGACACAAAAAATGATGAAAAAAATGCAAGATGGAAAAAGCATGAAGAAATTGATGAAGGGGATAAATCCAAATGATTTGAAAAATTTTAAAATGTAGGCTAAAAAACATACATTTCCTAATATGCAACCTCTATAAAAAATATAAATAAAATTGTAGGAGGCACTTTGGGAAAACTAGATAATGCAAAAACATTTTTAAATTTGAGTATATGGTGTAAAATTATGCCCACAATAAAATGTTATTAATTTTAAAAATATATAAGAAGGAAGAAATTAATTTTGTGGTTCGCCCTTTAGTAGCGACTCCTACAGAACAATGAAAATATTTTACAATATTTAATTTCTGAATTCTACACAACAATTTTCAGGAGGTGAATTAAAAAATGGTAAAAATCAGATTACAAAGAGTAGGTGCTAAAAAAGCTCCATTCTACCACATAGTAGTTGCAGACTCAAGAAGCCCAAGAGATGGTAAAATAATCGAAAAAATAGGAACATATAACCCAATGACAGAACCATCAACAATAGTTCTTGATAAAGAAAAAGTAGCTACATGGATAAAAAATGGTGCAAAACCAACAGACACAGTTAAAGCTTTAATAGAAAAAGCAAACTAGGAGGATTCTAAAAAATGAAAGAAATTTTAGAAACAATAATTAAGAGCCTTGTAGAAGATGAAACAGCAGTTATAATTACAGAAAAAGAAGACGAAAAAGGTCTAAACTTTGAAGTAAAAGTAGCAGATCATGATATGGGCAAAGTAATTGGAAAACAAGGAAGAGTAGCTAAATCAATTAGAACTGTTATGAAAAGTGTAGCAGGAAAAGAACAAAAAAAAGTAAATATAGAATTTTTAGAAAATTAGAGGTATATATGCAAAAATATTTTGAAGTAGGTCAAATAGTTAATACATTTGGAGTAAAAGGAATGCTAAAAGTAAAACCATTTACTGATGATGTAGAAAGATTTGAAGAATTAAAAAAAGTATATATATGTAAAAAAGAAAAACTAGAAGAAGTAGAAATTGAAGAAGTTAAATATCATAAAGATATGGTTTTGATAAAAGTAAAAGGCATAGATGATATGAATGAAGCAGAAAAAGTAAAAGGTTTATATTTAAAAATAGACAGAAAAAATGCAAAAAAACTTCCAAAAGATACATACTTCATTGCCGATTTACTTGGACTAGAAGTTTACTCTGATAAAGAGGAACTTTTAGGAAAGGTAGATGACATTTTTAGAACAGGTGCTAATGACGTATATGTTGTAAAAGATGAAAGTGGCAAACAACTTTTACTTCCTGGTATACCAGATGTAATAAAAGAAATTGATTTAGAAAAAGAAAAAATAATAGTTCACCTACTAAAAGGTTTAGTTTAATGTAAAAGGTGGCTTAACACTACCCAGTCGTCAAAAAGGTGACCACTACAAAACAGTAAATACACTAATGTAGAGTGCGTTACTAATGGGTGGACCAGAGACAATAAAAAAGGAGTAAAAAATGAAATTTGATGTGTTAACACTTTTTCCAGAAATGTTTAGTCCATTAAAACAAAGCATATTAGGAAAAGCAGAAGAAAAAGGCTTGATAAATATTAAATTAATAAATATTAGAGACTTTTCAAAAGATAAACACAAAAAAGTAGATGACACTCCTTATGGTGGAGGAGCAGGAATGGTCATGAGACCAGACGTAGTATATGATGCATGTGATTCAGTAAAAGAAGATAATGCAAAAATAATATACTTATCTCCACAAGGAAAAAAACTAAATCAACAAAAAGTAGAAGAACTAGCAAACGAGCAACATTTAATTCTAATTTGTGGACATTATGAAGGAATAGATCAGAGGGTGCTAGATGAACTTGAAGTAGAAGAAATTTCCATAGGAGATTATGTACTAACAGGAGGAGAACTTCCAGCAATGGTACTAATCGATTCAGTGTCAAGATATATAGAAGGAGTAATTACAAAAGAATCAATAGAAGAAGAAAGTTTTTCTAACAATCTTTTAGAATACCCACAATATACAAGACCAGAAGAATTTATGGGAAGAAAAGTTCCAGAAGTGTTGCTATCTGGGCATCACGAAAATATTCGTAAATGGAGATATAAAAAGCAATTAGAAATAACAAAACAAAAAAGACCAGATTTATTATAGAGGAAGACAGAAGTCAGAAATTGAAAGTTAAGAAAAAGTATATATAATGGAGAAACATTGTAGGCATGACTGTTAGTAGCCTATACTTCAAAGAAATTACTTTAAAATTCTACTTCTCATAACTGGCATCTGGCAACCAAAAAAATTGAAAGGAGAAAAAAATGGATATTATAAAATCAATAGAACACGAACAACTAAAGAATAAAATTCCAGACCTTCATGTAGGTGATACAATAAGAGTTCACCAAAGAATAAAAGAAGGAAATAGAGAAAGAATACAAGTATTCGAAGGAATAATAATAAAAAAACAAGGTGGCGGAGTAAACGCTACATTTACAGTAAGAAGAGTAGCATATGGTGTAGGAGTAGAAAAAACATTTTTAATTCACTCACCAATGGTAGAAAAAGTGGAAGTTGTAAGAGTTGGTAAAGCAAGAAGAGCAAAACTATACTATTTAAGAGATAGATTAGGAAAAGCAGCTAAAACTAAGGAAAATTTAGGAGCAAGAATTGAAAATAAAGAAATAACAGTAAAAGAAGACTTAGTAGAAGAAGCTCCTGAGGAAGCTCCAGCAATAGAAACTGAAAATCCAGTAGTACAAGAAGTTGTTGATACAGTAAAAGAAGAAGCTGTAGAAGAAGTAAAAGAAGAAACAGCTGAATAATTTTTACACAATTAATATTATTTGTTTTGTAATATATGTAATATAAATGTAATATAAAAAACGAATAAATATGTTGACTTAAAAAGATAAAAGCAGTAAAATATTACTAGATTATGAATAAATAAGTCAATAAAATTCAATACTAATATAAAAATCAGAAGAAAAAGGAGAAAAAGTATGAAAAAATTAAGTGTAAAAAAATTATTAATAGTAATAGCTTTAATTGCAATGGTAGCAGTAATTGGAACAAAAGTACAAGCTACAGGAGGTGCAGTTAATCCATTATTAAATATACAAGGTTCAGGAACAGCAAATACAACAACAAATACTACAACTACAAACACAGCAACAACAAATACAACTACTACAAATACTGTAAAAACAAATACAGCAGGAAGTAATTATCAAAATACAAACCTTCCACAAACAGGAGATGCTAGTGATTATGCAATATTCTTATTTATAGCAGTATGTATAGTAGTAGCAATATATGCATATAGAAAATATAGAAATTACAATATATAATATTTAAAAAGTAGACATCTGAAATGAAGTCTACTTTTTTTACACCTTTTCCTTAGCCTTTATACAAACTCTGTTACCCTTGACATTATTACATGTAATTAAAGTTATTTCTTTCATACCATTTGTATTCTGCTCAGTACAACTAAGATCACTTGCATTTATTTCTTTTTTATCATAAATTACATATTCTATACAATTTCCAACAGTATCATAAATTTTTATATTGTCTCCAACTTTTAAATAGTGAATTTTACCAAATTGCTTATTATCTACATAATTATGACCAGCAATACATAAATTACCTACTTCATTAGGCATTGGACCATAAAACCTACAAGGAGAAATTTTTAATAATTCTTCAGTAGTTGTAGATAATATAGGATAAGTTAAACTAATTTCATCTATTTGAATTAAACCTATAACAAAAGGATCTGTACTTTCCTCACTTATAATTTCTGTAGCAGCATAATTATCAGTAGCATCAGAATATAAAGTCATAATATTAAAATTTGAGACTAAATTTTTAGAAATTTTTTCTTTTTGTGAAGATTGATATTTTGTAAAAAAATAAATTAAACAAGCAATAAAAATTAGTATTATTGAAAAAACAATTATTATAATAAATCTATTTTTCAGTTTATTATATTTAAAATTTTTCTCATTATTAAAATTACATTTATATAAAATCTGATTCATAATTACTCCAG
>CAMXOP010000034.1 GCA_947245665.1 uncultured Clostridiaceae bacterium
CCTCCAAAGCCTGTCATGCTTTTCATATGTTACCTCTTTTCTTTTTTGATATTTTATGTATGTCATTTGTTAATTTTTCTGCTTCTCTTTTTTTTTCTAATATATATTACTATTGATTTTCCTACATAATATATTGCAAATAGCAATGCTATTGATGTTATACTACTCATAAATCTGCTGTTATATATTGTATATATTCTTATAGATAATAATGAAGCTATAGATAGTATTAATAGTTCTATACCATGTATAGTGTATTTTCCACTTTCTTTTTTATATGCATATTCAAATACACAAATTGTTGCTATTATTAGTATTATACTAAATACTTTTAAGTCTGTTATAAATACTGTTTGCTCTATTGATGTATAACCTACATTTATAAGAATAAAGTATATTAAAACTATTACTGCAAATATTATATTTTCAAATACTCTTAAATATATTTTGTTCATTTTTTCTTTTGGTATTGTAGTTTGTTTTTTTATTTCTTCTTCTATTTTCTCTAATTGTTTTGTTTTTATTGTTATCTCACTTTTTTGTTTTTTTGATAACTGTAAAGATTTATCTTCTATTTTTTTATTTTCTTTTACTTTATTAGCTTCTTCTTCCATTTTTACAATAACATCTGCTAATCTATTAGTATTTTGTTTTTTTGCAGTATTATTCTTTTCTTTTTCTTCTTTATTTTTTTGTGTTTTCTTTACAGATTTCTTTTTTAAATTTACATTTTCTTTTTCGTTTTTTTCTTCCATACTAAAGAATATCCTTTCTTCTAATTTTCAAGTTCGTATATTATATTACTTGATATAACAATTGGAGCTGTTTCTGTTCTTAATATTCTTTTTCCTAAACTCACTAATATAGCTCCACTTTGTTTTAATTTTTCTATTTCTTTATCATCTATGCCACCTTCAGGACCTACTAATATTCCTATTTTCTTTACATTTTTATTTTCTTTTAATATAGTTTTCAAATTAACTTTTTCTTCATTTTCATATGCAACTATAAATAAATCATATTCTTTTATTATATCACATATTTCTGATATTTTTATTATATTTCCTATTTGTGGTATTATATCTCTTTTACTTTGTTTTGACGCCACTTCTGCTATTTTTTGCCATCTTTCTATTTTCTTTTTTGCATCTTTTTCATTTAATTTTACTATACTTCTTTCCATAGCAACTGGAACTATATTTTTTACTCCTATTTCTGTTGTTTTTTGTATTATTAGTTCCATTTTATCTGCTTTTGGTATCCCTTGATATATTGTTATATTTATATTTGTTTCTATTTTTGATTCTATTTTTTCTATTATCTTACAAGATACTTTTTCTTTACTATATTCTACAATTTTTACAATGTAGTTCTCAGTTGTATCCTGATTACATACCTGTATTTCATCATCTTTTTTTAGTCTTAACACATTAATAATATGGTTCACATCATCTTCTAATATATTAATTATATCATTTTCTATTTGATTATTTTTAACAAAAAACTTCTGCATAATTTATTCCTTTTTTCTTTTTTGATAATTATACCATATTTATTTTTTTATGCAAATAAAATTATTGATTTATATGTTTTTTTATGATATATTATAGAAGTAACTATTTATGTATATTCTTTTTTAATTAAGGAGGATAATTTATGGAAAATAATGAAAGGTTAAGAAAAATCATAAGAGCTGATTTTGAAGAAGATGATATTAAAAGGTTGAATGTAGAAAGGCTTTTAGAATCTGACTTCATTGATCGGTTTCTTGGATTTGCAGAAGTTTATGACAAAGTATTTGGTAAAAATGTTTTTGATTCTGTTACCAAATGGTTAAGCTATGGTAAGGAAGAATATGACTATATTAAATATTTTTTGAATACTTCATGTTTTGAGTATTCTCTTCCTTTTAGTATTGATGATTTTATTTCTATGAGTTCAGATGAAATTATTGAATATCAAAAGAAATGTGCAAAAATTCGTGAAATACTTGATGAAAAAAGAGCTTTATATGAGGAATTCAGTACATTTTATGAATAAAAATTTAAGGCGAAAGAATTGGGATGTCCCAATTCTTTCGTCACAATTTTTTTCTTCACATTTTAGCTTCTTGCTAATCCATCTACTGATAGCACTACTCCTGTAATATAGCTAGCCATATCACTTGCTAAAAATAGGAATGCATTTGCTATATCTCGCGGTTCTCCAATTCTTTTTAGTGGAATAGTTTGAATTAGTGGGTCTATCATTTCTTTTGGTAGATTTTTTACCATATCTGTATTTGTAATTCCTGGTGCTACTGCATTTACTCTTATATTAAATGGTGCAAGTTCTCTTGCTAGAGATAATGTTAAACCATTTACTGCAAACTTACTTGTTGGGTAACCAACTCCTGATGGTTGACCATATTTACTTACCATTGATGATGTATTTAATATTACACCTTTACCTTGTTCTTTCATATATTTAGTAGCTACTTTAGATGTATTAAATAAAGCATTTACATTTAAGTTCATAATGCTTTCAAATTCTTCTGATTTAATATTTTCAATTGGTCCTTTTTGTGAAATACCTGCATTATTTACTAAGACATCTATATGTCCATATTTACTATGTATTTCTTCAAATACCTTTTCTACTTCTTCATAATTATTTAAATTTGGATAATATCCCTCTATATTAATATTGTCACTTTTTAATTCTTCTACTGCTTTATTAACAGTTTCCTCACGTGAACCAAATAAAATTACAGTAGCTTTATTCTCATAAAAAGCTTTTACTGTTTCTAAACCAATGCCTCTAGTTCCTCCTGTTACAATTACTACTTTATTTTCAAAATCCATGTTATAATTCCTCCTTTATATTTTTTATTTATTTTATAAAAGTTATTATTATAAATCAAGACTTTTGACCAATTAGTTCAGTTTATCTTTCTTCTTTATCGTTTACTAATTCTGTTGTGAAACCATATACTTACTTACACAAAGGAGTTTTTCTTTTTCCCTCATATACTACTACTTTTTCTAAATCTTCATATATATTGTGTAATTTTATTCCATATTTCTTCATTGTTTCTATTTTCATTTCTTTAAATGCTGGGCATGGTAAAACTGTTCCATCATACTATTTATAGTTTTGTAGTATTTTATCATCACATTTTCACCTATATTTTAATATTTTATAAAGAGGAGGTTTATTATGAATTCAAATCCTATTTTATATATAATTAAGCCTGGAGATACTTTATACAACTTAGCTACAAAGTATGGAACTACAGTTCAAGATATTATTGATACAAATTTAGCTTTAGATCCATATAATTTAAGAGTTGGACAACAAATTTATATTTATTCTTATAATAATGATTATTGGTTTAGTATTAATCAGGTAAATTTAATGGAGCAAATGAATTTAATATGGCTTGAACATATTTTATGGACTCGTATGCTTCTAATTAGTATTGCAAGCAATTTGCAAGATTTAGATGCTACTCAAACACGTTTATTGCAGAACCCAAAAGATACTGCTAATATTTTCAAAAAATATTATGGTAATAATACTGCTGATACAATACAAAAATTACTAACAGAACATTTAGTAATTGGAAAAAATTTAATTGTTGCTCTAAAAAACAATAATGAAAAATTAGCAAAAGAATTAAATAATAAATGGTATAAAAATGCAGATGAAATGGCTATTGCATTTAGTAGTATTAATCCTTTTTACCCAAGGGAACAATTACGCCAAATGTTATATAAGCATTTAAGCCTAACAACTGATGAGATTAATGCTCGTTTAAAAAAAGACTTTTCCGCTGATATTAAAGCATATGATATGGTACAAAAGGAAATTTTAGATATGGCTAATTTCTTTTCAAATGGAATTGTAAGGCAATTTCCTAACTTATTTTAATTTAATAAAGTGAAAACGAACAAGTACAAAATTTTATACTTGTTCGCTTTGTTTACATTTAATTACTTAAGATATCTGGAAACAAATCGTATACATTGTGTCCTAGCATTTCATCAATTTCTTGTTTTAATTTTTGTGCTTCTTTTATGTGATATACTGTATTGGGGTGTACACCTCTTCTTATCATTATATCTATTAGTCTTGCTTCTAATGTCATATTAACCTTTGTGCACATTAAGTCACATAGATTTATTATTTTTTCGTAAATTGTATATTCATGATTTTTTATAAATTGTGTTCTGAATGGAATATTACTTGGAACTCCACCTGCTGTACAAATTACATCATTATTTAAATATGAGTGTGTTAAGCATATATTAGCATATTCATCATCATATCCTAATTCCTTTATATATTTATATCCATTACATACCGGCTTTTTTGTTAATAATTCGTATATTTCTTTGTTGTTTATCATGTTTTAAATATTCTTTTAATAGTGCATTATCAAAACTTCATATTACATTATCTATATCTAAACCTATATTCATTATTTTTTCTCCTTTTCTTTTTTCATTATAGATTAATATTTTCATAATTGTAAACTATTTACTTTTTTTCAAAATAAAAAGGAAAGTCCTCCCAATTTTTCTTGATACTTTTTTGTAAAAATAGTTGTTTTTTATGAAATTTTGTTGTATATTATATATGAAACTATTTATGATATTCTTTTTTTATTAAAGGAGGATAATATATGAATAATTTAAACTTCGAAAAAATTTCTAAATCTGATTTTCCCACTCGGCTTTTAGCTTTTGCAAAAGATTATGGGAAAGCTAAAAATGTTAATTTTTATGATGTTGTTGTAGATTGGTTTATTGACCAAAACGATACCTATATTAAATCTTTTTTAAGACCTACATCTAATGAGAACAGTGGTATGAATAAATCACTGCTTGACAGAAAAAAAGCTTTATATGAAGAATTTATCAGTTTTTATGAATAATATTACCCCCCAGCATAGCTGGGGGGTAATTTAATGTTAATTTAAGGCTGGCGTTCATTGAACGTCAGCCTTTTTTGAAAAATTGGGGATTGCTAAAAACTTTCCTTTTATTTTTTAACTTAATTAATTGGAGAGCTGAAACGAATGTTTTTGATGCATCTCAAATCTCTCCAAATATTACTTTTTATCCAAATATTCCTTTTTTCTTAACTGGTGGTTGCTCATTCATTGTTTTGGCTAGTTGTTCTAACAAGTCTCTTTGTTCTCTTGTTAAACGTTTTGGTATTTGTACTTGTACTGTGAATACAAAATCTCCTTGATAACTTCCGTTTACTGCTTTGAAACCTTTATTTTTTATTGTGAAGCTTGTTCCAGTTTGTGTTCCTTCTGGTATTTTGTATTTTTCTTTGCTTCCATCTACCATTGGTATTTCAAGTTCAGCTCCTAAGGTTGCTTGGGTGTATGTTATTGGTATGTCACAGTATACTCTATCACCTTTTCTTGTGTATATACTGTGTTTACGTATTCTTATTGTGATGTATAAGTCTCCTTTTGCTCCGCCTCTTTCTCCTGGTTCTCCTTCATTTCTTAATACTATGGTTTGGTCATTATCTATACCTGCTGGTATTTTTATTTTTATTTTTGCTTGCCTGCGAACTGTTCCTTTACCGTCTACATGTTTCACAAGGTTCTTTTATTACTTTTCCTGTTCCATGACAGTTTGAACATGTTTTAGTTGTTTGCATTTGTCCGAAGTATTGTTGTTTGTACTTGTTTTACTGTTCCACTTCCATGGCATACATTACATGTTTCTATATTGCTTCCTGGTTTTGCTCCATTTCCGTGACAAGTGCTACATTCTTCATTTCTTGAAATTAGTATTTCTTTTTCTGTACCTAAATACGCTTCTTCAAAAGTTACATCTATACTTGCTCTTAAATCTGCACCCTTTGTTGGACCTTGATTTGCCCTTGATGAGCTTCTTCCTCCAAAGCCTCCTCCAAAGAATGATGAGAATATATCTCCTAAATCTCCAAAGTCTGAAAATCCATCAAAACCTGAGGTTGAATATGAATAATATCCTCCTTGACCTCCAAATGGTCCTCCTGCTCCTCCTCCGAAACCTTGTGGCCCTTCATGTCCAAATTGGTCATACATTCTTCTTTTTTGTGGATCTGATAAGTTTTCATATGCTTCATTTACTTCTTTGAATTTTGTTTCTGCCTCTTTTGGATTATCAGGGTTTGCATCTGGATGATATTTTTTTGCAAGCTTTCTATATGCTTTTTTTAATTCCTCGTCTGTAGCTGTTTTACTTACTCCTAATACTTCGTAGTAATCTCTTTTGGTTGACATTTTTGCCTCCTAATAGGTGTTGGAAGTTGTTCTTAGAGTTGGAAGTTGAAGGCTGGAGGTTGATTTTAAGTAATTCCTTCGAAGAATTCACCTTATTTTCCAACCTCCAACTTCTAACTTCCAACTTCCTTTTCCAACTTCTAACTTCCTTTTTACAATTTATATCTTTATACTTTTTAATTTTTATATTTTAATATGTTTTATTATTGTATTTTTCTTTGTATTCTTTTTCATAATCTCTTTTCATGTTATGCCTATGTTTTTCTATGTATGCATTTGAGAATTCTTCTGGTGTTATTTTTAAACAGTTTAATACTTCTATATAATAGTTTTGTACATCTGTTATTTCTTCCAAAAAATGATTTCTTATGTCTTTATCTTCTAAAATCGATTTAATTCCCTTTTTCTTTATTATAGCTATACATTCTCCCATTTCTTCTATCATAAATAACAGATGTGATTTTGCATCTTCTGGTTTTTGTATACCCCATTTATCTTTGAATTCTTGTTGTAATTCTTGTTGTAATTCTTGCATATCTGATATGCTTAAATCTTTTTGTGACATTTTTTGCTCCTTAATTTAGATTGGAAGTTTATATTAGAGGTTGGACTTTAAGGTAATTCCTTCGAAGATTTACCCTATATTCCAACTTCTAACTTCTAATTTTATTTGTTGTCATCATTTTCTACTTTGTAATCTGCATCATATACGTTTCCATTTTCGTCTGTTTTTGGTCCTTCTGCTTGTGCGTCTGCTCCTGCTGCATTTGCTGCACCTTGTGCTTGGCTGTATAGTTTTTCTGAGATTGAATAGAATACTGTTGTTAATTTTTCTGTAGCTTGTTTTATTGCCTCTGTATCTGTTCCTTCTAATGCTTTTTTAACATTTGCTATTTCTTCTTCTGCTTTTGCTTTTTCTTCTCCACTTATTTTGTCTCCTAATTCTCCTAATGTTTTTTCTGAGTTATATACTAAGCTTTCTGCATTATTTCTTGCTTCTATTTCGTCTTTTTTCTTTTTGTCTTCTTCCGCATGTGCTTCTGCATCTTTTACTGCCTTGTCTATATCTTCATCAGTTAAATTTGTTGATGCTGTTATTGATACATTTTGTTCATTTCCTGTTGCCATATCTTTTGCAGATACGTGTACTATTCCGTTTGCGTCTATATCAAATGTTACTTCTATTTGTGGCACTCCACGTGGTGCTGCTGGTATTCCTGTTAATTGGAATCTTCCTAATGTTTTGTTATATGCAGCCATTTCACGTTCTCCTTGTAAAACGTGTACTTCAACTGATGTTTGACCATCTGCTGCTGTTGAGAATATTTGTGATTTTTTAGTTGGTATTGTTGTGTTTCTTTCTATTAATTTTGTGAATACTCCACCATATGTTTCTATTCCTAATGATAATGGTGTTACGTCTAATAATACTAAGTCTTTTACATCTCCTGAAAGTACTCCACCTTGAATTGCTGCACCTATTGCAACACATTCGTCTGGGTTTATTCCTCTATCTGGTTCTTTTCCTGTTATTTTTTTAACCATTTCTTGTACACATGGTACACGTGTTGATCCACCAACTAATAATATTTTGTGGATGTCATTTGCTGTTACACCAGCATCTTTCATAGCTTGTTCTACTGGTATTCTTGTTGCATCTACTAAGTCTGAAATTAATTCTTCAAATTTTGCTCTTGATAATACTATATCTAAGTGTTTTGGTCCAGTAGCGTCAGCTGTTATGAATGGTAAGTTTATTTGTGTTTGTTGCATTCCTGATAATTCTATTTTTGCTTTTTCTGCTGCTTCTTTTAAACGTTGCATTGCCATTTTATCTGTGCTTAAGTCTATTCCATTTGATTTTTTGAATTCTGATACTAGGTAGTCTATAATTCTTTGGTCAAAGTCATCTCCTCCTAGACGAGTGTTTCCGTTTGTTGCTAAAACTTCAAATACACCGTCACCAATATCTAATATTGATACGTCAAATGTTCCTCCTCCTAAGTCATATATCATTATTTTTTGGTCTTGGTCTTCTTTGTCCATTCCAAATGCTAATGCTGCTGCTGTTGGTTCGTTTATTATTCTTAGTACTTCTAATCCTGCTATTTTTCCTGCGTCTTTTGTTGCTTGTCTTTGGCTATCTGAGAAGTATGCTGGTACTGTTATAACAGCTTGTGAAACTTTTTGTCCTAAATAGTTTTCAGCATCTGTTTTTAATTTTTGAAGTGTCATTGCTGATATTTCTTGTGGTGAGAATGAATCCCCATCTATATTTACTTTTTCATTTGTTCCCATTTTTCTTTTTATTGATATTATTGTATGGTCTGGATTTGTTACTGCTTGACGTTTTGCTATTTGACCTACTAATCTTTCTCCATTGTTTGAGAATGCAACTACTGATGGTGTAGTTCTATTTCCTTCTGCGTTTGGAATTACAACTGGTTCTCCACCTTCCATAACTGCTACACAACTATTTGTTGTTCCTAAATCGATTCCTATAATTTTACTCATTTTTATTTACTTCCTTTCTTTTTCCGAACGGTAGGGACGGTCCTTTTCGTTCCGAAATCGGAACGGTGGGGACGGTCCTTGGTTCGCTATTTTTTATATTTTTTAAAATTAATAACGGTTTTATATTACTTTGGGGTTCCGCATCGGGGACAGTTCCTAATCTAGCTAGATTATTTTTGTTTTTTTACCTAAAGTGCTTCTCTATCTTGTTTCCGATTACGAACCGTCCCCAATGCTACTGTGTTGCTAATTTGCTACTACTACCATTGAGTGGCGGATTACTTTTGAGCCTATTTTGTATCCTTTTCGGTATTCTTCTTTTATTATTTTTTCGCCTAAGTTTTCGTCGGTTACCATTCCTACGGCTTCGTGTACTTCTGGATCAAATGGTGTTCCTACGGCTTCTATTTCTTGTACTCCGTTTGCTGTTAATACTTCTTTGAATTGTTTTAGTACTAGTTCTACTCCTTGTTTGTATGCTTCATCTTCTGTTTTTGCACTTACTGCTTTTTCTAGGTTGTCTATTACTGGTAAAAGTGATGTTACTATGTCTGATATTAGACTGTTGTATAAGCCTTCTCTTTCTTTTGAACTTCTTTTTTTGAAGTTGTCGAATTCTGCCATTAATCTTTTTAATCTGTCTTCTTGGTCTTCTAGTTGCTCTTTTTGAAGTAGTATTCTGTCTTTTAGTTTTGTTGTTTCATCTTTTTCTTCTACTACATCTACTTTTTCTACTGTTTCTTCATTTTTATTTTCTTCTGACATTTTTTGTCCTCCTATTTTATTAAATTTATATTTATTATTTATTTTTGAATGTAGAGGTAAGCTTTGTGTCTACCCTTTATAGTGATTTCTTAGAAGTGCGGGCAGAGACAAACCCTGCCCCTATATCTTCTATTGTTGTTTTAATATTTACTCTTTATCTTTATTTAATTTATTACTAATATACTTCATTACAGATATTACTTTTGAATAGTCCATTCTCTTTGGTCCTATTATTCCTATTGTGCCTAGGTCTTTATCCCCTACTGTGTGTTTGAAGGTTACTATACTGAAGTCTTTTAGGTTATCGTTATCGTTTTCGTCACCTATGTACACATTTATGTCTTTTGCTACTCCTGAGTTTAGCATGTCTAGCATTAGTTCTTTGGTGTCTAGTAGGTTTATGAAGTTTTTTGCTACTTCCATACTTTTGAATTCTGGTAAGTCAAAAGATTTTTTTGTTCCTTCTAAGTATATTTTTTCTTCTTGTTCTACTATTTTGTTTATTTGTTCTATTATTGGCTTTATTACTTCTATGCTATAACTTATTTCAGCTAAAATATATTCTTCCATTGGCTTATCTATTTTTGATGGTGGTTTTCCTTTTAGTTTTGTATTAAATAGGTTATTTAGTGTTTCTACTTGTGCATTAGTTATATCTTTGTCATATTTTATTATTGTTTCTTTTACAAGTCCTGTATCAGTAACTATTACAACCATAATCATTCGACTACCTAATAATACAAATTTTATCTCTTCTATTATTTGCATTGCTGTTTTTGGTCCTATTGCAACTGTTGTGTAATGTGTTACTTCTGATAATGTTGATGTTGCAATTTTTGTTAAGTCCTCTATTTCATTTACTTTTTCATCTAGCTTTGATTGAATATATTTTATTTCTTCTAATGATATATCTTCTTCATTTATTAGTTCATCTACATAGAACCTATAGCCTTTTTCTGATGGTATTCTTCCTGATGATGTATGTGTTTTATCTAAGTAACCACTTTTTTCTAATTCTGCTAATTCGTTTCTTACAGTTGCACTACTATAGTTTAGACCATATTTTTCAACTAGGGCTCCAGAGCTTACAGGTTCTGCTGAGTTTATATATTCATCTATTACCGCTTGGAGTATTTTCTTTTTGCGGTCATTTAACATTTTATCACCTACAATCTCATAGTTTTCATTTGCCTATTTTATATTGTATATCAATTAGCACTTTAACCTTTTGTTTGCTAACTTCATATATATTATACCCAAAATTAGCACTTGTCAATACCAAGTGCTAATTTTTTTATATTTTTTATTTTTCTTATTGACATATATTGGGAAATATAGTATTATATATTTAATCTTAAAGATTTATACAATAAATCTTTTCATACAGAAATAAAAAACCCCGTTGCTACAACAACGGGGTTTTTCCTTAATCGTTGAACTCTTTTAGTATGTATAAAACTAAGATTAAGGCTATTATCTTTGGTAATCTTTTCATACAGAAAACCTCCTTTCTACCTTTTAGGTAAAAGTATTGTCTGTATTAAATTTTTTAATTTCATCAAACCGTGCTCTAATTGCATTTTCCATTTTTTTAAACAAGGGCCTAACCTTTTCTTTTACTTGTGGTAATTCAAAAATAGTTATTGGAACTTGTGTTTCAATCCTTACTAATACTTCATTCATACTGTTTTTCCTCCTTAAATATTTTTTACAATAGTTGCTATCTTATAATGAAAAATAGGAGTATAAAAATTTATTATGTTATATATCATATAATTATTATTTTTTAAGTCTTTTACACAAATTCCTCCCACACTAAATTTGCTAAGTCTAAACCTTTATTTGTAAGTTTTATATTGTTTAAGTCTATTTCTATTAAATCTTCATTTACTAATTTTTCTAATTCTTTTCTATACAAATAAATTGGATTATCTACAAATTTGTTTTTAAATTCTTGAATATTTACTCCTTCTATTTTTCTTAATGCTAATAGTATATATTCTTTTTTCTTTTCTTCTTCATTTTGTATTTCACATATTTGTATATTACTTTTCAAATTATTATTTTCTATATTTTTTATATATTCTTCTATATCACTTGTATTACAAAAACGTTTATTATTTATATATGAATGTGCTGCTAGACCAAATCCTAGATATTCTTTTTGATTCCAACAATTTGTATTATGCTTTGATTCATATCCTTTTTTTGAAAAGTTAGATATTTCATAATGTATATATCTATTTTTCTCTAGCTTGTTTTTTATATCCCAATACATTTTTCTTTCTAATTCATCAGAAGGTAGTTGTATCTTTTGGCTATTTACAAGGTCTTCCATTTTCGTTCCCTCTTCTATAATTAAAGAATATATTGAAATATGTTCTGGATTTAATTTTATTACTTTTTCTACGCTATCTTCTAATTCTTCTAATGTTTGATTGGGAAGTGCTAGCATTAGGTCTACATTTATATTTTTAAAACCTACTTTTCTTGCTAGATTATATGTGTTTAAAAATTCTTCATATGTATGTATCCTGCCTATTTGTTTTAGAATTTTATTATTTGCACTTTGAAGTCCTATACTTATTCTACTTATTCCAGCTTTTTTATAATCTTTTAGTTTTTCTTTATTTACTGTTCCTGGATTTACTTCTATTGTTATCTCTGCTTCTTGTTTTATTTCAAATTTACTTTTTAGTATTTCTACTATTTCTTTTATGTATTTACTATCTATAAAAGAAGGAGTTCCTCCTCCTATATAAATTGTGTCAACAATACAATTATCTTCTTTATTTTTTTGTATTTCTTTTTTTAAACATTCTATATATTTTTCTACTGTTTTTTCCTTATTTGCAAAAGATGTGAAATCACAGTAACTACATTTGCTTTTACAAAAAGGAATATGTATATATATTCCTAGTTCTTTCATTTATACCTCTTATTTTCTATTTATCCATCATATATTCACTCATTAATTCTGCCTGTTTTACGACTGTTTGGACTGCATTATCTGCTTTTTCTGGTGGATAATGATATTTTCTTAATAGTCTTTTTATTTCTCTTCTCATAAATGCTCTGGCTGATTCTTTCTTTTCCCAGTCTACTGTTCTATTTTTTCTAACTGTATCTGTTAATTCATGTGCTAGTTTTATTAGTATCTCATCTTCCATTTCTCTTAATACATTTGGCTCTTTTACCAATGCTACATAAAATGCATATTCATCTTCTGTTAAACCTTTTTCTTTTCCTTCATTTCTTGCTTCTACTACTTCTTGTGATAGTTTTAGTAACTCTTCAATAACTTCAGCACTTGTTATTAATCTGTTATTGTATTTTTTCATTATTGCTTCCATTTTTTCAGAGAAAAGTTCGGCTTTTACTAAATTTGTTCTTTTATATAGTTTTATATTTCCTTCTAATAGTTTCTTTAGCAACTCTGCGGCTATATTTTTATTTTTTATGTTTTTCAGTCCATCCATATATTCCTTAGAAAAAATGGATATTTCTGGACTACTTTTTTCTACAGCTTTAAATATTTCTATTATTCCATCTTCTTGTATTGCTTGTTCTAATACATTTAGTATTCGCCTATTTACTTCTGTTGTGGTTAATTTTCCTGTTCCTGTTATTTTACAAACACCAACTTTTACACCTCTGAAGTATTCTATTTCTAATTTTGTATTTTCATCTAAAAGCGAACGTGCTAATGTTTCTGCTTGTGATAGTATTGTTGCTTGTGTAATGAATTCCTTTTTATCTTCTTTACTTTGAGATAATATGTAGTTAATTCCTTTTGTAAGTGTTTGTAATCTATTTTGATTAGAATATCCGAAAAATCCTGAATAATCAAACCCATAGAACATGTCTCTCATTATTTCTAATTTTTCTCTTACTATAGCATATGCAGCTGTAATATCTGGTATTTTGTCTTTATCTCTATTTGTATATTCATTAAGAGCTATTTTTAAATCTGCTCCAATACCAATATAATCTACTATTAACCCTGCTTCCTTATCTTTATAAACTCTATTAACTCTTGCAATTGCTTGCATTAAATTATGACTTTTCATTGGTTTGTCTATGTACATTGTTGCTAAGTCTGGTACGTCAAATCCTGTTAACCACATATCTACTACAATTACTATTTTTAGTTTGCTGTTACTATCTTTAAATTCTGTTGCCAAGTTATCTCTATATTGTTTATTTCCTACTAAATTATGCCATTCTTGTGGATCATTATTATTATCAGTTAATACAACTTTTATTTTTTCAGTCCAATTAGGTCTTATATTTAGTATTTCTTTGTATAGATTAATAGCTATTTTTCTATTCATACATACAATCATTGCTTTTTCATTCAGTATATCTTGTCTTTGTTCATAATGTTCTATAATATCATTCGCCAATATTTCTAGCCTTTCTTTTGAACCAATTACTGTTTCTAGTTTAGCTAATTCTGCCTTTGACTTTTCTATTACTTCTTCTGTTGCTTCATCATTATACGAAATATATTGATATTCTTCATCTATCTCTTGTAAAATATGTTCATCTAATTTTAATTTTGCTACTCTATTTTCATAATATATTGGAACAGTTGCATTATCTAATACTGCTTGTGTCATATCATATATATCTATATAGTCACCAAATAATAGCCTTGTACTTTTATCGGCTATTTCTATTGGAGTTCCTGTAAAACCTATAAATGTTGCATTTGGCAAAGCATCTCTCATTTTTTTTGCATATCCTACTTTTAATTGTCCTGTTTTTCTGTCTAATTTTTTCTCTATTCCATATTGACTTCTATGTGCTTCATCTGCTATAAATATAATATTTTCTCTATTTGATATTGGTCCTTCGCCTTCTTCAAATTTTTGTATTGTTGTAAATATTATTCCTCCAGCATTTACCTCTAAATATTCTTTTAATTCTTTTCTATTATCTGCTTGTTTACATTTTTGTGGCAATATTTCTTTACTACATGTTGAAAATGTTGTATATAGCTGATTATCTAAATCATTTCTATCTGTTAGAACTATTATTGTAGGATTATTTAAGTTTATATTTTTTAGCAGAAGTCCTGTATAAAATACCATTGCAAAACTTTTTCCTGAACCTTGTGTATGCCATACAACTCCTGCTTTTTTTGTATTTTCTTTTAATGCTTTTTCTGTACTTATAATAGATTTTTTTACTGCAAAATATTGATGATAACCTGCTAATATTTTTATATCTTTTCCTTCTTTATTTTGGAACATAATAAAATTAGTTATTATATCTATTATTCTTTCTTTTTTAAAGACCCCTTCTATTAGAACATCAACTTGCTCAATGTTTTCTTCTGGTTTTTCCCCATTTTTTGATTTCCATGTCATGTATCTTGAAAAATCGGCTGTTATTGTTCCAATTCTAGCATTAATTCCATCTGATATAACATTAAAGGCATTATAATAAAATAAAGTTCTAATATCTTGTTGATAATTTTTTATTTGATTATATGCATTTTCTATTGTTTTATCGTTTTTTAACGCATTTTTTAGTTCAAATACAACAAGTGGTATTCCATTTATAAATACAATTACATCTGGTCTTTTTTCTTTATATTCTACAATTGTATATTGATTTATTACATGAAAATTATTATTTTCTATATTATTCCTGTCTATTAATTTTGCCGTATATGTTTTATCTCCTTCTATTGGTATTTCTACTCCTACATAAAGCATATGGTAAAATTCGTAATTAGCTTGTACCAAACCAATATTAGTAAAATTTCTTACCTTTCTGTATACTTCATCAGCTATTTCTATAGTTATATCTGGATTTATTCTAAAAAGTGATTTTAAGAATATATCTTTTAATATTACTTCTTTATAGTCTCTTTCTATTTCTGGTCCATATATATATTCATATCCCAAACCTTGTAATTGTTCAATTATTGCTTGTTCCACTTGTTCTTCTTTAAACATAAGTTTTACTCCTTTTATTATCTTTTAAATAAGTATTTGTTTTATACTATATTTTCTAGGTCTATTTCTCCATTCATTAGTTTTGGTAATAATTCATTTCTTAGTTGTTTAAGTGTTTGATTTTCTTGAATATTATTTTGAATATTTGCTAATATTACTTTATACTTTTCTTGTTCTTTACAAGTTATTTTTGGTATTTCTAAACTAC
>CAMXOP010000035.1 GCA_947245665.1 uncultured Clostridiaceae bacterium
ACTATATTTATTTTGTTTTGACTACTTACCCACTCGATTTAGCGAAGAGCCAAATTTTAAATTAAAGTTACATAAATATAATATCATAAATAGAAGAATAAAACAAGTTAAATTATAAGAACAGGGCAAGAAATGTTAAAATTATAGGCAATATTTATCCTTGTTTATTTTGGATATATATGATAAAATATGGCTTATGAAATAGAGATATGTTGTTTAATAACCAGATAATAATTATTTGAAGGAGGAAGAATATGAAAAAGGGAACTATTGCATTTATTAATCCATCGAGAGAAAAGAAAACACTTAAGGGAATTTTAGATGGAGCTTTTGAAAGTTCAAGCTTAGACTATGAAGTATCTAAGCAAAACAATAAAGAGAAGGATAATGACGAGGAAGAAATTTCCGAAGCAATTAAAAATACTCCTAAATTAGAAGTAGAATTAAAAAATGTTGACTATTATGCGTAAAATGACAACTCTCCATAAAATTAATATGGAGAGTTGTTTAATTTATTAAAAATAAATATTATTTAACATATCATTTTTTAAAGTCCACAATTCCTTAGATAAATCAACATAGTATTCATGTGGCTTTTCTAATCTTTTAACTTCATCCCACATAGTATCAAGTTCTTTTTTAGCATATTTGGCAATTTCTTTTAATGTAGGATTTTTATAAACTAATTTTCCATTCTCGAATATTTTTTCATGTAAAGCTCTAACTGTATAGTTTGTAAGTGTCTTCTTTTTCCAAGGATTTTGTGGGTCAAATATTGTATAGTTATCTTTTGGAATGACTTCATCTGCTAAAGTTATAACATCTGCTAAAGCTTTTTTGGT
The DNA here is from genome assembly GCA_947245665.1 of uncultured Clostridiaceae bacterium. Lineage (GTDB taxonomy): Bacteria > Bacillota > Clostridia > TANB77 > CAG-508 > UMGS1663. The sequence goes on from CAMXOP010000035.1 coordinate 843, forward strand.
ATCTTTATCATAAAAACGATAAACTTTTTTATATCCAGGGTTTGTTACTTTTATAGCTGTTTCACTAACTTTAATTTTAGGAGTAATTACTGAATCTTCTTCCATAGCAACTAATTTATATACTCCACCAAAAACAGGCTCACTCTTAGCTGTAATTAAGTTTTCGCCTACACCAAAGCTATCAATTTTTGCTTCTTGTTCTAATAAAGATGTTATAGAATATTCATCTAAAGAGTTTGTAGCACAAATTTTACAATCAGGGTAACCATTTTCATCTAATATTTTTCTAACTTTTTTAGATAGATAAGCTAAATCTCCACTATCTAACCTTACAGCCTTTGGACGAATTCCTTGTGGTTTTAATACTTCATTAAATACTTTAATAGCATTAGGAAGACCACTTTCTATTGTATTATAAGTGTCAATTAGAAGTGTGCAATCAGTAGGGTAAATTTCAGCATAAGCCTTAAAAGCTTCATATTCAGAGTCGAAACTTTGAATCCAACTGTGTGCCATAGTTCCACTTGCAGGAACATCAAATTCTTTTGCGGAAATAGTGCAAGAAGTTCCAACAGCTCCACCAATAATAGAAGCTCTAGCACCAGAAACAGCAGCGTCAATTCCATGAGCACGTCTAGCGCCAAATTCCATAACAGGAATATCTTTTGCAGCATTTACAATTCTACTTGTTTTAGTAGCAATTAAGCTTTGGTGGTTAATAGTAAGTAGAAGCATTGTTTCTAAAATTTGAGCTTCAATTATAGGAGCTCTAACAGTAAGTAATGCTTCATTAGGAAATACAATAGTTCCTTCTGGAATAGCCCAAATATCCCCTGTAAATTTAAAATTTTTTAAATACTTTAAAAAATCTTCTGAAAATTTATTTTGTTTTCTTAAATATTCAATATCATCTTCTGTAAATTTTAAATTTTTAATATAGTTAATAACTTGCTCCAAACCTGCAACTATAACATAGCCACCGCTATCTGGTATTCTTCTAAAAAATACATCAAAGTATGCTAGTTTGTTATTCATATTTTTAACAAAATAACCATTTGACATGGTAAATTCGTAAAAATCCGCAACTAATTCTAATTTATTATTCATAATAATTCCTCCTTCAAAATATACTTATTAACTTTATGATAGTAACATCATAATACTAAGTATATTAAATTGTCAATAACTTTGTGCAAAATTCTTAAAAGTAATAATCTAAATTCACAATTAAAGGTAAAAAACAAAATGTATACTGTAGGGTCGCCGTATTCGACGACCCACTCTTCAAAGCAATTACCCTAAATTTAGTAGTATACTTAAAAAAATTATATATATAACAAATTTAAAAAGTTAAATAAATTGATAAATAATAAAAAATATGTTATTATAACAATAATAATTAGGAGGTATAATATGGTTGGTGTAAGTATAGCATAAGAAAATGAATGGATTAATACAAAGAAGTATTATAATATTGATAAAGTTAATGAATACCCATATGGAGAGTATTTCAATTATAGAATAAACTATATAGATGTAATATTTTATAGGTGTAATGTAAGAAAGACATCTGCTAGTGCTGCAACACAATACATGATAGACCATTTTAATTTAAAAAAAATAATTGTTGTAGGAACTTGTGCGGGTATAGATACAAATTATAAACAACATGATATAATTATTCCTAATTTAGCAGTTCAAACAGATTGTACTGTGAGGGAAACAGAACCACTAATTAAAACTAAATTTAATGTAGAAATAGACTTATCAAAGTTAAATATCAAATATAATACAGGAATTATTGCTACTCAAGATAAGCCAATTGTAATGTGGAATGATTATAAAATTTTAAAAGATAATAATATAACTATTTGTGATACTGAAGCAGCAAGCATTGCATATGTGTGCAAAAAAAATAATGTACAAATATTAATAATTAAAGGAATATCAGACTTTCCAACTAATGAAAGCGAATCAACAAAGGAGTTATCTCATGAAGAACAATATAAAATATTTATAAGGAATATACCTATAATTATGAATAAGATATATGATAATTATTTAAATAAAGTAATTTAAGAATTGAAATAGTAGTTTAACTAAATTAACTTATAAATACTAAAAGTTATGCTATTATAATACTAAATTAATTATACAAATAATAAATTATAGGAGAATTATAATGTTTAAAGGGAAGAAAAAGATAGAATTAAACAATGATGAATTAAGAAAAAAGATGGCAAATGAGATAATGGAAGTAGAGCTATTGCCAACAATTACAGAAATATCTTTAAAAGAAGTAAAATACGAAAAATATCCAATAGAAAACTTATCTGCATTAGGTGTAGCAACTAAGCCTTTGATAGTAGCAATGGAATCATTAAAAGGTGCAGAAGGAACAAGTGGTATATATAGGGTAAATACAAAAGGTCACAAAATGTTTGAATCTCAAGGTGGTTTTATTGGTTCGTTGCAAACAAACAAAGGTGCAGTTGGAGGAGGACAAGCCATTATGAAGCCATTGGCATGTGACCCAACAATGATATTTATGTCCATGGCATTAATGACAATCGAAAAGAAATTAGATGATATAAAAAAAATGCAAAATGAATTGTTAGATTTGCTTAAAGCAAAAGAAAAAGCAAATATTCGTGGTAATATAAATGCATTAATAGATGTATTAAATAATTATAAATTTAACTGCAATAATGAAAAGTATAAAACAAATAAACACATATTAGTACAAGATATAAAAAGAAATGCAGAACAAAATATTTTATTATACAGAGACCTAATTCAATCTATGTTAGCAAAAAAAGAATTAATTCATATTAACCAAGAAATAAATTCAAAAATAAAAAAAGCAGATGAAAACTTTAAAGAATATCAATTATCACTATATTTACACTCATTTTCATCATTTTTGGAGGTAATGTTATTAGGAAATTTTGATAAGAATTATATAGAAAGCATTAAAAGCAAAATAGAAGAGTATATACTTAAATATAAAGAATTATATACACAATGTTATAATGAAATTGAAAGTTATACTAAGAATTCTGTACAATCTGTATTAACAAAAGGTATTGCAGAAGTCACTAAAGGAGCTGGTCAAGTGGTATCAAAAATACCATTAGTTAGCAAAGTAGCAGTGGATGAATTTTTACTTGAATCAAGTGAAAAAATAAATAAAATTAACAATAAAAGAAATGATAAATCAGTTCAAAGGCTAGTAAAAAATGCTATAAAAGAAGTTAACCCTTTTGTAGAATCATTAAATGAAGTAAGCAAAATATATAATGAACCAATAGAAGTATTAATAGATAATAAAAATATATATTTAGTTGAAGGAAAAAAATAAAATGTTATGATTTTAAATTAATATCAATATATAAAAAAACAAGTAAGTTTGCGTTTAGATGAAATTAGATTAAGACTTGCGAAAATTATAATGACCATTAGAGGGATTTATAAAAATAGAAATTAATAAGGAGAAATACGAATGGATAAAGAAAGTGAAATTAAATTATTAAAAAAATATAATAAGGAAGAGTTTCATATTAGGCATGCTTTAACAGTTGAGCAAGTAATGAGATATTTTGCAAAAAAATATGGAGAAGATGAGGAATTTTGGGGTATAGCAGGATTATTACATGATATAGATTATGAAATGTATCCAGATGAACATTGTAAAAAGGCACCAGAATTATTAAAAGAAATAAATTGTAGTGATGAGTTAATACATGCAGTTTGTAGTCATGGATATGGAATTTGTTCTGATGTAGAACCAAATAATCAAATGGAAAAAATACTATTTGCAACAGATGAACTAACAGGTTTAATATGGGCAGCAGCAAAAATGAGACCATCCCAAAGTACAAAGGACATGGAATTAAAAAGTTTAAAGAAAAAATATAAAGATAAAAAATTTGCAGCAGGTTGTTCAAGAGATATAATTTCTTGTGGAGCTGAAAGGCTAGGGTGGGAAGTAGAAAAATTGTTAGAAGAAACCTTAATAGCAATGCAAGAAGTAGAAGAGGAAATTTCGAAAAATGTTGAACTATATAAGTAATAAGATTATTTAAAACATATTTAAATCAAAAGTAATAAAAAAGTTTTTATAACCATTGAGAAAAAGCAATATTTATGATATAAAATATAATACATATAAAATAATACAAATGCGATGAGGTGAAAAATGCAAAACAAAATAAAGCCATTTGTAAAATGGGCAGGGGGAAAAAGCGGTTTATTAAGCCAATTAAATAAATATTATCCACTACAATTAAAAAATGGTGAAATTGATTGCTACATAGAGCCATTTGTAGGTGGTGGAGCAGTATTAATAGATATATTACAAAATTATAAAATAAAAGAGGCATATGCTTTTGATATAAATATAGATTTAATAAATTCATATAATGTTATAAAAAATAATGTTAATGAACTAATACAACAGCTAGAGAAAAAAGAAAAAGAGTATTTACAACTAGAAGCTGAAAGTAGAAAAGAATATTTCTATGAAGTTAGAAAAACATACAATTCAAAAAAATTAAAAGAAAAAGAGATGTCAGTTGAAAAGGCAACTCAATTTATTTTTCTAAATAAGACATGTTTTAATGGACTATATAGAGTCAATAAAAATGGAGATTTTAATGTTCCAATAGGAAAGTATAAAAATCCAACAATTTGTGATAAAGAGAATTTAAAACAATTATCTAAGTTAATAAAAGATGTAAAATTTGAATATGGAGATTATAAAGAAAGTCAAAAATATATAAAGCAAAATACATTCATATATTTTGATCCACCATATAGGCCATTAAACATCACTTCAGCGTTTACATCATATACAAAAGAAAATTTTGACGAACAAAATCAAAAAGAATTGGCTATATATTATAAAAAACTAAGTGATAAAAAAATAAAAGTAATGCTTAGTAATTCAAATCCTAAAAATATAAATGTAGAGGATTACTTTTTTGATAATATATACAATGAGTTTAAAATAAATGAAGTATATGCAAAAAGGATGATAAATGCAAATTCTAATGCTAGAGGAGAAATATCAGAATTATTAATAACAAATTACTAGAAGCAAAAAATATTATGGAGATATATAATGTATAATGGTAAATACTATTTTGAAACAGAAAATTTTAAATTAATAAATAATGATGTTTTTAAAGTTATAAAAAAAATAGATGATAAAAGTATAAATATGATATTTGCTGACCCACCATACTTCTTATCAGGTAATGGAATTACTTGTAGTGGAGGAAAGATGGTTAGTGTAAATAAGGGAGAATGGGATAAAAAGATAGACATAAAACAAAAACACGATTTTAATAAAAAATGGATAAAGGAATGTTATAGAGTTTTAAAAGATGAAGGAACAATTTGGATAAGTGGAACATTGCATAATATTTATTCAATTGGTATGGCACTTGAAGAAGAAGGGTTCAGAATAATAAATAATATAACTTGGCAAAAAACAAATCCTCCACCAAATTTAGCATGTAAAACTTTTACACATTCAACTGAAACAATACTTTGGGCAAGAAAAGATCTTAAAAAAGTTAAATATACATTTAATTATGATATTATGAAAGAACTTAACAATAATAAGCAAATGAAAGATGTTTGGACTACTTCACTAACTAGACTATCAGAAAAAAAATGTGGAAAACATCCTACCCAAAAACCATTAGAAATATTGAATAAAATAATATTAGCTTCAACTAATGAAAATGATTTAATATTAGATCCATTTTGTGGTAGTAGTACAACAGGAATATCAGCTATAAAACTAAATAGAAGATATATAGGAATAGATAATAACAAAGAATATATGGAAATATCAAAAAGAAGATACGAGAAAGAGGAGAGAAAATAAATGTATATAGAAATGGAGTATGACAAATTATCAGAAATTTTTGTAAATAATTTATTAGAAACAAATAGAGGGTTTGACTTTTATGTGAATTGGAAAAATGCAGAAGCATTTAAAAATTTTGAAATAGAATTAAATGCAATGAATATATTAATAAGAACAGAAAATATAAAGAATAAATTTTACGAATTAGCAAAAAAATTACCTACATTTATTGGAACATTTCCACTATTATTTGCACTTTCTAAAAATGAAAGAACAGAAGTCTGGAGTGGAAAAAACTCATTAGCAATTGTAGGTGACGAAATAGGTAATGATGAGAACTTAAAGTTCACGTTTAATATTGAAGAATTAAAAGAAGGACTATCAGAACAACAAATAGAACAATATTACTATTTTTTTGAAAGAGTTGGATTAAAACATTTATGTGATAGCCTAATAGAAAAGAATTTAATAGATTATGTAATAGGCGTTTTAGTAGGACTAGATTCAAACGGAAGAAAAAATCGTGGAGGAACAGCTTTTGAAGATGCTTGTGAGCCAATAATAGCAAAAATATGTAATAAATACAATATTAAAGTTATTTCACAAAAACAATTTAAAACTCTTAAGGAATACGGATTTGAAGTATCAAAAGATATAGAAAACAGAAAAGCAGATTTTATATTAATAAAAGGGAATAAAGTTTTAAATATAGAAGTAGATTATTTCTTCAGAGGAGGTTCAAAGCCAGAAGAAATAATTGATAGTTATATAAATAGACAGCACGATTTAGACAAAATAAATATGGGATTTGTTTTATTGACAGACGGACTATGTTGGGATAATAAATCCAAAAATCAATTACAAAAAGGATTTAGAAATTTGAATTATCTTATGAATTTCTATCTTGCTAAGAATGGGATGCTAGAAGAAGTTATAAGTAATTATTTTAATAATTAATAAAAAATATGGGGCAACACTTTATTTAAGGTTGCTCTTTTGTATTTATAAGGAGGAATAGCTATGAATTATACACCAAAAAAATTTGAATTGGAAGAAACAACTATATGGAATTTCAGAGAAAGAGGAATTTGGGCAACACATGAGGGAGATTACAGAGGAAATTGTGCACCACAAGTTCCTAGAAACTTAATTTTAAAATATACAAAAGAAAAAGAAATAGTCTTAGATCCATTTTGCGGTAGTGGTACAACAATGATAGAATGTAAATTATTAAACAGAAAAGGTATTGGAATAGATATAAATGAAAATGCATTAAAAATAGCTAAAAATAGGCTAAACTTTAAATTTGACACATTATATGAACCAAAATTAGTAAAAGCAAATTCAATAAATTTAAGAGGAATTATCCCAAGCGAAAAAGTTGATTTTATATTTGCACACCCACCTTATTCAGATATTATAAGATATAGTAAGGATATAGTAGAAGACATATCAAGAATGAAATTAGAAGATTTTATGTATCAAATGAATTTATTTTCAAAAGAATGTTTTAGAATTTTAAAAAGAGGTAAAATTTGTTCAATTTTAATAGGTGATATTAGAAAAAATAGAAATATAATTCCATTAGGTTTTTATATCATGAATATTTTCATTAAATCAGGTTTTACATTAAAAGAAATTATAATAAAAGAACAAAACAATTGTAAAATGACTAATTATTGGAAAAACAAAAATATAGATTTCTATTTATTGGCTCATGAATATATTTTTGTATTAAAAAAATGAAAAATAACATGTGAAATAATTAAGAGTATAGCAATTTTATTTATTACATGGTATAATATCAGTATATGTAAAGAAAACTCATTATATAATTATTTTTAAAAATCATGAATTCTTAGAATTAATAGGAGGAAACAAAATGGACAAAATACAAAAATTTTTAGCATATAACGGAAAAATAAATATAACATGTGTAGAAACTACAAAATTAGTAGAAGAAGCAAGAAATTTGCACGACCTAAGCCCAGTAGCAACAGCAGCGCTTGGAAGAGTTTTAACCATGGGGCTACTAATGACAAGTGGATTCAAATCAGAAGACGATAGTGTAACATTACAAATAAGAGCAAATGGTCCAATAGGAGCAATAACAGTAACGGCAGATAGCACACGGAAAGGTAAGAGGCTATGTAGCAAACCCACAAGTAGAAGTACCATTAAGAAAAGATGGAAAACTAAATGTAGGAGAAGCAGTAGGAAATGAAGGTTTCTTATACGTAATAAAAGATATAGGTTTAAGAGAGCCATATGTAGGAATGTCAAAACTAATTTCGGGAGAAATAGCAGAAGACTTTGCAAACTACTACTATACATCAGAACAAAAAAATACAGCAGTAGCCTTGGGGGTTTTAGTAAATAAAGACGGAGTAAAAAAAGCAGGAGGGTTTATAGTCAGTAGCTTGCCAGATGCAACAGAAGATGAACTATTCATATTAGAAAATCGCCTAAAAGAAGCAATGCCAATAAGCCAAATGTTAGAAGAAGATATGACATTGTTAGACATAGCAAAAGATATTACAGGAGATATAAACATACAAGTATTAAATCAAGAAGAAAAAGAGCCAAAATATAAATGTAGCTGTAGTAAAGAAAAAATGGCAAGAGGAATGCAAACAATAGGAAAAGAAGAACTAGAAAAAATTATAGAAGAAGATAAAAAAGCAGAAACAGTATGTCAATTTTGTAATAAGAAATATGAATTTAATGAAGAAGAGTTGAAAAGTTTGATTAACTAGTTCCCATTGGGGACGTTTCCTTTTGGGGAATCTGTCCCTTTTGGGAATCAAATGAGAAAAATTACAAAATTTAGTTTGATTGCTTATTTTTATAAAACAAATATTATACACATATTTTTAGATAAGATCAAATATAAAATAGTAAGTTAGAAGTTAGAAGTTGGAATATATATGTAAATGCTTGAAATAAATTGCCTAACCTCCAATCTCTAACCTTCAACTTCCAACGTTCAATAGGGGGAGAAAAATGTATTTAATAATTGGATTAGGAAACCCAGAAGAAGAGTATGGGAAAACAAGGCATAACATGGGTTTTAATGTAATAAACAAATTATCAAATAAATATAGAATAGAAGTAAACAAAAAGAAATTTGATGGACTATATGGAGATGGTATAATAGAAGGAGAAAAAGCAATTTTACTAAAACCACAAACTTACATGAATTTAAGTGGAAGATCAATAGTTCAAGTTGTAAACTTTTATAAGATACCATTAGAAAATATAATAGTAATATATGATGATATAGATATTGAACCAGGTTTAATTAGAATACGCAAAAAAGGAAGTAGTGGCTCACATAATCGGAATGAAATCTGTAATAGCAGAATTAGGAACAGAGGAATTTGTACGTGTTAGGGTAGGTATAGGAAAGCCAAAAAATGAAGGAGACATGATAAATTATGTAATAGGAGCAGTTCCAGAAGAAGCGCAAAAAGAGCTAGAAAAAGGAGTAGAAAGAGCGAAAGAAGCGATTATAGAAATATTAAAAAGTGGAATTGATATAGCGATGAATAAGTTTAATTAGTTCCCATTGGGGACGTTTCCAAATGGGAACTAACGTCACTTTTTGGAAGTAATAAGTAGAAAATATAAAAAATTTTGGATACAATAACACACTCCCATAGCAATTATAGGAGTGCGTTATTGTAGTTAAAAGAAATGTTATTAGTTAATCATCTAAAAGCTTAAAATCTTTTACTACATCATCAATAAAAGGATCACTTTGATTTGTAAATTTACTATAAGTTTTGTTGTTAGAAAAACATTTTGACATATTTCTATTTTTCTTGTTATAAACTAAATGGATAGCTATTGCAAAAATAAATCCAAAAACAAAAATAGCAACTAAAAGTAATAGAAAATTGGAAGTCAGCATAGAAAATCTCCTTTCTGAAAAAGCTATTAATAATAAGTTACATTAAGAAAGTATAAAACAAATTTAATAAAAATACTAGAATTTTACATAAAAATGTGATATATTCTATATGTTCTTAAGGGGCAAAGAACAAATATACTTATAAAGGTAAGGTGAGGTTCAGTGCCCCGTTTAAAAAGAGAAATATCAATATCAAAGGTATATCATGTAATAATAAGAGGAATTAATAAGCAAGATATATTTTTAGACAAGCAAGATTATTTAAAATTTATAAACGAAGTAGAAAGGACTAAAGAAAAATATAAATATGAAATTTATGCATATTCACTTATGAATGATCACGTACATTTTGTTATTTATGATAAAAATGACAAAATATCTATAGTAATGCAAAGTTTAAATATTAGTTATTCCTCATATTTCAATAAAAAATATGAGAGAACAGGTCATCTTTTTGAAAATAGATTTAAAAGTAAAGCAATAGAAAGCGAAGGATATTTAAAAAATGTAGTTAGATACATTCATAAAAATCCAGAAAATGCAGGGTTAAAAAGATATGAATGGACTAGCTACAATGAGTACTTATATAAAGAAAAATTGATAAATAAAGATATGGTTATAAAAGCTTTTGGAGAAGATAAAGAGAGTGCAATAAATAACTTTAAATATTTTCATAAAAATTATTCAAAATATCAAGATTATGACAAAGGATATGAACTTTTAACTCGAATATCTGATGAAGAAGCGATAGAAATCATAAAAAATATAATAAAAGAAGATAATCCATTAAAAATACAACAATATGATAAAATCGAGAGAGAAAAAGCTATAACGAAAATTCTTAAAATAGAAGGAATAACAAAAGTACAAATATCAAGAATAATAGGAATTAGTAGAAAAACAATAGGTAAAATAGAAAATGAAAGTTCCAAAAGTGACGTTACTTCCCATTAGGAAACGTCCCCAATGGGAACAATGGGAAGAAAGGAAAAACAAATGCAAGAAATACTAATATCAAAAAAAGAAAATAAAAAAACAATAGCCATAATAGAAGACGGAAAACTACAAGAAGTATACGAAGAAAGAGAAGATAGTAAAAGGCTTGAAGGTAACATATATTTAGGAAAAGTAAAAGATATTTTACCAGGTATGCAAGCAGCTTTTGTAGATATAGGTGAAGAAAAAAATACTTTTATTCACATTAAAGACGTACTCCCAAAAGTAAACAAAATTACAGGAAACAAAAATGAAGATTTAGATAAATACAATATAAAAGATTATATAAAAAAAGATACTAGCATTTTAGTACAAGTAAAAAAAGATGCTACAAATTTAAAGGGAGCAAAAATAAGTACAGACTTACACATTCCAGGCAGATTTGTTGTAGTTATGCCAAAAGATAATTTTATAACTGTTTCTCAAAAAATAGAAGATGAAAACGAAAGAAAAAGATTAATTAATATTGCTAAGGAAACTATAAAAAATGATATAGGTTTAATAATTAGAACTGCTGCAAAAGGAAAAGATGAAAATATTATAAAAAAAGATATAGAGCAAACTATTAAAAAGTGGAATAATATAAAAAAAGAAAGTGAAAATTTAAAAGAAAATGAAATTCCAAAAGTATTATACAAAAATGATTCAATAATAGAAAAAATTTTACTAGATACTGTTGATAATGGAATACAAAGAGTTATTGTAGATGACACACAAATATTTGAAGACGTGCAAAAAACACTAAAAAACATTGACGAAAATAGCAAAGTAAATATTGAATTAAAACAAACAGATAATTTGCTAGATATGTATGACACAGACGACCAAATAGAAAAATTAAGCACAAGAAAAATATGGCTTAAATGTGGAGGTTTTATAACAATAGATAAAACAGAAGCGTTAACTGCAATAGATGTAAATTCAGGAAAATTCACAGGAAAGCAAAACTTAGAAGAAACTGTACTAAAAGTAAATGAAGAAGCAAGCTGTGAAATAGCAAGGCAACTACGCCTAAGGGATATAGGAGGAATAATAATAATAGATTACATAGATATGCAAGAAGCCAAAAGCAGAGAACAAGTTTTAAAAACATTAAAACAAGCATTGAAAAAAGACCGTTCAAAAACACAAGTAATAGAGTTTACAAAATTAAACTTATTAGAAATGACAAGAAAGCATATGTTTAGTGGAGAATAAAAAATAGTAATAAATATATAAATACTAGTAAAACGTGAAGGTTCAAATTTAAACCTTTACGTTTTGTTATTACTTTGTAATACATTCAATCTGATTTCTAATTTCATTAAAAGCCTTGGATAAAGTAATGTAAACAAGATTCATAATGTATATACCAAAGCATACATCAGAGAATTCTTCATATTTGTAAGAAAATTTAATTACACTCTGTTTATATTTTAATTTTTGTGTTATACTATTTCCCATAGGAAGTACCTCCTGATATTTGTTAATTTGTGGTTAAACTAACTTTATCATTTTTTGGTACTTCCTTCAATATTTTATTTTTCTTATTAGGTGTGACATATCTATTGTAAACCTATATGCGTAAAAATACTTGAATATTAATAAAAATTATGTTGATATTAGTGTTAATAAAAAATTATAAATTCCTTTTTAACTGGATTATAATATCGGATTAACATAGATATATAACTCATAAACAATGTCTTTGATTAAAGAAAAGGAGATAAAATATATGTTAAAAGTTTTAAGAAATCTTATAATTGTTGTAATGATAGCGATAATTGATTTGATTTTGGCAATTTTTACTGATAATATTGATATTTCAGTAATTCTTATATTTATTGTAATAGTTATTACATCAATAAGTATAAAGGATATGTTTTTTATAATTTATTATAAAAGGGATTGGTAAAAAGTATTAAATTTATTATTATTAAGTATAGTTAAATTAAAAAACAAAAAAAGTGAATTGGAGTAAATGGCATTACTTCAATTCACTTTCTTTTTAATTTCCTAATATTTTCTTTATCTCCTCATGCCTCTTAATCTTCTGAGTAGTAGTTTTAATCAAAGGCTCATCTGTAATAATAATATCTCTTATAGACTTATATGCAGGCATTTGCTTATTAATTTGTGCCTTAATATCTTGCCATATAATATCATGATATTCATTAACTTTTTTACCTTTAAACATTTCCTCCATAACATCTTTATTATAAACAATCTTTGCAGATAAAACTAAATCATCTTTTTTAGAATCTGGCATACCAAACACTATACTTTCATTAGTATAAGGCAATTTATTAATTAATATTTCTAATTCTTCTGGGTAAATATTTTTACCATTTTTAAGAACAATAACATCCTTTTTTCTACCAGTAATAAATAAATATCCATCTTTATCAATATAACCTAAATCACCAGTATAGAACCATCCATCTTTTAAAACTTCGTTAGTTGCTTCTTCATTTTCATAGTAACCCTTCATAATTGTAGGGCCTTTTGCTTTTATTTCGCCAATACCTTCATCATTTGGGTTATCTATTTCAATTGTTATACCAGGAAGTGCAAAGCCAACAGAGCCAGCTTTCTTATATTTATCATTTTCACCTGCAAGAACAGGTGAAGTTTCAGTTAAACCATAGCCTTGAAGTAAATTTATTCCTAAATTAACAAAACATTCTATTGCATCTTTACTCATAGGTGCGCCACCTGCAATTAAAAGTCTTAAATTAGGTGCAAAACTATTTAGTATAGTTTTAAATACTTTTCTTCTTATATCAATTCCAAATTTTAATAAAAAGTTACAAACAGAACTCATAGTTTTTACTAATTTCTTTTTACCTTGCTCATCTATTGCTTTATAAATTTTTTTATACATAATTTCAAGCATTAAAGGAACAGATACGAAACCAGTAATATTAAATTCTTTCAAATTATTTGCAACATATCGTAACCCATCACTAAATGCAACAGTAATACCACAAGAAGTACCATATAAAAATGTACATGTTGATTCAAAAGTATGGTGTAGAGGTAAGAATGATAAAAATATATCTTCTTTCCTTATATCGGTCATTTGGGAAAGTGCATAAATATCTGCACAAATATTCGCTTGTGATAACATTACTGCCTTAGAGATTGCAGTAGTTCCTGAGGTAAAAAGCATAATAGACATCTTTTCATTATCTAATTTTATATTTTGATATTTTTGGTCATCGTTTTCAAGTAAATAATTACCTTTAGAGACTAATACAGAATAATTAATAACATTTTTATCTTCAGTATCATCCATACAAATTAAATGCTTTAGATTAGTAGTATCAGAAGATTTTAAGTTTTTAACAACATCAATATATTTTTTGTCAAATATTACAGCTTCTACTTCACTTCTTTTAATTAAACTTTCAATTTCATTATCAGGAAGAGATTTATCTAAAGGGACGACTACTGTATCACTAGTAGTTATGGCTAAATAACTTACACACCATTCATAACGGTTAGAAGCAATAATAGCAATTCTTTTTTTAGAAAGGCCTAAATGAATTAAAGATGTAGCTAAACTTTTAATATCACTTGCAAATTTTGAATAAGATATATTTATAAATTCTTTAGATTTAGGGTTTTCTTTATATGTAAATGCAACTTCTTCAGAGTATTCATTTTCATATCTTTCAACTAATTCTCTAAAGTTATTAAGAGTTCTGCCTTTGTATAATTTTCTTTTTTTATCTTCCAAAGTAAAATACCTCTTTTCTAAATTTATGCTATTATTTTACACCATTATGTATTAAATTGCAAGCGAGAAAAATGTCTAATTTTGGTAAAAATTTATGGGCGAATTTTAATGGAAAATGTTTACGATAATAGGCAAACAATAAATAATTATGTATATTTTAAAGCTTCCTTGAAAGGAGGTATAAAGGTGAAAAAACTTAAAAGAATTTTTGACAAAATTTATACATTCTTATTATATATAGATTATTAAAAAAAGAAATAACAAAACTACAATTTTTCTATAAATTAGTTCTAGTGACTTCAATAAAATTAAATCTTATAATGTCAATGATTTTTGAAAATGTCCCAAAATTTTTTAAACATAAGCCCTAAAAAT
>CAMXOP010000036.1 GCA_947245665.1 uncultured Clostridiaceae bacterium
GGTATAGACTTAAATGATTGTGAAAAAGTAAATAATGAAATAAATGGTTTAATAGATGAAGCAGACTATATAAAAGAACAATATTTTTTAGAAATATCATCACCAGGAATAGAAAGAATATTAAGGAAAGATAAACATCTAAAAGAAGCAATAGGAAAACAAATAGAAATAAAAATGTTTAAGCCATTAGAAGGGAAAAAAGAATTTTTAGGGATACTAGAAGAATTTGATGATGAAAAAATAGAAATATTACAAACAGAAAATGACGAAAAAATACAAATAGATAGAAAAAATATATCATTAATTAAAGAAAAATATAATTGGTAAATTAGAAGTTAGAAGTTAGAATAATATGGTAATTACTTCGAAGAATTTATCTTAAAGTCTAACTTATAACATCTATAAAAAGGAGGAATATAAAAATGAAAAAGAAAACAACAAAAACAAATGGACCAGCAATTGATAGCACAGAATTAATAGTAGCAATGGAGGATTTAGAAAAGGAAAATGGAGTAAAAAAAGATGAAATGCTAGAAACAATTGAAACAGCATTAGTAACAGCATATAAAAGAAATTACGATTGCGAAGATGAAAATGTAAAAATAACAATGGATAGAGAAACAGGAGAAATCCATGTATATATGCAAAAAGAAGTAGTAGAAGAGGTAGAAAACGAAAAAACTCAGATATCATTAGAAGAAGCACAAAAAATAGATAAAAAAATAAAAACAGGAGATATATTAGATAATGAACTAGTACCAAAGAACTTCGGAAGAATTGCAGCAGGTACAGCAAAACAAGTAATAATCCAAAAAATAAGAGAAGCATCAAGAGAATTTTTATATAATGAATTCAATGAAAGAAAAGGAGAAATAGTATCTGGAATAGTACAAAAAGCAGATGGAGGAGTAGTTATAGTAGACTTAGGAAGACTAGAAGGAATTATGCCTGTAAAAGAGCAAATACCTACTGAAAAATATCATGTAAATGATAAAATAAGAGCATGTATAGTAGATGTAGAAAAAGGGTTAAAAGGAAGTACACAAGTAATAATTTCTAGAAGCCATAATGACTTTGTAAGAAAACTATTCGAACTAGAAATTCCAGAAATATATGAAGGACTAATAGAAATAAAAAGTGTATCAAGAGATGCAGGAAATAGATGTAAAGTAGCAGTATATTCACCAAATGAAAATATAGATCCAGTAGGTTCATGCGTAGGTCAAAAAGGTATACGTATACAAAATATAATAAATGAATTAAATGGAGAAAAAATAGATGTAATAGAATGGAATGAAGATCCAAGTATATATATATCATCAGCATTATTACCAGCTACAGTAATGGCAGTAGATATAAAAGATGAAGAACATTTTGCACAAGTAATAGTTCCAGACGATCAATTATCTTTAGCAATAGGAAAAGCAGGACAAAATGCTCGTTTAGCAGCAAGACTAACAAATTGGAAAATAGATATTAAGAGTGAAACACAATTTAGAGAAATGCTTGAAAAAATACAAAATAAAACAGAAGAAACAGGAGAAGAATCAGAAGACATAAAAAACGATGAAAATGTAGAAAGTATGTCAGATGATATATTACAGGCAGAAAAAATGATAGAGCAAGCTGAAGAAGAAATGGCAAATATTGAAGAAAAAGAAGAAAAGCCTAAGAAAGTAGGCAGAAAGAAAAAAGAAGTTATAGAAGATGAAGAAGTAAGTAATACCACAGAAAAAGAAATAATTCAATCAGAAGAAACCATAGAAGAACAAAATACAGAAGAAGAAAAACCTAAAAAAAGGGGAAGAAAGAAAAAAGAAGAAACTGAAACAGAATAATAAAAGGACATGAACTAGAATTTAGTGAATACAATAAAATAAGGAGTGAAAGGTTTGAAAAACTTACCAAAACGTACATGCATAGGTTGCAGTGAAGTAAAACTAAAAAAAGACCTAATTAGAATAGTAAAAAATAAAGAAGGGCAAATATTTATAGACAAAACAGGAAAAGCAAATGGCAGAGGAGCATATATATGTGACAATATAGAATGTTTAGAAAAAGCAATAAAAACAAAAAGACTAGAAAGAACATTTGAAACACAAATAAATGACGATATATATGATGAATTAAGACAAACAATTAAATAGAAATCAGAAGACAGAAATCAGAAAAGTCAGAGAAGTAAGGCAAAAAGATTATAATTTCATCTAAGTAATTAATTAAAAATGATACTTCAGACATCGGATTTCCAACTTCTCAAAGGAGTTAAAATGGAACAAAACAAAGCATTAAGGCTATTAGGTCTAGCGACAAGAGCAGGCAAAATAGCATTTGGAACGGAAAGTGTAATAGATACTATAAATAAAAAGAAAGCAAAACTAGTAATAGTAGCAGAAGATGCAGCAGATAGAACAAAGAAAAATATACAAAGAATATCTGACGAAAAAAATGTTCCAGTAAGAATATACAAAAATATAAATGAATTAAGTAAAAGCATAGGAAAAGAAAATAAAGCAGTTATAGCTGTAAAAGATAGTAATTTTGCAAGTGAAATATTAAGAATAATTGATGGGGGTGAAGTTATTGGGTAAGATTAAAATATATGAACTAGCTAAAGAGTTAAACTTAACCAGTAAAGAATTAATGGAAAAAGTGAAAGAAATGGGTATAGAAGTAAAAACACATATGAGTTCAATAGAAGAAGAAATTGCTAAAAAAGTAAGAGAAAAATACTCAAAAAAGGAAAATAAACCTAAAAAAGAAGAAAAGAAACAAAGTTCACCTGTTATTATAAGAAGAGAAGTTATAATAACAGAAGAAGAAAAAAAAGAGGCCAAAAGTAAAAATGTAGAACAAAAAAATAAACAAGTAGGATTTGTAGAAAGAAATAAAAATGCAGATTATAACATTGTATATAGAAATAAACCTACAAAACCAATGACTGTAAGTGAATTATTTGGATTAGGAAAAAAAGAAGAACCAAAAAAAGAAGAAAAAAAGGAAGTTACTGAAAAAGAGAAAATGATAGAAACAAAACAAGAAAAGAAAATAGAAAGTAAAAAAGAAGTAAAAGAAATTGTAAATAAAGAAAATACAAATAGAGAGAATGTAAATAGAGAAAATATGAATAATAGAGATAACAATAATTCTAATTTCAAAAACAGAAATAATAATCAAAATATGTCACAAAATAGAAGTGATAGACCAAATTACCAAAATAGAAATGATAGAGGGAACTATCAAAATAGAAACAATGGAAACTTCCAAAATAGGAATAATGGAAATTACCAAAACAGAAATGATAGACCAAATTATCAAAATAGAAACAATAATAACAATTTTAGAAATAATCAAAATAAATCAAACTTTAATAAAGAAAGAAGACCACTAGATGAAAGAGGAATAGACAGAAATATTAAAGATATCATGCAAGCAGATATTGTAGAAAAAGAGAATGTAAGAGATTTTAGTTCTAAGGCAATAGATAAAGCTAAAAATGCAAGATTAGAAGAAAGAACAAACAAAAAACAAAATAGAACTAAAAAAGGTGGAAGATTTGACACAGAAGAATTTGATGGCGGAAAATTAAAAGATTTAAAACAAGTAGATAGCCTATCAAATATGTTCCATGATCAAGATGGAGGAATGTTAGATTATTATGATTTAACAACAGCAAGAGGAAAAAGAAATAAGAAAAAAGCAAATAGAAATCAAGAAGAAAGAAAACAAAAAATATTTAAATTAACAGAAATATCTATACCAGAAACAATAACTGTAAAAGACTTAGCAACAGAACTTAAAAAGACATCAGCAGAAGTTATTAAAAAGTTATTTGGATTTGGAATAATGGCAACAATAAATAATGATGTGGATTTTGATACAGCATTTTTAGTAGCAGAAGAATTTGGAGTAACAGCAACTAAAAAAGAAGAAGTGAAAGAAGAAGATATATTATTTGATGAATCAGAAGATAGAAAAGATGAATTAAAAGAAAGACCACCAGTAGTAGTTGTAATGGGTCATGTAGACCATGGTAAAACATCACTATTAGATGCTATTAGAGAAACTAATGTAATAGAAGGAGAAGCAGGAGGAATTACACAACATATAGGTGCATATAAAGTAAATGTAAATGGAAGAGAAATAACTTTCTTAGATACACCAGGGCATGAAGCATTCACAAGTATGAGAGCAAGAGGAGCGCAAATAACTGATATAGCAATACTAGTAGTTGCTGCAAACGATGGAGTAATGCCACAAACAATAGAAGCAATAAATCACGCAAAAGCAGCAGAAATACCAATTATAGTTGCAGTAAATAAAATAGATTTACCAGAAGCTAATATAGATAAAGTAAAACAAGAAATGATGAAATATGATTTAGTACCAGAAGAATGGGGAGGAGATACAATATATGTACCAATCTCAGCAAAAAAACGTATGAATATAGATAATTTATTAGAAATGGTACTATTACAAGCAGATATACTTGAGCTAAAGGCAAACCCTAAAAAGCAAGCAAAAGGAGTTGTAATAGAAGCAAGATTAGACAAAACAAAAGGGCCAATAGCATCAATGTTAGTACAAAGAGGAAGCCTAGATGTTGGAGATACAATAGTAGTTGGTTCAAGCATTGGTAGAATAAGAGCAATGAAAAATGATAAAGGACAAAAAGTAAAATCTGCAGGGCCTTCAACACCAGTAGAAATAATGGGGTTAACAGAAGTACCAGAATCTGGAGATGTATTTTATGAAGTAAAAGATGAAAAAATGGCAAAACACTTAATAGAAAGAAGAAAGCGCCAAGCAAGAGAAAAATCAATAAACAATATGCAAAAGGTAACATTAGATAACCTATTTACACAAATGGAACAAGGAAACTTAAAACACCTAAACATCATAGTAAAAGCAGACGTACAAGGAAGTGCAGAAGCTTTAAAACAATCATTAGAAAAACAATCAGATGAAGAAGTAAAAGTAAGAGTAATTCATAGTGCAGCAGGAGCAGTAAACGAAAGTGATGTGAATTTAGCGCAAGTAGCAAATGCAATAATAATAGCATTCAATGTACGTCCAGTACCAACAGCAAAAACACTAGCAGAAAGAGACGAAATAGAAATAAAACAATACTCAGTAATATATCAAGCAATAGATGATGTAAAAGCAGCAATGAAGGGAATGTTAGACCCAGTATTTGAAGAAAAAGTAATAGGAAATGTAGAAGTAAGACAAACATTCAAAGTATCAAATGTAGGAACAATAGCAGGAGCATATGTACTAGAAGGAAAAATAGAAAGAAATGCAGGAGTAAGAGTACTACGTGAAAATGTAGTAATACATGAAGGAAAACTAATATCACTAAAAAGATTCAAAGATGACGTAAAAGAAGTAGCAAAAGGATACGAATGTGGAATGCAAATAGAAAACTACAATGACCTAAAAGAAGGAGATATCATAGAAGTATATATAATGGAAGAAGTAAAAAGATAGTAGTATTGAGGACAGTTTATAATCAGAAACAAGATAGAGAAGAATTACAAGTAAAAGAAATAATTTGGATAGATTAGAAACTGTCCCAAATGCCAAAGCACATAGAAAATATTAAACCATAAATATAATAACAAAGATAAAATGTATGAAATTCTATAAAAAAGGAAAACTAAAAGATAAAACAAGCAAAATTCAATGAATTTTGAAAGGAGAGCAAAATGCCAGCAAACCAAAATAGATTAAATAGGATAAATGAAGAATTAAAGAAAGAAATAAGTAATATAATATCATTTGAACTAAAAAATCCAGATGCAACAGGATTAATAAGTGTAACAAAAGTGAAAATAACACCAGACCTAAAATATGCAAAAGTATATATAAGTATGTTAAACTCAAAAAACAACACAAAAACTTTAGAAGCGCTAAAAAAATCATCAGGATATATAAGAAGTCAAATAGCAAAAAAAGTAAATTTAAGAATAACACCAGAATTAGTATTTGAAGAAGATGACTCATTAGAATATGGAATGAAAATTGACTCAATACTAAAAGATTTAAATAAATAGAAGGCAGAAATTAGAGAAAGATTTGGAAAGTTTTTGATATGTCCCAAATCTTTCCAAATCTTTCAAATTCTTTCCTAGGAGGAGAAAAAATGACACTAGATAATATATTAGAACAAATAAAAAAAGCTAAATCAATAGTACTTTTAACACATGAAAATCCAGATGGAGATGCAGTAGGAAGTAGCTTAGCGATGTATGAAGCATTAAAACAAATGGGAAAAGAAAATATAGATATAATAATACCAGAGTATCCAAGAACATATAGATTTTTACCAAATGTAGAAAAAGTAAAGAAAGAAGGAAATAAAGACCAATATGATGTTGCAATAGCACTAGATAGTGCAACGATAAAAATGTTAAATGGTTGGTCAAATTACTTCGAAAATGCAAAAACAAGAATAGTAATAGATCACCATAGTACAAATACTATGTATGGAGATCTAAACTATGTAAATCCAGATTCACCAGCATGTACACAAATATTACTAACAATATTTGAATATTTTGGAATAAAAATAACAAACGAAATAGGCAAATGTATACTAACAGGAATTATAACAGACACAGGAGGGTTCCAATACCAAGCAACAAGACCAGAAACATTTGAATTTGCAGCAAGACTTCTAAAATCAGGAATAAACGTTTCAGAAATATACAAGAAAGCAATGAATACAAAAACAAGAGCAAACTTTGAGCTACGAAAAAGAGCAATAGATAGAATGGAATTTTTAGAAGAAGGTAAAATATCATTTACATACATAACAAAACAAGATATAGAAGAAACCAATGCAACAATAGATGACCATGAAGGAATAGTAGATGAAGGTAGATGTATAGAAGGAGTAGAAGTTTCGATATTCATAAGAGAAACAGATAAAGGATATAAAGTATCATTGCGTTCAAACGAATATGTAAATGTATCAGATGTATGCCTAATGTTTGGTGGGGGAGGTCACTTACATGCGGCAGGTTGTATAGTAACAATATCACTAGAACAAGCAAAAGAAAAGATAATAAATCAAATTAAATTACAATTGAAATAAAAGTTTAATTGTAGGGGCAGGCCTTGTGTCTGCCTATCTTAGAAGGAATTACCCAAATAGAAAAGATGTAAAAACTCAACTTCTAATTCATAAAGGGAAAGGAATTTTCATGAATCGGAATAATAATAATAAACAAACCAAAAAACTATACATCACATGATGTAGTAGCAAAAGTAAAAAAAATATTAAATATAAAAAAAGTGGGACATACAGGAACATTAGATCCTAATGCAACAGGAGTATTACCACTTCTTTTAAATGAAGGAACAAAACTTTCGAAATACTTAATTGAACACAATAAAGAATATGAAGTAACTTTAAAATTAGGAATAAAAACAGATACAGCAGATTCCGAAGGAAAAATAATTGAGCAAAAAGAAGTAAAAACTATGAACAATATAGAAAAAGTACTAAAAAGTTTCATAGGAAAACAACAGCAATTACCACCAATGTATTCAGCAATAAAAGTAAATGGAAAAAAGCTATATGAATATGCACGAAAAGGACAAACTGTAGAAATAGAACCAAGAAAAATAGAAATATATAATATAGAATTAATAGATATAAATGTAGAACAAAAAGAAATAAGATATAAAGTATCATGTTCAAAAGGTACATATATAAGAAGTTTGTGTGAAGATATAGCAGAAAGACTAGAGACTGTAGGATATATGAAAGAGCTAAATAGACTGAGAGTAGGAAGATTTAGTATAGAAGATTCAATAACCATAGAAGATCTAGAAAAACAATCAAATAATATAGGAAAAAATATAATAACAATAGAACAGTTATTAAAAGAAATTCCAAGCATAAAATTAGATAAAGAACAGTTAAATAAATTCTTAAATGGAGTAAAAATACATATTAATAAAGAAGATGGCCTATATAATATATATGAACAAAAGTATATAGGAACAGGAATAATAAAAGATAGAAAATTAAAAAGAGATGTTATTGTGAATTAATACATACTTACAACATTTTAACATATAATATATACAAATACAAATAATAAAAATAATTAATTCTATATCAAAAATAAAGAAAAAAAGAGATTAAATGATTACATTTAATTAGAAGGCAATTAAATGCCAAAAAAAGAAATTGAAAATACGAAATCTATATGTTAATATATAGTTACATTAATTAAATAGATATTATATTTCCCTGCTCGGTACGTGTAGACTGGAATTTTATTACCAACAAATTATATAAGGGAGTCCGGCTTTGGAAGCGGCGTGTATGCTTACATTTATGTAAGAAACCCATAAACTTTCAACACGACACCCACCTGTGCAAACAGGTATTAAAAATTTCACTCATCTTACGGCTCATAGTGGGGCTTTTTTTGTTTTTTAAGAAAATAAATGAAATGTACTAGTGTTGATAGCTAATTATTGATATTTTAATAAATATATAGTAAAATTAAAAAAAATGGAGGAATGAAATTGAAAATTAAAGAATTAATTAATTATGGAAAAAAAGTTTTAAGTGAAAATAAAATAGAAGATAGTAATATAATAGCAAGAAATTTAGCAGAATATATATTACAAATTGATAGAGCTAAAATTATTACTAATGATGAAAAACAAGTAAAAGAGGAAGATAAGCACAGATATTACTTAGCATTAATAGAAATTGTACAAGGAATGCCAATACAATATATAACAAATGAACAAGAATTCATGAAAATAAATTTTTATGTTAATGAAAATGTTTTAATACCACAACCAGATACAGAGATTTTAGTAGAAGAAGTAATAAAAATTTCTAAAGATATTGATAAAAAAATAAGTATATTAGATATATGTACAGGGAGTGGATGTATAGGAATATCACTTTCAAAAAATATATCAAACTCATATATAACAATGGTAGATAAAAGTGATAAAGCACTAGAAGTAGCAAAAATAAATTGTGATAAAAACCTATCAGATAATAGGAATATAAATATTATAAAGTCAGATATGTTTAAAAACATAAAAGAAAAATTTGATTTCATAATATCAAATCCACCATATATAAAAACTACAAAAATAAAAACACTAAGTAAACAAGTACAAAAAGAACCAAAAATGGCTTTAGATGGAGGAGAAGATGGACTAAAATTTTACAAAATATTAATAAATGAAGGTTATAAATTTCTAAATGATGGAGGATATTTATGTTTAGAAATAGGATTTGACCAAAAAGAGGAAGTAGCAAAATTAATAGAACAAAATGGAAATTATGATTCAATATATGCTAAAAAAGATTTAGCAGGGAATGATAGAATAATAGTAGCAAGTAAAAAAACTCATAAATAGAATTGTTGTAAATATACAATTAAAAACTTTGTGAAATGTACAAATGTCAATGTGATATCAAAAATAATTAGATATAGGAGAAAAATAATAATGTCTTTTTCATCAGAAATAAAAGAAAAACTAAGCAAAATAAGTAACCTAGCTAATAAAGAAATTGTAAAATATGAGTTAATAGGATACTTAATTAGTAATAATACAGTATATAAAAACGAAAAAATAATATATAAAACAGAAAATGAATATAACATAAATAGATTTAGCAAATTGTTATCAAACTTAAAAATACTTAATTATAAAATAGAAATAAAAGGAAATAATTATATAATAACTACACCTATAATAGAGGAAATAGAAGAAATAAGATATACAAAAGAAGACATAGAATATATAGGACAAATGCAAAAAGAAGAATTATTAAAATCAATAATAAGGGGAGCATTCTTAGGAGCAGGAAGTGTAAATAATCCAGAAAATAAATATCATTTAGAAGTAATATTAAGTACAGAAAAAAATGCAGAAATAATAATACAAATGTTAGCAAAACTTACAATACCATCAAGAAAATTAGAAAGAAAAAATGGATATGGAGTATATATAAAAGATGGAGAAGAAATATCAAAATTTTTAGCGCTAATAGGAGCAAATAGTAGTGTATTAAAATTTGAAGAAATACGAGTATTAAGAGAAATAAAAAACAATGTAAATAGAAAAGTAAATTGTGAAACCGCAAACTTAAATAAAACAATTAATGCATCAGTAAAGCAAATAGAGGCAATAAAAAAAATCCAAAAAAGAGGGCAATTTGATAAACTTTCAGAAAACCTAAAAGAAATAGCAAAAATAAGAATAGAAAATCCAGATGCAAGTTTAATAGAATTAGGAAAAATGTTAAAAAATCCAATAGGAAAATCAGGAGTAAATCATAGATTAAATAAAATATTAGAAATAGCAAATATGAATAAATAAGTAAAAGAAAAGCCAATTAGAATCAATGTGAGGTAATGTAGAGTCAATGGGGACGGAGATTTTTGGCGATTTTGTGTATAATAGTGTTAAATAGAAATGAAATAACAACAAAATCGCCAAAAATCTCCGTCCCCATTGACTCAAAAAATCCCCATCGCTATTGGAATGGTTCACTTATTATGAATGGAAAATAATGTTATTTTATTAAAAATAATAGAAAAATTATTGAGAAAAAAGTAGAATTGTGATATATTACAAATAAAAATAGAAAATTGGAGGAAAATATGTCAAAAAATGAAAGTAGTACAGTACTAGGATATGAAGATAAATTATGGCAAGCAGCAGATAAACTAAGAGGGAGTATGGATTCAAGTGAATACAAACATGTTGTATTAGGACTTATATTTCTAAAATATGTGTCTGATGCATTTGAAACAAAATATCAAGAACTATTAAAAAATGAATATGCAGATGAAGAAGATAAAGATGAATACATGTCAGAAAATATATTTTGGGTTCCAAAAATAGCAAGATGGAATGAAATTTTAAGATATGCAAACACACCAGAAATAGGAAAAGTAATTGATAATGCAATGGAATCAATAGAAAAAGAAAACCCATCATTAAAAGGAGTGCTAAATAAAAATTATGCAAGACCAGAATTAGAAAAAACAACTTTAGGAGAATTAGTTACACTATTTACAAATATAGAAATAGGAACAGATAAAGCAAAAGAAATGGACATGCTAGGTAGAGTATACGAATATTTTTTAAGTAAATTTGCTTCAGCAGAAGGAAAAGGAGGAGGAGAATTTTATACACCAACATGTATAGTAAAAACATTAGTAGAAATGATAGAACCATATGAAGGAAGAGTGTATGATCCATGTTGTGGATCAGGAGGAATGTTTGTACAATCATCAAAATTCATAAAAAGACATCAAGGAAATATTAAAAATGTATCAATATTTGGACAAGAAAGAAACCCAACAACATGGAAACTAGCAAAAATGAATTTAGCAATTAGAAGAGTAGATGGTAATATAGGAAGACACAATGCAGATACATTTCATGAGGATTTGCATAAAACATTAAAAGCAGATTATATATTATCAAATCCACCATTTAATGTATCAGATTGGGGAGGAGATAAACTAAGAGAAGATATACGTTGGAAGTATGGAGTGCCACCAACAGGAAATGCAAACTATGCATGGTTACAACATATGTTATTTCATTTATCACCAGAAAATGGAGTAGCAGGAACAGTATTAGCTAATGGGTCATTATCAAGTGATACATCAAATGAAGGAAACATTAGAAAAGAAATGATAGAAAAAGATGTAATAGACGCAATAGTAGCAATGCCAAGTCAATTATTCTATGCTACAGGAATACCATGTTGTTTATGGATAATGAGAAGAAATAAAAATGAAGAAACAAGAAATAAAATTTTATTTATAGATGCAAGAAACCTTGGCCACATGATAGATAGGAAAGTAAAAGAACTTTCAGAAGAAGATATAGAAAAAATAGCAAATACATATCATAATTGGAGAAAAGGTGAGAATTATAAAGATATACTAGGATTTTGTAAATCAGCTAATATAGAAGAAGTAAGAGAAAATAATTATGTATTAACTCCAGGAAGATATGTTGGAGTAGAGGAAATAGAAGATGATGGAATACCTTTTGAAGAGAAAATGAATAATCTAACAAAAGAATTATCTACACATATTAAATGCTCTGAACAATTAAATCAAGAATTAAAAAGAGTATTAGGGGCGATTGGATATGAAATTTAAGATAAAAAAGATAGGACAAATTTGTTCATTGGTAACAGATTATGTTGCAAATGGGAGTTTTAAATCACTAGCAGATAATGTGAAATATTTAGAAAAGGGATATGCAAGAGTTATAAGATTAGTGGATTTTAAAAATAACTATAAGGAAAATGACAGTATATGGGTAGAACAACAAGCTTACGAATTTTTAGGAAAATCAAAATTATTTGGAGAAGAAATTATATTAACAAATGTAGGGGCAAATCTTGGTACAGTTTTTTTAGCACCAAAATTAGATTATCCAATGACATTAGGGCCAAATGCGATAATGATAAAAACAAATGAAGAGTGTAATGATAAATTTTTGTATTATTGGCTAAAATCGAAAATAGGACAAAGAGCTATTTTAAATATAGTTAC
Organism: uncultured Clostridiaceae bacterium; assembly: GCA_947245665.1. Taxonomy (GTDB): domain Bacteria; phylum Bacillota; class Clostridia; order TANB77; family CAG-508; genus UMGS1663. The sequence goes on from CAMXOP010000036.1 coordinate 12,576, forward strand.
AGGAAGTGCAATGCCAAAGTTTAATAAAACAGATTTTAAAAATATAGAAATTGAAATTCCAAGTAAAATAAACCAAGAAAAGATAGTAGGAATACTAACTTGTATTGATAAGAAAATAACAGAAAATAACAAGATAAATAATAGTTTACTACAAATCGGTATTAAATTATTTAACAAAGAATTAAATAATTCAAATGATATACAGACACTAGAAAATGTTATAAAATTTGTAAAAGGTAAAAAACCAAAAGATATAAGTGAAGTAAAACATAAAAATTATGAAAAATACTTAACAATAGCTTGCTTAAATTCACAAGAATTAAATTATGCTAATACAACCAAAATGGTAATGGCAAATAATAATTTATTAATGGTGATGGATGGAGCAAGTAGTGGAGATGTATATTATGGTGGAAAAGGAATAGTAGGTTCAACTCTTGCAAGAATTGATTGTATTGATAACAATTATAGTTCTGAATTTATATATTTTGTTATGAAATATTATAAAGAGTTAATTCAAAGTAAAAATACAGGATCTGCTATACCACATACTGATAAAGTATTTGTAAGTAGTTTAGAAATACCAAAGATAACTTGTAAACAACAAGAAAAGTATAAAGTAATGTTAGCAAATATTCAAAAAAATATTCAAGAAAATGAAACACTTGAACAATTGAGAAATACTTTACTACAAAAACTATTGAATGGAGAAATAGACTTAGAGAATATACAAATATAGTAATAAAATAATCTCTAACAATTAAGAAATAAATAATGAAGATTTGTTAAAATACAAGATAAAATAAAAAATCTGAAAGAAGAACTGGCAAAACAAATAATAAAGTTAAATAAGATTAATAAGAGTTAATAAAAAAATGAAAGAAATTGGATTTGAAAAAATAAAAGAGGATAAGATATGCAAAAATTAAATATATTTATGGATACTAATATTATAAAATGTATAGACCCAGATCTTTTAAATTTTTCTTTTAATGATACATATAAAAAGTTAAAGGAATTTATAGATGAGAATGAATATAAAAAAATTAATATAATTATTCCAAAGATAGTAATTGAAGAATTAATAAAACAATATATCGATGATTATAAATATAAATATAATAACCTAGATGCAGAGATAGATGAATTGTTAAATAAATGTTCAAAAATTGGATGGAATATTAAAATAAATAAGAATAGAAATATGCCAATACAAAAGTATGAAATTTATATAAGAAAACAGGTAAATGAATATATAAAAAGAGAAAAAATAAATATAATAGAATTACCAAAAGAAAATTTCAATACAATTATATATAGAGCTATAAATAAAAAAGTGCCATTTTTTAGTGGAAAAGGAACTATAGAAGTAAATGGTGATAAGCAATCAGGAAAAGAATTTTCAGATGCAGGATTTAAAGATGCTATATTTTTAGAAAGTATTATTGAATTTAATAAGTTTAAAAGAAGTAATATTTTAATATTAACAAAAGATAATATACTATTACAAGAATTAAACTGGAAAAATGAATTAAAAAGGGACAATGTTATTGTTAAGAGTATAGATCAAGGAATAAAATTAGTTAAATATATATGTGAACTAGAAAATATAAAAGATTTTACAGAATATAGAAAATTTTGTAAAACAGAATATTATAAAGACATAATTTATAAAGCAATAAACAAAAAAGTAATAAAAGTTGTTGAAATACAAGAATATAATGAAGAAGACATAAGTTATATAGATATAAAAACAAGTGTAAAAAATGGAGATAGTAAAGAAGAAATTATTGTTAGAATAAATGAAGAAAAGGAATTTATAGAAATTCTTAATAAAAATAGTGAGGTTATATACGAATGGTAGAAATGACTCAGAGATATATAAGGGATGAAATAGAATTAGAATATGGAAAAGGATTACCTAAAAGTGAAAGAGAGATAGGCAACTTTCCAGTATATGGTTCTAATGGAATTATTGATTACAATAATAAACCATATTTTAAAGGACCAGGAATTATTATTGGTAGAAAAGGAACAGTAGGTAGTGTTAAGTATGAGGAAAAAGATTTCTGGGCTATAGACACTACTTATGTAGTAAATTTGAAAAATAAAAATGATAATTATAAATTTTGGTATTATTTTTTACAAACTATAGGGCTAGAGAAAATGAATACTCATAGTGCTATACCTGGATTAAATAGAGATAGAGTATATAACATAAAAGTAAATATTCCTAAAAGTCCAAAAGATAGAGAAAAAATTTCAAAAATATTAAGTATTGTAGACGAAAAAATAAAAATAAATACTCAAATAAATAATATTTTATTACAAATTGCTATTGAATTATTTAAAGAAGAATTAAATAACTCAAAGAATATTCAGACACTAGAAAATGTTATAAAATTTGTAAAAGGTAAGAAACCAAATGATATAAGTAATATTAAACATAAAAATTATGAAAAATACTTAACAATAGCTTGCTTAAATTCACAAGAAT
>CAMXOP010000037.1 GCA_947245665.1 uncultured Clostridiaceae bacterium
GTATAGTAGGTCTATTTACATTAACATTTGGTAGCAATGAAACAAAACTTACTGCATCACATGTTGTACCAGTAGTAGATGATGCTCTTGTTAGAGCTGAATATGGAACTAATGTATCAACAGCAAAAGTTAAAAATAGTAATTCAAATAAAAAAGTTTCTACATATTCTAATGCTGGCTCTGGATATGCAAAAGGCGGAATTGAAATTAAATCAAGTATTGGAATAAAAGCAGATGTAGGAGTAGTAAATAGTAAAAATGTAGAAATCCAAATTGGAACTCCTATTGGAAAAAGCCGAAATGTAGCATTGGGAGTAACTATTTCTAAAGATCTATTTGTAGGTCTATGTTATGAATATCAACAAGATAATAAAAATGATGATGGCTCAACTTCATATTTTGGAAATTTCTCAGTAGGACCATTAGGTATGGTAGGAGCTTTAGTTGCAGGAACTATAATCACAATTTGCCCTGAGGCATCAACAGCTATACTTTCTTTAGCAGGTCAATAAGAATAATTTGATAACTAGGAGGTAAAGATGTACAATTTATTGAGAAGTTTAATTATAGTAATTATTTTGATAATTTGTATTGTACTATTTAGAAAAAGAATGAATAAAATAACTATAATAATATCATCTATAATTATATTTATAGTATATTTAGCTATAAATATAGTACCTATTGAAAGAAAGTATGTAGAGTTTGATAGTGTTGAAGATGTAGTCAAATATCAATATAAAATAAAGCTAGATAGAGGACCAATACATATAATAGAAGAGGAAGAATCAGCAATAGTAATATTTAAAGAAGAAACTATGCCATACTTATTTGAAAAAGAAAATGGAAAATGGAAAATGAACAATGATAGAATTAAAAACAACATAACATGGCTAAATCCTAATAATGGATATACAATAATAACTGTTGAAAGTAAACTTGACGATAAAAAGTATATATTATTATTAAATTCGTTTTATGAAGATGAGATACAGACGCAAAACATAACCGATAATTATGGTTCGGAATTTAAAATAATAAAAGAAGAATCTACAATATATAAAGAAAAATATCAAGTTGTTTTTTACACAATAATAGACAATAATGTTTCAGATTATTCATTATATATAAATAATAAAAAATTGAAATTACAAGATTTAAGTGTAATATGATTTGTGGAGGAATCTATGAATAGGGAAAAAATAGAAATAAATGTAGAACTTACAGAAAAAATGATAGAAGAATATTTTGCTAAAATGAACTTATTAAAACAAAGAAATTTAATGATCTTGGTGTTATTAATGATAATTGTGACTATAATGTCAATTAATTATAAAAATGAAAGTTTTGTTATGTTTTATATTGGATTTTTATTAAGTTACATTATCATATTACTATCACAACAAGAAAGAGCAAAGAAAATATCAAAAGAATTAATAAAAACTTTACCTAATAAAAATAAGTATATAATTACTGAAGAAAACATAAAAATTATATCTAATGATGATGAAGAAATTAAAACAAAAATTATATATAATAATATTAACAGTATATGCGAAAGTAGAAATTTAATAATTATAATATTTAATTTAAATACAAGATATTTATTAATTCCTAAAGATTCATTAAATCAAGAGCAGATGATTAGATTTAAAGATATTTTATTAGATAATGTAAGTAATGATAAAATTAAGTTAAAAAATAAATAAGTATTGTATAAGATACACTGAAAAAATTGGAATTATAAAAGCTTTATAAAAACATAGGGAATATTCTCTATGTTTTTATGATATTTTTTTCTCAACTTTATTATTAACACTAAATATGATTTTATTATATAGCAAGTCAATAAATGATGTAAAAATAAAAAAATGAAAATTATACTATTAATAAAACAAATTAGAAAAGAAAGAAAAATAAGCCTAAAACAACTTTCTGAAAAGTCAGGTGTATCTAAAACTCATATAAATGATATTGAGAAAGGATATAAAGAGCCATCTTTAGAAATTATGATAAAATTATCTAAGGCTCTAAATGTACCTATTCAATCTTTATATAAAGTACAATGGTAAATTAAATATTATAAAAATAACATTTATATTAATTATAGATGTTATTTTTTTATCTTAATTTTTTTCTCAGCTTTAATTTGCATATATTAAATTTTAAAATAAATATATGACTTGCAAAATATAAAGAGGAAAGGAGGAAATATATAATTACTCTATATATAAATATGTAGAGTAATTTTTTTACAAATTCGAAATAATACATAACTACACTTATGTATTATTTTTTAGAAAAATTACTTTAAATTAAGGAAAAAAATAATACATAAATAAAGAAAGTATTAGGAAAAAAATAATACATAAATGGAAAGGAGAAAATTTTGGACATAATAGAAGAATTTGAAAATTATTTGAAAGAAAATTATAATTATAATCCAAAAGAAAAAAATAATACAATTAAAAATTATTTATCCGACATAAAACAATTTATAAATTTTTTTGACGTAAAGTTTGGAGATAAAATTATAGATTTTTCAAGAGGTCATTATATAGAATATAAAAATTACTTGATAAAGGAAAAAGAAAGAAAATATACAACAATAAATAGAAAAACAGCAGCACTATCTATATATGAAAATTTCTTAATTGAGATAAGTATAAGAAAAGATTCAAATAAAGTTATAAAAAAAAGAGACTACTACAAAATAGAAACAGGATTAATAACTGTTGATATGATTCCAAGAAAAACAATAAAGAAGATAAGAATAGAAGCAGGAAATAATGCAAGAGATTATTTAATACTTATAATGCTTAATGAAGGTGGCTTAAGAGTATCAGAATTACTAAATATACAACTAGAAAGAGATGTTAACCTTAATATGAGAAAATTAGTAATTCTAGGTAAAGGAAATAAAACAAGAGAAATATTTATCAATAATATTATGTATGATGCAATTGAAGAGTACTTACCAATAAGGGAAAAATTCTTAAATGGTCGAGTTAATAAATATCTGATTGTAAGTAATAAAACAGCAAATACGAACAAACCTATGGGAAGAACGTCTATTAATAATATATTAGAGACTTACTGTATAAAAGTAAAAGAAGACAAAATAAATCCACATGTACTGAGGCACGATTGTGCAACAACAATGTATGAAGAAGGAGCAACAGATATTATGATAAAGAAGAAACTAGGACAATCATCTAACATAACGAACATATATGTACATACAGGAGGAGAAAAATATAGGAAATAAAATAGTTATTTTGACAATAAGTGTAAAAAAGTTACCAAAAAAACAAAAAAAGTACCTTAATAAAGTATTTACAACTTAAAACATAAGTGATAAAATTTATGTAAACTAACGGATAGGAGGTACAATATGCTAAATGTAATGATTGCAGAAGATAATGTACCAATGAGTGTGCATTTGTCCAATGATATTAATACTAAAGATGTTAGGTGTATAGCTATAGCAAATGAAGGAACTAGAGTTTATAAAAAAGTAAAAGAGCTAAAGCCAGATTTGCTACTATTAGATTTGAAAATGCCTGGCAAAAATGGTATTCAAATTTTGGACGAGATAACAAATGATAAAGAAATAAAAACAGAAGTAATTATCTATTCAGGCGAAAATGAATATATGACTCTTGTTAGAAATTATGAATGTGTAACTATGTTTATTTCTAAAATTACACCTACTGAAGAAGTCGGAAGAAAAGTTCAATTAATTGCTGATGAAAAGTCAAATAAAAAAATAGAGAATAAAGTAAGTGATATTTTATTAAAATTGGGGTTTTCATACACTATGAAAGGGACTAGACTGATACGCGACTGTATCATATATTCAATAATGGAAAATACTGAAAATATTAATGATATTTATAATAATATTGCTGGAAAGAAGGGATGTAATACTTATACAATAAAATCAGATATATATACAGCAATAAATGCAATGTGGAAATATACAGATAAAGAAAAAGTAAGGAAGATTTTAAGAATTGGAGAATGTGATAGACCAAGTGCAAAATTAGTAATATCTATGGTTAGGTATTATGTAGAAAGATAAAATAAAAAACAAAACATTAATTACTATTAATTAAGTTTTGTTTTTCTATTTTTATAATCAAAAAAAGCTTTAGCAATGTCATCTTGAAATTTATTTATAGTTTCAAGTGTATCTATTTGCTTTTTTGAACCTATTTGTTTTTTATACTTTTTTACTTTTCTCAATATTATCACCTTGAGATAATTATAAAGAGTGAAGCGACAAATGTATTGAAAGGACTAATAAGAATTGAAAAGTGCTGTAATATATTAAAATAAACTAAAAAATTTCAAAAAGGATTAAAAAAGATTAATAACAAAATATAAGTTTTAATTCAGATAGTTGATTTTATAATATTAAGTATAAAAAACAAAGAATAAAAAATGAATGGATATAGTAAGATATTTTAAAAATGTAGAATGAATGTCAATAGTTATATCCATTTTTTATCTTTAAGAAGCGAACAACAGTTTACAAAATTGAAAATAAATGATATAATAAAATAAAATTATTATTTGGAAGTGAATGATATGAATAAAATATATGCATGCATAGATTTAAAAAGTTTTTATGCATCAGTAGAATGTAGAGAAAGAGGACTTGATCCAATGACAACAAATTTAGTAGTAGCAGATGGAAGTAGAACAGAAAAGACAATATGTTTAGCTGTAAGTCCTTCTTTAAAATCTTATGGAATACCAGGAAGAGCAAGATTGTTTGAAGTTATACAAAAAGTAAATCAAATTAATTATGAAAGAAAAATAAAAGCGAACAATAAAGAATTTACAGGAAAATCTTATAATGATAACGAATTAAGAGAATCACCCAATTTAAAACTTGATTATATAATTGCAACACCTAGAATGTCATATTATATGCAATATAGTACACAGGTTTATAATGTGTATTTGAAATACTTAGCACCTGAAGATATATATGTATATTCCATAGATGAAATATTTTGTGATATTACAAATTATTTAAAAACTAATCAAATGACATCATATCAATTTATAGCAAATATAATTCAAGATGTATATAAAACAACAGGTATTACAGCAACTGGAGGAATTGGAACAAATACTTATCTAGCTAAAATTGCAATGGATATAGGTGCAAAACATATAATACCAAATGCTGAAGGAGTAAGAATAGCAGAATTAGATGAAATGAGTTATAGGAGACTACTATGGAATCACAGACCATTAACAGATTTTTGGAGAGTTGGAAAAGGATATGCAAAGAAACTAGAAGAAAACAGTATATATACAATGGGAGATATAGCAAGATGTTCTATAAACAATGAGGAGTTACTATATAAATTATTTGGTGTTAATGCAGAATTATTGATTGATCATGCGTGGGGATATGAGCCTTGTACTATTCAAGATATAAAAGCATATAAGCCAGTTACCAACAGTATTAGTTCAGGACAAGTTTTACATTGCCCTTATGATTATGAAAAAACGAAATTAATTGTAAGAGAAATGACTGATTTACTTGTTCTTGATTTAGTGGAGAAAAATCTTGTAACAAATCAAATTGTATTAACTATTGGATATGATATAGAAAATTTAAGCAATCCGTCAATTTGCAAAGAATATAAAGGAGAGGTTACAATAGATCGTTATGGAAGAAAAATACCTAAACATGCACATGGAACAATAAATTTAGAAAGGCACACATCATCATCAAAAGTTATAATAGATGCAGTTATGTCTTTATATGAAAAAATTATTAATAAAAGTTTTTTAAATAGAAGAGTAACAATTGTTGCTAATAATGTACAAGATGAAAATTTGACAAGAGAAGAAAGAAAATTTGAACAAATTGATTTATTTACAGACTATGAAACTTTAAATAAAAAGAAACAACAAGAAGAAATATACGAGCAAAAAGAAAAAAATTTACAGCATACTCTAATAGATATTAAAAAGAAATATGGAAAAAACGCAATTTTAAAAGGAATGAATTTAGTGGATGGTAGTACAACAATAGAAAGGAATGGACAAATAGGAGGACACAAAGGCTAGAAAGGAGTAATTATATATGAATAATAATACAAATAAATACGATGATATAATAAACTTGCCACGTCATATTTCAAAGAAACATCCACAAATGGCAATAGAATCGAGAGCTGCTCAATTTGCACCTTTTGCAGCGTTAACTGGTCATGCAGATGCAATAAGAGAAACAGCTAGATTGACTGATGAAAGAATAGAACTTGATGAGGAAATAAAAAAAATCATTGATATTAAATTACAAATTATACAAGAACAAATATCCTTAAATCCAAAGATAACAATTACATATTTTGTTCCAGATAAAAGAAAAAGTGGAGGGGAATATATAACAATAATAGGAAATGCAAAAAAAATAGATTACTATAATGGATTAATAATATTTATAAATAATATGGAAATTCCTATAAATGAAATTATTGAAATTGAGATAATAAATTCTTAATAAATGTATAGAGTATTTATAAGGATTATGATATAATCTCTATAAATAGTAAGGTGTTGCTATGATAGGTGGAGGTGGTAGAAATAAATTATTGGTGGATTTGGTTTATAATACTACTTTGTTGTATAATAATACCAAGAAGAGATAAGTTATATTTAGGAATGATGAAAAGAAAAAAGAAAGGTAGGAAAAGAAAAATGCCACAAGAATTAATGAAAGAATTTATAGGGAAAGTATGTACGATTATATTGTTTAACGAGTCTTTTGGTGTACAAGGAAAAATAATAGCAATAGAAGATAATTGGATAAAAATTGAAGAAAAAAATAAAGTTCGTTTAATTAATGGAGATATGATAAGAGATATATCAATAGCATCAGAAAAATATCAAAAGTAATTACAAAATTACAATATATAAGGGGATATAATTATGAATGTTGATAATGAAAAAAGAGTATATATGCAAATAGGTGATAGTAGATTGCTAGATATTAAAGTAATTTTAGATGGACAAGAAGTATACAATGGAATGATTGAAGATGCAGGGAATGAAATAAAACAATTAAAATATTCTAAAGTAGATATGGGAAGTAAAATAACATACTATGTGTATAGTGAACTAAATCAATAAATAGCATTTATGTAACAGAAAGAAGTAATTTGTAGAAGGAGAAATGAATATGGCAAAAATAGATGAAACTGTAGCAGAAGTAATAAAAGAACTGGAAGAGAGAGAAATTGAACTTACAGAATTTGATAACAAAATAAAAAATATATTTAAGACCAAAAAAAGTGTATTTGATCATATGAAAGATTGGGGGATAAATACAATCGATGGAATAGTAATAAAATATAATTTTGAAGTACAAAGTCGATATCAAATATATATTTCATTTAAAGTTATTGAAGGAAAAACTGACAAAAGTGTAAAGGATATGAAAGTGAAACTAGTAGGAATTCAAAGAATATAGAATTACAGTTTATTGATTGGTTGCATTACAACAGTATTTGAAAATATACATAAAATAGAGTATTTTATAAGGAGGGCTGAAATGGCAAAATGTGATTATTGTAATAAAGATATGTTAAAGAGTAATGGATGTGATACGTCACAACTAATTTTAAATGATGGGAAAACTTACGATAGAATAGCAACTGGAGATGAATATGATTTTTATTATGGAATAGAAGATGAAAACTTAAGATGCCATGACTGCAATGCTCTAATGGGTGAGTATCATCATGCAGGTTGTGATTGTGAAAAATGTCCAAAATGTCACGAACAATTAATTTCTTGTGAATGTTAATATAAGAAAATTAAAGAATAGCTGTTTTAGCTATTCTTTTTAATCCAATTTTTAAAATCTTCAGCAGACAATTTATTATCTTTATATTGCTTTAATTTTTTCTTTCCAATTTCTCTATATTTATTTAGCTCTATAGCATATTTATCAATATCAGGATACCTTAATTTCATCATATATTTCCTATCATAGATTTTATAATAAGAATTTAAAATAGGGTCATTATCTTTGGCTTTTTTAAAAGAGGCTTTTCTTCCAATATCTCTACAAGTTTTTAACTCATTAGGAGCAATATTGTTACAATAGTTACAAGCTTTATTAGTTGCAATAAAGTATTTGCCACAGTTTTTACAATTTTTTAAGTATACATTTCCTTTTAAAATATTAGAAATAGATTTATATAAGATAGCAGCTAAATCATTTGGAAGTATTAAATCATATTCTATTACTTTATTTTTCTTATTGGAAAGAAAATTATAAATTTCCTTTTCAGTTTTACCTGGAAAGCTAGAAAATAAATTAGTAGAATAATATACTGATTTATTATCATTTAATATTGTTAATGTAGGAGATATTCTCCTTAATACATAGAATCTTTCTATAGGTTTATAGTTTTCAAATTTCTTATTTGGATTTAACAAACAATAATCCAATATTATATCTACTTGCTCTTGTAATTTTATACATGATTTTTTGTGCTTGTTTTGCAATGTCATAATAAAATGTTCAAATTCTTCACTTGAACAATATGTATTTTTAAATAATTTTTTCAATTTATTGTAATCTAATAATGCTAAAGAATATTTAATAAAAAAGTCAAAGAATTGTTGATATTCTTCAAAATCTGTATTTAAAAAGTCAGTTAAAAAAGATCCAATAGGTTGCGAAATTATTTTATAGTCAGAATTTACAGTAAATTTCATACTTTTTTTGTTAAAAATTATAGGATAATTTATAACAATTTCATTATTATTTTTTTCGTTTATAGCTAATCCAAGACTAGATAAGATATCCGAAATATAAGCGTTTTCCTCCATAAAAGTCACCCCTTTTGTAAAGAACACAAATTAGAAACAAACTCAATTTGCGTTACTTTCGTTTTTTACTAATACTTATTGACTTTAAAAAGAATGGAAATTATAATGCAAATAGTTAAGAACAGCCAAATAACAAATTGCGTTCTTGACAATGGTGCAACATATAGTATAACTAAACTTCCCCTTTTTTTCATTATTTTAATTATACTATATGTTTATATAAAAATCAATATAGGCAATTCTAGACAAGTCTATATTGAAAAACTATGTCAAAAAAAGTGTAAACACTTTTTGAACCAATTGGAAGGAGTTTGTTATGGAAAAAATTTCTACAATAAATCAATACTATTTTGAAAAAGGAATGACATTAACTGAAATAGCTGAAATTTTAAACACATCAATAAGTTATATTTCAAAGATATTAAGAAGAAATGAAAACTATAAAGCTGAAAAAGAAAGAAGAAAAAAACAAAATCTATCAAAAAGAAGAAAAGTTCAAAAAGAGTTAATATATAATGAAAGAAAAAATAGAATAGATATAGATTATCTAAATTTAAGAAAAAAACATGATGAAGCATCGATAGAACTATCGAAAACTTCTATAATAGGGAAAGAAACAATAAGAAAATGGTGTAGTAGTGCTTATGTTTATAATCCAGAAAAGAATAGATATGAATTCAATTCAAAAGAATTAATAAAACCAGTTGATTTCCCTGATTATATAAAAGTATAGATTGAATGGAGAAAATTATGAATAGAAGACAAGGAATAGCTTATGCGACACTAACTTTGGATTTATTATATAAGATGAAAATAAAGATAACTCCAGAGATTTTTGCAGAACAGATGAAAATTGTATATGATTTATATGACCTAGATGAAGTTGAAAAAGAGTATGACAATATGCTAGAAAACAATAAAATAATATACAAAAATTTAAAAGGAAGAGCTAATTGCTATATAATTAATATCTTTGATTCTATAAATACTCAAAGAAAAGCAATTGAAAAATTTTGTGGAGAAAATATTGAAATTGGAAAAATATATGTAACTCCACCAGGTCAAAATCAAGAAAAATATTATGAATTAATTAGAGATATAAGAAATAAAAACATGGATATATTGTTTATGACAATATTTACTATAATTGGAATGTCAGAGATAGAAAGGGCTATTGTAGTAAAATTATGCAGAGAAAACAATATAATACTTGTGGAAATTTAAGAGTTGATAAAAATGTTACTATTTATTGGAGGAATGATGTTAGGTGCATTTATAACATTAGCATTACATTGCATGGTAATTGTTGCAAAAGAAGCAGATGAAAAAATAAAATAATATATTCTAACTAAAATTTTTTCTCGTGTTTATATTAAAAGTGATAAATTATAAAATAATAACATATATATTATATAGAAGGGAAGAAAAAATATGAATGTAGGTTTATACTCGTTTGAAAGATTAGAAATTAAAAAGTTAGAAGAAATAATCAATAAAATAAAAACAATTTATTTTTGCGGAAAGGTAAATATATATATTTATTCTGAAAATACTGTAAAACAAAGATTAAAAGAAAGACAAGCATTATATCAAATGATAGAAGACTATGAAAAAGGAAAAATAGAACTGATTGTTTTTGAAAATAATGAGGCATTAGGTAGTGATTCATATACACGAAGTGAGATTATAAAGCTTCTACAAAAAAAGGATATTAGATTTATAATAGTAGAAAATTCAATAGATTCAACATCAGCAGATGGAAAAATAAAGTTGAGTATATTAGTATCAATGGCAGAATATGCGAAGAAAAACAATGATGAAAGAAGCATTATGGGAAATATAATAAAAGAGCAAAATAAAGAAATGGTATATATAAGACATAAAGGTAGGACTATTATAGCAAAAGATGAAGAAAGATTAAAAAGTTACATAGAAAAATATATAAATGAAGGAATAAATACAACACGAATAAAGAAAACAAGTGTAATAAAGAAAGAATTTAAGATATATACAACAGAAATGCAAGGAACATTAAATATTTTAAAAGAATCATTAAAAAATGTTCAAGTAGATAAGGAAAAAGAGATATATACTAAAGTAATAGAAACAATAGAAAAAGATGGAATTATTCAAATACCAACATTTTTAAAACTTAATGAAAAATATAAAATGACTAATATAAGAAATGTATTAAAGTATTTTAACAATAAAAATGTTAATATTATCATTACTAAGGATATAGAATTGATATTAAAAAATATCGAAAAATTTCCTGAATATAAAGAATATTTAATAAAAAAACATGTTTCATTTATAGATATATCAAATATAAAAAATATAAAAATATATACACCGATGAATTTTACAGACAAAACAGTACAATATGTAGATTGTTTTTATAGATAAGAAAATAGAAATAGAGTTATATAATAGAAAATAGGAAAGTCAGAATTAACTGGCTTTTTTATTATGGAGGAGAAAATATGAACATAAGTGAATGTAAAAAATATATAAGAAAAGCATATAAAAGAATTATAAATTCGAATAAAACTTTAAATGAAGTTAATATTGAATATGAAATGAGAAATATTTTGAATGAACAAATTGAAGTATATGTAGCATATTATAAAATTGCAGTTCATAATATGAAGAATAGTGGAAACATAGAAATAACATTAAAAGATATATTATCACAAATAGAGATATTGCAAACAATTTATCCTAAATATGATGCAATAAATATTTCAAAGAAACTATAATTTTTTTCAACTTAACATTTCTTAATATAATCTTATAAAATGTTATAAATTATAATGGAGTGTAAGATGTATATGTATAATGAAAAAATAAGAAATATTATGCTATTAGAAAAAAATAAAGGTAATACTTCTTATTGTAAGATTGAAAAAATATTTATAGGAAAACAACTATATAGAAATGCTCAAAAGAGTAAAGGATTTAATATATACTTTAGATTCAATACTATTGAAAAATATAAGGAATTCTGCATATATATATGAACAAAGTTTTTTAAAATATGGAGGTATGGTATATAACTTAAAATAGAAAATTATTAATAAGATTAGCTTTTAGGCTAATCTACTTTTTTTATAATATTTTCTCTTCTTTACTCATAGACTTAATTGAGGTGAAGAAATATGCAAGAAACTACAACTACATCAGAAAAAATAAATAAAGGAAAAGAAGATTTTAATATTGTTGTAACTTATGCTGAAAATGGACAAAGTTTTCAGACAATTGCTGAAAATATAATAATAAGAAAAATGAATGAAAATAAATGAAAATTTTTCTCAACTGTAAATACAAAAATATTATGTTTAAAATTTAAGCATAGATAATTGCAAAGAAGGGAGGAAAATTGGAAGCAAATGACTTTGATAATAAAAAATATATTGTAGCTTTATACATGAGATTAAGCAAAGAAGATGGAGATAAAGAGGAAAGCGAGAGTATAAAAAATCAAAGGAAAATATTAAAAGCATTTGTAAAAGAGAATAATTATGAAATATATGATGAATATATAGATGATGGATACAGTGGAACTAATTTTAATAGACCTGATTTTAAAAGAATGATTAAAGACATAAAAGATGGAAAAGTAAATATGGTAATTACAAAGAATCTAGCAAGATTAGGAAGGGAATACATTGAAACTGGAAGATATATAGAAACATTTTTCCCAGAGAATGGAATACGATATATTGCCATATTAGATGATGTTGATACATATTTAGATAAAAACTGCGATACAGTAGCATTTAAAAACATTATGAATGATTTTTATGCTAAAGAAACATCGAAAAACATAAAAAAAACTAAGAACAGAAAAAAACAAGAAGGATTTTACTATACAACTTATGCTCCATTTGGATATAAAAAACTAAACAAAAAAGGAAATTTAGAAATTGATGAAGTTGCAGCAGATGTTGTAAGAAGAATATTTAGAGAATTTATTGCTGGAAAAGGAACATATCAAATTGCACAGTTACTAAATAAAGAGGAAGTAACTACTCCAGGATTATATATGGATATTAAAAGAGTAGTAGAAAATATAACAGATACTACTAATAAATGGAGGCATACTACTATAAAGAGAATTTTAATAAATCCAATATATATAGGTACAATAGTTCAAAACAAAACAAAGAAAATTAGTTATAAAAGTAAAAAAATGATTGATTTACCAAAAGAGCAACATACATTTACTGAAAATCATCATCCTGCAATTATAGATATAGATACATGGAATACGGTACAATCTATGTTTAAGAATAATAAAGGAGAAAAAATAAAAGAGGAAGATCCACTGTTAAAATCATTATTACATTGTTATCATTGTCATAATAAACTACAAATTGTTAAGAAAAATGATAAATATAAAGACAAGGTAACAGTTAGAAAATATGTAATTTGTAGTACAGCTTCAAGAAAAATAACGAATAAAATATGTAATAACAAAAAATATATAAACTATGAAAATTTAGAAACCAATGTATTAGATAAAATATTTAATGTATTTGAAGAATATATTACATCAAATGCTTTTAGTAATGAAGAACTATTAGAAAATTTAATTAAATCTAAAAGTAATAAAGGAAGACTAATAGACAAATTAGTAATCAGCTAAATAATATAAATAAAAAAATTGCTACATTATATAATGACAAGCTGAATGAATTAATTGAAGAACAAGATTATATTAGTTTCTCAGAAAACTTCTTAAAAGAAAGACATAAATTAGAAGAATTAAAGAAAAATACAGAAGATGAAATTCAAGAATTTGAAAAAAAATATGATGGTAAACAAATTGAAAGTAAATTAAAAAAAGTAATAAAAAGAATAGTTGATGGAAGAGAATTAAAAAAGGAAGATCTGCAACAATTAGTAAATATGATTGAAATAGATGAAAACAAAAATGTATTAATCCATTTTAATTTTTATGAATTAAATTGTATAGGAGGTCATTTTAATTATGATGATACCAAAAAAGCAGTTAATTCGTAATGTAGCAATTTATTTAAGATTGAGTAAAGATGATGGTGATACAGAAGAAAGTGAGAGTATTTCTAATCAAAGAGCGATTATCCTAGACTATTTAAAAGAAAATTTTAATTATAATAAATACTATGAATATGTAGACGATGGAGTTTCAGGAGCCACATTCAATAGACCAGGATTCAAAAAGATGATTGCCGAGTTAAAAACAAATGAAATAGACTTAGTAATCACAAAAAATTTGGCAAGATTTGCAAGGAATTATATTGAAGCTGGTGAATATATAGAAAAAATGTTCCCAGATAATAATATAAGATATATTGCTATTTTAGATGGAGTAGATAATTTTGAAGACAGAGTAGCAAATGAATTTGCACCAATAAAGGGAGTTTTTAACGAATTATTTTGCAAGGAAACATCAAAGAGTGTTAAAAAAAGTAAAAGAAAAAAGATGACAGAAGGAATATATAGTTGTAATGTAGCTCCTTTTGGTTATAAAAAAGATGTAGATAATCCTGGAAAATTAGTAATTGATAAGTTTGCAAGTAAAATAGTAAAAAGAATCTTTACATTAACATTAGAGGGAAAAACTGCAATACAAATAGCAGACTTGTTTAACGAAGAAAAGATAATTACTCCAGCAGAATATCTAAAAATTAAAGGACTAGAAAATAGAACGAAGAAAATTTGGACAAGAACAATGATTGCAAGAATTTTAGCTAATCCTGTATATACAGGAAAATGTTTAAGAGGAAAAACACAAAACATTAGTTATAAAAGCAAGAAGAAAATATATATACGAAGAGATGAGCAAATAACAACTGAAAATACACATGAAGCCATAATATCAAGTGAAATATATGATAAAATTCATAACAACAATAAATTTGGAAAAGTAAAAAGCGAATATGAAGGTATAGATG
>CAMXOP010000038.1 GCA_947245665.1 uncultured Clostridiaceae bacterium
TTTTTTTGAATATACAAAAAATATAATAAATAATAGTGACTTAAATATTTATTTATTCGAAGCAAATTTAATAGAAATAAAAAAATCAAAAAATTTATTAGAAATTTATAATAAAGAATGGAATATAGAAAAAAATAAAATTAATTTATTAATTAATAAATATAATAAATATTCAGTAAAAGATAAAATGATTAAAAATATATTTAATGATTATAAAATATTGGGAAAAATAAATTTTAATGAAAAATATAATTTATTAATTAATAAAAATTATAAACAAAATAAATTAATAAAAAAAGAAATTAAAAAAGAATATGAAAAAATATTTAATATATAAAAGGAGCATAAGTACATGAATTTAATAGAAAATAATTTACAAGAAAATAATATTTCAAATAATATAGAAATAGGAAAAAAACAAAATAATTTTTTAGAAACAACATTAGGAAAAACAATAAATGTAGGAATGGATATAGGACTTAGAATGTTACTTCCAGATTTGATAGAAAATCAAGTAATAGAAATAAAAGATACATTATTAAATGAAGGATTATCAGAAGGAATAAAAAAAGTAATTTCATCTGCAATAGACTTAGGAAAAAGTGCAATTCGGAATATTTACAGGGAACTTCGATAATATATCACAAATGCAAGCAGTAGTTCAAAAAGGCGGAATAATAGATGGAATGTCAGACACCATAGATTATGTACTAGAAAAAACAGAGGCAAATGGAATTTTACCAACAACAATAGCAAGAACAATAAGAACAGGGAAAAATACACTATTAAATAATGTAGCAAATAATATAGAAAACGAATTTAACAAACAAATAAAAAGTGCAGAAAGACTGCAAAGATATTCAAACAATTGGAAAGAATGTTTTAACAACAAAGACTTCGAAGGAATGACAAACCAAATATATAAAATGAGAGTAGAACTAAAAGAACTAGTACCAATGGAAAACACAATAAAAGAAGCTAGAACAATAGAAAACCTACATAATTTAATAAAAAATAATGGAAAAGATTTTAATTTAAGCACAGAACAACAAGAATTAGCGAAAGTGCTAGTTTAAAGATTTTCCACGCACTGAGTGGAAAATCTTTAAACTAGTAAATAATAGTATATTTGAATTGTCGACTCACTGTGTCGACAATTCAAATATAATTTATAAGATTAACAAAAAGTTAACTTAACAGTTGATTTAAATAAAAAATAATGATAGAATGGAGAAAGAAAAAGATGCCAGTAATTTCAAAATTTTATGGAATAATAATAAAAATATATTTTATGCAAAAAGAGCATAATCCACCACATTTACATGCTATATATGGAGAATATATGTCTGCAATAAATATTAAAACATTAGAAGTTATAGAAGGTGATTTACCAGAAAAAGCCTTAAAATTAGTAAAAGAATGGATAATAAAAAATAAAGAAGATATAATGGATATATGAAAAACACAAAACTTTAAAAAAATAGAACCATTAGAATAGGGGGAAATATAATGTTTCACAAAATAAAAAATATAATTCCAAAAGAAAATTTAATAATTATAGCAGAATTCGAAAATGGTATAAAGAAGCAATATGATATAAAAAAATTATTAAATAAAATTGAAGTATTTAGTATATTAAATAATAAAGATATATTTAACAATGTAGTAGTAGATAGCGGTGGATATGGAATTAGTTGGAATGAAAATATAGATTTATCTTCAGAAGAAATATGGGAAAATGGCGTAGAAATATAAGTAGTAAAAAGTATATAAAAAACAGCAAAAAACTTACGGAAAATTACGTTTTTTTGCTGTTTTTTCTTGCTTTTTTTTTATATTTAAAATATAATACAAACATAGGAGAAACTAAGGTGTTTCTAAGCGAAAGGAAGGAAAAATAAAAATGGAAGAAATACAAGACAAAGATGGAAAAATTATTAACAGAGATATTGAGCAAGAAATGAAAACAGCATATATTGACTATGCAATGAGTGTTATAGTATCTCGTGCACTTCCAGATGTTAGAGATGGTTTAAAACCAGTACATAGAAGAATTTTATATACAATGCATGAAGATGGGTTAACACCAGACAAGCCATATAGAAAATCTGCAACAACAGTTGGAGACGTTTTAGGTAGGTATCATCCACATGGAGATAGTTCAGTTTATGATGCAATGGTAAGACTTGCACAAGACTTCTCTATGAGATATCAATTAATTGATGGACATGGAAACTTTGGTTCTATTGATGGTGATGGAGCTGCTGCATACCGTTACACAGAAGCTAGAATGTCAAAAATGGCAGAAGTTATGCTTACAGATATTGAAAAAAATACAGTAGATTTTATGCCAAACTTTGATGATAGACTTCAAGAGCCAACAGTATTACCAGCAAAAATACCTGCACTTTTAGTAAATGGTTCTTCAGGTATAGCTGTAGGTATGGCAACAAATATACCACCACATAATTTAACAGAAATAATAAATGGAATTATAAAAATAATAGATGAAGATAATGTAACAGATGAAGATTTAATGGGAGTTATAAAGGGGCCAGATTTCCCAACAGAAGGTTTAATACTAGGAAGAGAAGGAATAAAAGAAGCATATACAACAGGTAGAGGAAAAATAACATTAAGAGCAGAAGCAGAAATAGAAGAAATGAGTGGAAATAAACAACGAATAGTAGTTAACTCACTTCCATATCAAGTAAATAAAGCTAAATTAATAGAAAATATTGCTGCATTAGTTAGAGAAAAAAGAATTGAAGGAATAAGCGAAATAAGAGATGAATCTGACAGAGAGCACAAAGTTAGGGTTGTTATTGAATTAAAAAGAGATGCAAATGCTAATGTAATATTAAACCAATTATATAAATTTACACAAATGCAAATTACTTTTGGTATAATAATGCTTGCATTAGTTAATGGAGAACCAAAAATATTAACATTAAGACAATGCTTAGATTATTATATAGACCACAGAAAAAATGTAGTTGTTCGTAGAACACAATTTGAACTTGATAAAGCACTAGCTAGAGCACACATTTTAGAAGGTTTAAGAATAGCTATTGATAATATAGATGAAGTAATAAACATTATTCGTAATTCTTATGATGATGCAAAAGAAAAATTAATGGATAGATTTGGTCTTTCAGACATACAAGCACAAGCTATATTAGATATGAGATTAAAAACATTATCAGGTTTACAACGTGAAAAAATAGAAGAAGAATACAAACAATTAATGGAATTAATAGCTCATTTAAGAGAAATATTAAATAGTGAAAGATTAGTTTGTGAAATAATAAAAGAAGAATTAATAGAAATAAGAGAAAAATTCGGAGATGAAAGAAAAACAAAAATAGTAGCAGCAGAAGGAGATTTCGAATTAGAAGATTTAATAAAAGAAGAACAATGTGTAATTACATTAAGTCACTTTGGATATATAAAAAGAATGCCAATAGACACATATAAGAGTCAAAGAAGAGGTGGAAAAGGCATTACAGGAATGACAACAAAAGAAGATGACTTTGTAAAACAAATATTTACAGCATCAACACATGACACAATATTATTCTTTACAAATAAAGGTAAATTATATAAATTAAAAGGATACCAAATACCAGAGTCAGGCAGAACAGCTAAAGGAACAGCAATAGTTAATTTATTAAAATTAGATAGTGGAGAAAAAGTATCAACAATAATACCAATTCAAAACTTTGCAGAAGGAAAATATTTACTAATGGGAACAAAGAGTGGTTTAATTAAAAAGACACCGCTAAATGAATACGATTCTTCAAGAACAACAGGCTTGCTTGCAATAGCATTAAAAGATGACGACGAATTAATAGATGTAAGACTTACAGATGGACAAGACAATATAGTAATGGTAACAAAAAAAGGTTTAGCAATAACATATAGCGAAAAAGATGTACGTTCAGTAGGAAGAACAGCACAAGGAGTTATAGGAATACGTTTAGACGATGGAGACGAAGTAATAGGAATGGAAAGCATAATAGTTGGAAGTAAAGCAACACTACTTTCAATAACAGAACATGGCTTTGGAAAAAGAACAGAATTAGACGAATACAGAGTACAAAACAGAGGCGGAAGAGGAGTATTAACCTACAAAATAACACCAAAAACAGGCGACATAGTAGGAATAAGAATAGCAACAGGAGAAGAAGATGTAATGCTTATAACAGATAAAGGAACAATAATAAGACTAAAAGTAGAAGACATAAGCGTACTAGGACGTTCAACACAAGGTGTTACATTAATGAGAACTAATGATGGTGGAAAAGTTGTAAGTATAGAGTTAATAAATTCTGAGAATGAGACAGAAGAATAAAAACAAGAAGAGAGTTTCAAATATGAAACTCTCTTTTAGCTTGTCTCAATATAGAGAACGGTTAGATAAATAAGGGTACTATGAGAAGTAAACCTACTACATAAAAAAGTATAGATGCCAGTATAGAAAAGATAGCATTAAAAATATCCTGTTTATCTTTCTCTTTCCATGAAAGTATCTGTGCAGAGATATAAATAAGATAAGAAGCTGCCAAGATACAGACTATACCGAAGATTAACCGTATAATAAAAGAACCTATTGCTAAAAAAGTATTCATGAAACATCCTCCTTTTATATAGAAAATAATTTAGTATGATATAATTATAACAAAGTATTAACAAAATTTCAAGATTATGTAAAATGTTTTAATGTTATAACAGAAAATAAAGAATAAATACAAAAAATAGAGTTTCAATTTCGAAACTCTATTTATGTTTTGTAAATAGTTAGTTAAATAAAAGGTATCATGCAAATTGTATAAAATAATAAACATAAAAAAACTATAAAAATAAGAAATGCAAAAAAAGTATTTACAAAGTTAAATCCATTTCTTAAAATTACAATGCATAAAATTAAAAGACAAATGCATGCTATTATAGAAAATATAAAAAGAACTAACCACATAAAAGGAATTAATGAAGCCATATTCATATTGAAAGAATCCTCCTTTATTATATAAGCAAACTAATAGTTACAATGCAAGTATATTATATAATATAAAGTAAATCAACAATAAACATAATTATTTTATGTTTATTGTTGATTTAAAACTTTTTATCTTTTCTTAAACCTAATATCATCTCCAAAAAAGTAACAGATATTATAATTACCAACTATTCTAGACACAATACGTTCATCATATGTGGAAAACAAATTTTGTAAGCTTAAATTTGTGGAGATAATTGTTTTTGTTATTTTATTGTTTGAGTTTAATAAACGTGTATTTATTATATTGAATAACTCAGAAAATTTCATTGAGTTCATACATTCTGTTCCTAAGTCATCTATTATTAATAAATCTACATTTAATAAATTATCATAAATATCTTTTGAAGAAGTTTCTTTCCCAAATCGATAGTCTATAATTGTATCTAACATTACAGGTGCTGTTTGGTAAAGAACGGTTTTTCCTTTTTTTAATACTTCATTTGCTATACAGCTTGATAAAAAAGATTTTCCTAAACCAGTATTTCCTGTAAATAAAAGATTTTTTTCTTCTTCATTATCAAAATTTTCTATAAAGTTTAAACATAATTTTTTTATTTTTTCTATATTTTCTCTAGGAGAAATTTTAGAATTATATTTTTTTTCATCAATTTCAGTAGAATATAAATCTGATGAAAAATTATTAAAATTTTGTTTTTCTAAATTATATATATTTGATTTATTATATTCTATATTAAATAATTTTTGTTTTAAGCAGTGACACATAGTAGTATTATAATTTTTTATAATATATCCAGTATCTTCGCAGTCTTCACACTCATAAATAGGTTTTAAATAATTAATATCTTTTCCAATTGAATTTAATATTTTTATTTTTTCATTTTTTAGCTCAGATATTTTTTTATTTAATTCTTCTAAAAGAGTAGTATCTTTTGACACAATTAATAGTTTAGAAACTCTAATTGCTTCTTTACTTAAAATATCATCTATTTCTTCTAAACGAGGATTTTCTTTATATACTTGTTCTTTTCTTTTTTCAGCCTCATATATAGCATTTAACCTCTTTTTTTCATATTCATTTAATAAATTTTTTAAATTAGAATTATTCAAATTTCTTAGCATATGTTAGTTCTAAGAACTAACATATTCCTCCCTTCTAATTATTTTAAAGAAATGTTAATTATGAGCACCGTTTGCGAGAATATTTCGAAACACATAACACAAATGTGCCCTTTTCTTATAATTAACCAAAATTAGCATACAAGCTATTTAAATTATCATATTTTCTCTGTTCATAATTATTATATCCAGTATTTTTTTCTAATTTTTTAATGTCTTTATTCTTTTGTTTAAATTCACTTAAAAAGTTTTCAATTTCTTCTACAGTTTTAAAACCTCTATCGTGCCAGTCAGAAAGTAATTTATCTAAATAGTCAAAATTAGGGTTAGTTTTTGCAGTTGTTTTCTTTAAAGCAATTTCTATAATATTTAAGTTAAATGCAAATTCTATATTCCATTTTTCTATATATCCTTTTTCATATTCTGTTAAAGGCCTTGTATATCCTAACTTTTTACCAATAGATTTATATAATGCATTTAATTTTTCTTGTTTTTCAAATAAACTATCTAAATCTGAGAATGTTTTAACATTATTTTTAAACCATGCTTCTGCTACTGTTTGTATGTAATTTCTATGAAGAGCACTTCTATTATAGCAATATTGAAATAAAGCTATCATAACCTCTTCATCAAAAGAATATTTTTTAAACCATAAATCAATATCACTATACCATGAAGGAGACATTATACCTTGGAAGAATAAATTGTTTATATTTTCAATAGCTTTTGCCCTATATTGATTTTGAGCAGTTTGTTTTATACTTTCAGCGGATAATGCAACTTTTGGTTTATATAGTTTATGTAGTTCAATTTCTTGTAAATTATTAATTATATAACCAGTATTTTTCTTAGTAATAACACCGTTATCTTCCCAATATTTAATTCCTTCTTGAATAGTTTTAAAATCTATATTTAATTTTTTAGACAAATCATTTATTTTTACATCTTTTCCATATTTAGATAGAAAAACAATATATAAATATATTTTTATATAATCACCACTGGCTTGAGATAAGTATTCTGTAAAAAACACATCAGGTAACTCGGTAGATGAAAATAACATAGGTAAATCGTTTTGCTCTAATTTCATATAAATTCTCCTTTCATAATATAGATTAAGATTGAAGAAATTATATCATCTTTAGTCGAATTTTACAATAAAAAAATATTTTTTGTTAAATTAAAAATTTAGAACATTGCTATAATTAATGAGGGCGTAATTTTAATCGCAGTTCTTTAAGAAATTGGCCAAACAATATTCTTATAGTATTTTTTCTGATATATGAATGTTTACAAACACATAACTTATTTATGGTTCACTTGTTAAAAACGTCTAAAAAAATTGTTATTATACATATAATTATTTTAATTTTTTATTCTTAAATTGTGAATTATAATCTAAATTTAATTTTTTTCTAGTTTGAATAGCAAAATATGTTTGAGCAAGTACAATTAAAGTTTTTTGGTTATCTTCATTTTGAGCAATTAAATAACAAGTATATCTAGTTAGTTTATAGTCATCAATTATTTTTTCAGTATTATTTGGTATTTTTAACGTTTTGCCAACGTCAGCAAAACGTTCAGATACACTTATATTACAGTTTTTACAATATAGCTTAGCTTGATTAATTACTTTAGCAAAATTTGCTGTTTGCTATATTTCAACATTTCTGACAATTCTCTTGCATATCAAAACACAAATTCATTTTCATGATATGTTTAATACTTTCAAAATCTTTTTTTATTTTATTTATAAAATTATTATTCAAGTTAATAATTATTTCAAATTTTAAATTTGTTTATTTTTTTATATATAAATAAATACGTTTATTTTTCAAAAATTTAAAAATATAATAAAAAACATAAATAATATTTTCATGGTTAAAACCAATAATGCTTATTAAAAGAACAGGAAAGGCAATTGAAATGAATATAATTATTTTTAGATATAAGTCTTTAAAAATTAAATTAATAAAAAAATAAATAATAATCCATAAAATAATATTAAAAATAGCAACAGGGTAATCTATGAAACCTAATAGTTTTATTTTAAAATTATAATTTTGTGGGAAAATAAAATTCATATAAAATATCCTTGTAAAATATATTTAGGTTTTTATAAAGGTTTTACCTATAAACCTATTTTATTAAACCTTTTATACTACCAAATGCGTTTGAAATATCAGTAGAAATTCCTCCTATTAATTCCCTAATGTATGTATTAGCTCTACTCAAAGCATATATTCCACCTATATATAGGAATTTTGAAAATAAATTTGTAGAATTGTAATCTATTGAAAAAACTATTAATAAAATAAACGCAATTAAAGATTGTAACAATAGCAGACCTATAAAGTTTCTAATCCAACTTTTGAAAAACCAAGAAGTAGAATAATTAGTTAGGGTTAAAAACGCAAAAGGAGAAATTAATATAAAAACTTTAATCATTATATATCTTAAAGAATAAGAAAATACTAAATTAAATAATCCAAATGAAATGAAACCTTTTAATATTCCATCAACACTAAAAATATTAAAAGAATCTACTTCTATACTAATAATTGAATTTAAATTTAAAATTAAATTATTAAAACAAATATCTGTATGAAAAATATTTTTTCCGATTTCTTTTATTGAGCCAGATATTAAATAATTAATATTTATGATTTGCTCACAAATAAAATATGAAGAATTTATACATACTGCAAATATTAAAAGTTTAAAAACAAATTGATAGGGTTTTTCTATTTGGGTATATGTAAAATGTGAGTATAATAATTTTATACAGTAATAAATGCTAAAACCAAATAATAAAGCATTAGTAATTGCAAGTAAACTATTAGATAAATTAGAACCTAGTAATTTATTCATGATTGAGTTATTTATTATATCTATATCTATAAATGTTAATTTATCTAAAATAGAATAAATATTGTTATCTATTGAAGAAAATAATGTGCTAAATATTGTATTAATCGTATTTATAATAGTTTCAGTTATGTTTGATTGAGTATTTATAATAATTCCCTCCTTTTGTATAATAGTGTTTTTTACACTATTATATATTTTATTAAGTGTTGTAGGGGGTGCTCTTTGAGTGACTTAGAGTATATAAAATATTTTAGGAAAGTCAACCATGTTAACAACGAGTTTTCTAAGAATATGATTATAGAAATTTTGTATTACAAATAATTTAGAGCAGGTCCGAAAAGTGCGACTCTTACAACACATTATAAATATTCAATTATACATTAAGTAAGTAATGATTGAATTGCTGATAATACTAGATTAATTACTAAAACAAAAGCATAAGAAAATAAACTTCCTTTAATTAATTTTTTACCTATTCGAATTCTTTCTTCATCTCCAAAGCTAAACTTTTTCATAAAAGCTCCTGTAATTACTGCAACTGCGGCTGCTGGTGTTGCTAATTTTAATAGCCAATCTTCTATTTTTTCAAAAGCATTATTTAAAGTTGAAACTAATTTTGGCTCTCCAAAACAATATGAGATAGTGTAACTAAAAAATATAAAAATTAAAGTATAAAATAATATTAAATAAATTGTTTTTTTCATGTTTTTCCTCCTTTAAAATATGGAATTAATTTTAATTTTTGTGGCTCAATAATATTTGTTTCATCAGATAAAAATGCAAGGCACGAAAAAGTTTCTAAATTTCTTGTGAAAAAATTAATATCATAAATATAATCTGTTTGAAAATATGAATTAATTGATTCAGATATATTAGAATTTTTAGATAAAAAATTATTAAAAAAATAATTATAGTGTGTTTCTTTAGCATTTTCAGAAATTGTTTTAGAAATTTTCTTTTTTTCTTCTTTACCAATTTGCTTTTGTGCTTCTTCTATTGTAAAAATATCGTCATTTCTAAACCATAATTTATTAACTAAATTTTGAATTATAACTTTTACAGAGGCTTCATTATTTAATGTGTTTAATAGTGAAGTATAACTTTGAGTAGATACAATATTAATACATTTTGCCTCCCTACTTTGTGCAAAAAATGTACTGTCTGATAAAGTTACATATTCTTGATATTCATCACTAATAAAACAAACTGGTCTATTTGAAGTAGAGTTAAATATATCTAAAAAATTACTGTTTTTATTGAAATTAGAATTATTTAACCT
The DNA here is from genome assembly GCA_947245665.1 of uncultured Clostridiaceae bacterium. Taxonomy (GTDB): domain Bacteria; phylum Bacillota; class Clostridia; order TANB77; family CAG-508; genus UMGS1663. Next base: position 10,290 of record CAMXOP010000038.1, read on the forward strand.
AGAAATTACTTCTGTTTGAAAATCTAATTTTAAATATGTTGCTATTAATTTAGATAAATTTTTATAATTTGCGATATTCATATTTAAAACTACTATTTTACCTCTCTCTATAACTTCTGAAAATCCGAAAAAATTAATATCTTTTTTTGGGGGGCAAAAAGTATTTTTTACATTATAATCAGAAATAAATAAATTTGTAATTCTACTTACTTCAGATTTTAAGATAGATATAGTTCTATCATCTAAACAATAATATTCTTTTTCAAAAAAATTTAAGCTAGAAAGTAAATTATATACTTGTTCAGTAGAAAAAGTATTTTTTATAAATAATTCTTTTAATAATTTTACTTTTTCTAAGTAATAGTCTTTAAAAAATATCAAATTATGTAATTCTTCAAAAGTAACATAACCATTATTATAAAGCCTACATAATTTTATACTTTCAGTTAGAATTTGAAATACTTTATCTAACCAAAAATCTTCACTATTATTAGGCGAAAATAATAATAAAATAGTTTTTAATCTATCTGCTAAAACAGAAGCATTTAAATGTAATTTATCTAATGGATTATATTTTATATTACCACTTAAATCTATAATAATTAAATCATCTTCTCTTTGGTACTTTAAACATAGTTCTTTTACTTTAGAATAGTAATTTCCTTTTACATCTAAAATAAGCATTCCTAATTTTTCTTCTGAATTATTACTTTTATATTTAATTAATTGTTCAGTAAAAGGATACATAGCAGAGGAGGTTTTACCAGTACCAATAGTTCCAGTTACTAAAACATTTTGATATAAGCTTTTTTCTGGTATTTTTATAAGAGTATTTGAAGAATTAAATCCAATGTCAAGATGTAATTCATAATTATTATTTTTTTGTATATTTATTTTATTTTTTATTTTTTTAGAAAATATTTTAGAAAAAATAAAGTTAAAAATAACAAAGTTAGAAAATAAATAGTTAAAAATAAATAGAAATTTTATTATATTCCAAATAAAAGGTTGTTCCTCACAAATATTAAAAGGGTGAATTGCAAATGTAATTATTATTGTATCTGAATAAAATATAGGTTTAAAAATTATAAATGATATGAAAAATGATACAATAGTAAAAATTAAAGATAATATAAAAAAATTAATTCTTTGCAAAATTAAAAATCCTCTTACTAAATAAAAGTATTATTTTTTTTAATATTTAATTTGGAACCTTGTAAGTTATGGAAAATATAAATTTCAAAAAAAGTATATATTGAATAAAAAGTAATAAAAAAATTAATAATAAAAATAATTAAAAAAGTATTTAATAGTAGATTTATATACATCACTCTCCTTTAAATTTAACAATTTTTATACTCTATAAATTACTAATAATGTTCATACAAATTTATATTAATATGTAGAGTAAAATTAAATTGTATTTTTATAGGAAACATAATACAATATGTTTTCAAAAATGTCTATACTTTTTTTGAAATTTATGTTAAAATGACAAAGGTTCTAAAGAAATGACAAAATATGATGTATATAAAAAAGGAGGAAGTAAAAATGAAATTTGAAAAAACAACAACAATAGGTGAAATATTAGAAGCAGCACCTGAGAAAGCAGATATATTATTAGAAATAGGAATGCACTGTTTAGGATGCCCAGCTTCACAAGCAGAAACAATAGAAGAGGCATGTGATGTACATGGAGTAGATTTAGAAGAATTATTAGAAAAATTAAATAAATAGAAAATTTAATTAATAGTAAAAAATGTAAGGGGCGACAATAAGTCGTCCTCTCTTTAAAGAAGATACTTAAACTCTACATATTAATGTATATAATATTTATAAAGAATGGATGAGTATTGGTTAAGTAAAATAATTGTGCAAAAACATAATAAAAAGAATATTTTTAATTTAAAGCAATGTACATGATATAAAAAGATATTATAAATAAAATAATAGGAGGAAGTAGCATATGGGAAAATTTTCGAAAAAAATGAAGAAAAAATATAATGAAACAAATAAAAAATCAATTATAGTTTATCTAATTCTAAGATTATTAGTTATTATTAGTATGGTATTTCAAATAGTATTAGGAAATATAAGTAATGCTTTAATGTGCGTACTAGCATTAATACTTTTTACATTGCCAACAATAATATCAGAAAAATTTAAAATAGGAATACCAAGTTTATTAGAAACAATAATATACTTATTTATATTTTCAAGTGCAATATTAGGAGAAATAAATAATTTTTATGGAATTATTCCTTTTTGGGATACAATGTTACATACATTAAATGGTTTTATATGTGCAGGAATAGGTTTTTCTTTAGTAGATATACTAAATCAAAGTGGGCAAAAAATAAATCTATCACCATTATATGTTGCAATAATAGCTTTTTGTTTTTCAATGACAATAGGAGTATTATGGGAATTTTATGAATTTGCAGCAGACAATATATTAAAATTAGATATGCAAAAAGATAGAATAGTACAAAGAATATCATCTGTTAAACTAAATGAAAACGGAGAGAATAGTCCTGTAAAAATAAATAATATAGAGAAAACTGAAATTTATTCAAAAGATGGAACTATAACAACAATAGAAAATGGATACTTAGATATTGGTATTATAGATACAATGAAAGACCTATTTGTAAATTTTATAGGAGCAATTGTATATAGCTTTATAGGATACATATATATTAAAACTAGAGGAAAATATAAATTTGCTAAAAATTTTATTCCTGTAAGAGAATAAAAGGCCAAAAAAAGAGAACAATATAAAAATATTATAAATATAAAAATGAGTAAATAATAAAATATGAAAGAAAAATATAAAAAAATAAAAGAAATTTTGACAAATTTTAAAAAATGCGTTGACAAATAAAAAAAAATATAGTATTATATAAAAGCAGTCGCACTTATATGCGACCTACTTGGGTCATTAGCTCAGGTGGTAGAGCACTTGACTTTTAATCAAGTTGTCCGCGGTTCGAATCCGCGATGGCTCACCAATGGATTTAGCTATAAGGGCTAAATCCTACATATAAGGCCCCTTGGTCAAGCGGTTAAGACATCGCCCTTTCACGGCGGAGACATGGGTTCGATTCCCGTAGGGGTCACCAAAACCTTATATGCCACTTTAGCTCAGATGGTAGAGCAACTGACTTGTGGAATAGATAGAAAGAAATTTCTATTTTGAACTATTTTGCACCTTTATCTGGAAACGGATAAAGTGGACACCGCTAATTCGGGGAAGACTAAGTATATTATATATATGTTAATCCCGAGCTAGGGAAGAAATTCCTAAGTGTAGAGACTTTATACGGTGTACCTAAAGCTAAAAAAGCTATGGTAAAGAGAAAGTCCAGACTACAAACATAAAAATATGGTAATGAAAATTATAGTAGTATGAATCAGTAGGTCGCCCGTTCGATTCGGGCAAGTGGCTCCATGCTTAAAACCAGGCTTGTTATAAAACTTGCTTGGTTTTTTGTTTTTAAAAATAAATTGTGAAAATATGTACAGGACACTGTTTAAGAGGATACCTATTAGAAATGTTACTACTATACCTTATATATATTAGTAATAAATAAGAGTAGAAGGTGATTATTATGAATTGCATAAATTGCAATAGAGAAATAAATAAACGTTCTAAATATTGTTCTAATAAATGTCAAAAAGAATACCAATATAAAAAATATATAGATAAATGGAAAAATAATCGAATTAATGCAATGAGAGGAGAATATCAAATTTCTTCTTATATAAAAACATATCTGTTTAATAAATATAATAATAAATGTGTTAGATGTGGTTGGGGAAAGATTAATAAATATACAAATAGAATACCATTAGAAATTGAACATATTGATGGCAATTATAAAAATAATAATGAAGAAAATTTAATATTATTGTGCCCAAATTGTCACTCATTAACTAGTACATATAAAGGAGCAAATTTAAATAAGGGTAGAAAAAGTAGAAATAAATATAATAAATAATAGAGGTCAAAATGAAGAAAAATTGGATAAAGTTAGTTATACTAAATAATTTAAAAGATATAATAAGAGTATTTGGAAATATATTTCTAAGTATTTATTTTTTTAATGCTACAGAAGGTAATTTGGTGGAAGTATTAAAATATTGGTTAGTATATTCAGCAAGTAACCTTATTTATAGATATGCAATATGCAAATTTTTGAATACTAATAATATAATCAGGTTATATAGATTTTCTTTATTTGCAAATTTAGTAACAGTAAGTATATTACTGGCTTTAAAAGAAAATATAGTAAATTATATTTATATTTTTGCACTATTACAATCATTTGCTATAAGCCTTTATTACGCTACTTATGAAAATATAACTTGTAATATTAATAAGAATAATGATTATAAAAAATATTTTTCAATAGATAGTTTGTTAGCAAACTTAATATCAATTATAGCACCACTATGCCTTGGAATTTTAATTGAAACATATTCATATA
>CAMXOP010000039.1 GCA_947245665.1 uncultured Clostridiaceae bacterium
GTCACAAAGGAGGAAAAAATGTTTAAATTACACTCAGAATATAAGCCAACTGGCGACCAACCACAGGCAATAGAATATCTAACAAAAGGAATAAAAGAGGGCAAGAAATTCCAAACGCTTCTAGGAGTTACAGGCTCACGGAAAAACTTTTACAATGGCTAATATTATACAAAATGTGCAAAGACCAACACTCGTTTTAGCACATAATAAGACACTAGCAGGACAACTATATAGCGAATTCAAAGAGTATTTCCCAGAGAACAACGTTGAATACTTCGTAAGTTATTACGATTATTATCAACCAGAAGCCTATATTCCACAATCAGACACATATATAGAAAAGGATTCTTCAGTAAATGATGAAATAGACAAGCTTCGCCATAGTGCAACAGCTTCTTTATTTGAAACAAGGGATACGATAATAGTTGCATCTGTTTCATGTATATATGGTTTAGGTGACCCTATTGACTATGAAAATATGGCCGTTTCTTTAAGACCAGGGATGCAAGTTGAAAGAAACAAAATGCTTAAAAAATTAATAAATATGCAATATACAAGAAATGAACTAGATTTTAAAAGGGGAACATTTAGAGCAAAAGGGGATATTGTAGAAATATATCCATCAGATGAATCTGAAACAGCAATACGTGTGGAATTTTGGGGAGATGAAATAGAAAAAATATCTGAAATAAATCCATTAACAGGAAAAGCAGAGGCTTCAAGAAATCATGTTATAATATTTCCAAACTCACATTATGTAACAACCAGCGAAAAAATGGAAAGAGCAATAGAAACTATTGATAAGGAAAAAGAAGAAAGAGTAGAATACTTTAAATCAATAGGAAAACTAATTGAAGCTCAAAGAATAGAAGAAAGAACAAACTTCGATATAGAGATGATGAAAGAAACAGGTTTCTGCCAAGGTATAGAAAACTATTCAAGGCATATCAGTGGAAGAGAAGAAGGAAGCCCGCCATTTACATTATTTGACTATTTTCCAAAAGATTTTCTACTACTAATAGATGAATCACATGCTACAGTTCCACAAGTAAGAGCAATGTATAATGGAGATAGAGCAAGAAAAGAATCATTAGTACAATATGGTTTCAGACTTCCATCAGCCTTTGACAATAGACCGCTTAAATTTGAGGAATTTGAGCAAAGAATAAATCAATGTGTATTTGTAAGTGCGACACCAGCAGACTATGAAAAAGAACATTCAAATGAAAATGTAATAGAACAAATAATACGTCCAACAGGACTATTAGACCCAATAATAGAAGTAAAACCAGTGGCAAATCAAATAGATGACCTAATTGAACAAATAAGGCAAAGAATACAAAAAGGTGATAGAGTATTAGTAACAACACTAACTAAAAAAATGGCAGAAGATTTAAGTAGCTACCTAGCAGGAATAGGAATAAAAGTAAGGTATATGCACTCAGACATAAAAGCCTTAGAAAGAATGGAAATAATAAGAGATTTGAGGTTAGGCGAATTTGATGTACTAGTAGGAATAAATCTTTTAAGAGAAGGTCTAGACATTCCAGAAGTTTCACTAGTAGCAATATTAGATGCTGACAAAGAAGGTTTCTTGCGTTCAGAACGTTCACTAATACAAACTATAGGACGTGCTGCAAGAAACACCGAAGGAAAAGTAATAATGTATGCAGACGAACTAACAGAAAGTATGGAAAAAGCAATTACAGAAACAAATAGAAGAAGAGCTATACAATCAAAATACAATGAAGAACATGGCATAGTTCCACAAACAATTAAAAAATCAATAAGAGATACAATAAAGGCAAGCATAATAGAAGAAGCACAGGAAGAATACAACTTATCAGAAGAAGCAAGCCTTCAAGAAGTAATAGATAAGCTAACAGACGAAATGCTAAAATATGCCCAAGCAATGGAATTCGAGAAAGCTGCCGAAATAAGAGATAAAATCAAAGAGTTGCAACCAAATTAGGTTGCAACTTTTTTGAAATTATGATTTTTGTAATATAATATTAATGATATAAATACTTAAGACTAGGCAGATTTTTTTCAGAAATAATCCAAAGCTTTTGAGCTAATGAATAATTTGAATTATTTTCATCTAAATCATTAATATTTTCATAATCAAATAAATAAGCTCCAGCTGTTTTCCAACTTATTTTATGTAAACGTGGGGAACCTTTACTTTCATGCGAATCTGTTACATCAAATCCTTGCTTCCTTAATTCTTCAGCTTTTCTAAGAGGTATCTTAGCATAAAAATGGAAAAGTCCAAACTCTGCCTCAGACATAAGTTGTTCCTCTAATGATATTAATAATTTATTCATAAAGTACCCTCCTTTGATGAAAACATAACTTAAGTTTTTACTCTTTAAAATCTAAAAAATGATAATAAGCAAAACATATAGAAGCAATAACTTTCTATATAAATTACAAGGTTCAATAACAAAATTATAACAAAAACTTACATAAAATGCAATAACTTACAATAAAAACATATACCAAACTCTTGTTTTTTATAAAATAATATAGTATAATGTTCTCAAAAGGGACAGATATCCCAAAAGGAAACGTCCCCAATGGGAACTTAGGGAGGAGAAAATGAACAATAAAATAATAATAAAAGGCGCAAAGGAACACAACTTAAAAGATATAAATATAGAAATACCACGTGACAAACTAGTAGTAATAACAGGCTTATCAGGCTCAGGAAAATCTTCACTAGCTTTTGATACATTATATGCAGAAGGCCAAAGAAGATATGTAGAAAGCCTATCAAGCTATGCAAGGCAATTCTTAGGTATAATGGAAAAACCAGAAGTAGAGTCAATAGTAGGGCTTTCACCAGCAATATCAATAGACCAAAAAACAACTTCAAAAAACCCACGTTCTACAGTAGGAACAGTAACAGAAATATATGACTATATTCGTTTACTATATGCAAGAATAGGTGTACCATACTGCCCACACTGTGGTAAAAAAATACAAAAACAAACAGTAGACCAAATAGTAGATATGGTTATGCAGCTAGAAGAAGGAACAAAACTTCAAGTATTAGCTCCAATAGTAAGGGGTAGAAAAGGTGAATTTGTAAAACAATTAGAAGGTTACCAAAAAGAAGGATTTGTACGTGCTAGAATAGATGGCCAAACAGTCGAGCTTTCAGACGATTTAGAACTAGATAGAAAGAAAAAACACAACATAGAATTAATAATAGATAGACTAGTTGTAAAAGAAGACATCAGAAGTAGACTAGCAGAAGACATAGAAATGGCTTTTAAATATGCAGAAAAATTAGTTTTAATAGAAGATGCAACTAATAAAACAGAAACACTATATAGTGGAAACTATGCCTGTCCAGACTGTGGAATAAGTATAGGAGAGCTAACGCCAAGAATGTTCTCATTTAATAACCCATATGGAGCATGCCCAAGTTGCAGTGGAATAGGCTTTTTAATGAAAATGGACGAAGAACTAATAATACCAGACAAAAATAAAACTCTATATGATGGAGTAAAAGCATTTGGTTCAAGCACTATGAAAAAAGGCGATACTATGGCAAAAATGTATTTTGAAAGTATAGCAAAACACTATGGGGTAAAAATAAAAGATGTACCAATAAAAAAATTACCACGAGATTTCATAGAAAAGATTCTTTATGGAACAGGAGATGAAGTAATAGACTTTGAATACACATCATTTGCAGGAACCAGAAAGTTTTCACAGCCTTTTGAAGGAGTAATACCAACATTAGAAAGGCGTCATAGTGAAACAAAATCACAAGGAATGAGAGATTTTTATGAAATGTATATGAGCGAAAGTGATTGCCCTACATGTAATGGAGCACGTTTAAGTAAAAACAGCTTATCAGTAAAAGTTGGAGATAAAAACATAAATGAACTAACAGATATGTCAATAGACAAAATAAAGAACTACCTAAATGCTCTAAAATTAAGTAAAAAAGATGCAATGATAGCAGATCAAATTTTAAAAGAATTAAACAAAAGGCTTCAATTTTTAATGGATGTAGGTTTAGAATACCTAACATTATCAAGAAATGCAGGCACACTATCAGGAGGAGAAGCACAACGTATACGTTTAGCAACACAAATAGGTTCTGGCCTAACAGGAGTATTATATATACTAGATGAACCAAGTATAGGTCTTCACCAAAGAGATAATGACAAACTAATAGCAACACTAAAAAAATTAAGAGATTTAGGAAATACAGTACTAGTAGTAGAACATGATGAAGACACAATGTATGCTGCAGACCAAATAATAGATATAGGACCAGGGGCAGGAGTACATGGAGGAAAAGTAATGGCTCAGCGGAACTGCTGAAGAAATTAAAAAAGTAGAAGGCTCAGTCACAGGAGACTATTTAAGTGGAAGAAAACAAATAAAAGTCCCTTCAAAAAGAAGAAAATCAAATGGTAAAGCAATAGAAGTAAAGGGTGCTAATCAAAATAATCTAAAAAATGTAAACGTAAAGTTCCCATTAGGTCAATTTGTATGTGTAACAGGAGTTTCAGGCTCAGGAAAGAGCACACTAGTAAACGAAATACTATATAAAAGTGTAGCAAGAGATTTAAACGGTTCAAATGAAAAACCAGGAAAATGTAAAGAAGTAAAAGGACTAGAAAACATAGACAAAATAATAAACATAGACCAATCACCAATAGGAAGAACACCACGTTCAAACCCAGCAACATATACAGGAGTATTTGACTTTATAAGAGACCTATTTGCAGGAACAAATGAAGCAAAAATGCGTGGATATGACAAAGGAAGATTTAGTTTCAACGTAGCAGGTGGAAGATGTGAAGCCTGCAATGGAGATGGTATATTAAAAATAGAAATGCACTTCTTATCAGATGTATATGTACCATGTGAAGTATGCCACGGAAAAAGATACAATAAAGAAACTTTAGAAGTAAAATATAAAGGAAAAACAATATCAGACGTACTAGATATGACAGTAGAAGAAGCACTAGAATTCTTCAAAAACCTACCAAAAGTAAAAAATAAAATACAAACACTATATGACGTAGGCTTAGGCTACATCAAACTTCGGACAACCATCAACAACCTTATCAGGAGGAGAAGCCCAACGTGTAAAGCTAGCAACCGAACTATCAAAAAAAGCAACAGGAAAAACACTATACATCCTAGACGAACCAACAACAGGCCTTCACATAGCCGATGTACACAAATTAGTAGACATACTACAAAGACTAGTAGACACTGGAAACAGCATAATAGTAATAGAACACAACCTAGACCTAATAAAAACCGCCGACCACATAATAGACCTAGGCCCAGAAGGCGGCGACAAAGGCGGCCAAATAATAGCAGTAGGCTCACCAGAACAAATAGCAAGAAACGACCAAAGCTACACCGGAAAATTTTTGAAGAAATATCTAAACTAGCTAGGGGGTAGCTTTGGGGACGGTTCGCAATCGGAAACAAGATAGAGAAGAACCTCAAGGCAAAAAAACAAAAATAATCTGGCTAGATTAGGAACTGTCCCCAATGCGGAAATCAATAGTACTAAATAACAAAGCGGAATATAAAAAGTCAACTTAAATATATTGCTAAATTATATTAAATGTGCTAATATAATATAAGTAACTTAAAATAGTAACTGTATAAAGGAGGGTTTTGTATATGAAAAATTTTTCAAACGAAACAAAGAACAAGCGGAGAAAGGCAATGTTAAAGGTAATTCTAAAACGTTACTCATTTATTGTATGGGTACCAACCTTGTTAGTATTACTAAATTTCATAGGAAGTATAACGATTAAATTTATGCAAATATTGGATCCATTATCAATTTCATTGGAAGGCGGTATGTTTTCTATTTGCATTACGAATATCATGGTGGGATTTGCTGCAATTATGGGTAGCATAACTATTCTTATGCTGATTTACCTTATAATTGACAGCTTCAAAGAATATCTAAAAAAAGGAACAATAGTAAAAGATTCTATTGAAATTATCAAACTAATAATAGAAGCATTAGCTGATATATTTCGTCTCTTCATTAGCCTACCTAAAATAGTATGCTTAAGAATAAAGGATGAAAAAAGGAGATTTAATAATTCACTTGAAAAGGAATTAGGGAGGAACAAGAATGCTTAAAGTAACCTTAAAAAATATTGAAGACTTTGACTTACCTTTGGATAATACTAATAAAGTTTTAGCAAGAGGCACTAGCAAAGAAGTATTAAAACGGTTAGAAAAGAGCCATAAGGCAAAGACACATGAAATATGTTCAAAAAGTCTATCTTCTGAATATATAATATATGAAGATTCAAGATATAAAAATATTACACCAGAAGATAAACATATGTGGCTTAAAACTTAAAAATATAATTTATATGTAGGGGCTTAATCGGTGAGGAATACCAAATATAATTTACCGAATTACGCCCTTTTACTATTGCAAAATTACATAAAGTATGATAATATAATACAAGTAACTGCAAACGCAAAATGTAAAGGAGGTTTTTTTATGACTTTAAAAGAACAATTATCAGAGATGTATAATGCCATTCAACAAGCTTCAGAAGAAAAAAAACGGAATGAAGAATATCCAAAACCATTAATTAGAACACAACAAGATTGGGAAATAATAGAAGAATATCTTAAAGGTATTTTAAAAAATTGTCCTCCTAATGCTATAATAACAGTAGAAAAAAAATTTAGTTTAAAAATTAAAAGGAAGTATATATGTATTAAGTGTAACTCTAAGTATATAAAAGAGCCCCGAATACAAATACAAAGTAAAGAACCAAGAAGAATAGAAGATTGGTATAGTAGATTTGTTAATGAATTAAAAGAAGAATATATAGAAGATAAAATATTAGCAACTGAACAAAGTAATAGAATTATCTTAAGTAATGGAGAAAATTTAGAAATTCGTAATGAAGATATACAAAGTTTCTGCGATCAATATGATATGGAGCTAGCATATTTGATAAAAGAAAATGGAAAATATAAATTCTCAAATAAATATTGTGGAACATTCAAGACAATAGCATACCTTATAGATCCGAAATCGATATTAATGATTTATGAAGAAAAAGATGAATATCTCATAAATCTTGACTACTTAACAGATTCATATAGACTAACATTTAGGACAGCTGAAGATTGGAATATAATAAATCAATATCTTAAAAATACTTTAATAAGAAAAGCTAGGAAAGAAGATTCGTTTATAGAAATAACAATTAAAAAAGTACTTTATTATAAAATAAAAAAGAAATGTATTGCAATAAAACATGATGATGTGAAAAAGCCATTAGACGAAGGAATGAGAATAACTTTAAGTAATGGAGAATATTTGGAAATTTATGAACAAGATATACAAAGATTCTGTAAACAACATGATATGAAATTAGTATATTTAAGTCATATGCAACAAATTAAAGGTCTTCCAGCATATAGTTTAGTACGTGATTATGGTATTATAGTAGAGTAATAATAAAGTATCATCTTAAGAATAAAAGAGATTTACAATGTAGTGGTAAGAGAAATTAAGAATAAATCATTATGTATATGTAATAGAAAAAATGCACATAGAATAAAAAAGCTATGTGCATTTTTCTTTAATCTTAAGATTAAACTATCTACAATTGTTGTTATTGTTCTCGTTATTATTATTTCTGTTTTGATTATTTTTTTGGTTGTTATTATTATTTTTATTGTTTTTATTATTTTTTTCTGACATAAAAAACACCTCCATTCGAATTACATATATATAGTTTTAACAATATATAAAAAAATATTCAAAAATGAAAATAGAAAGAATTGGATGTGTCCAAAATTTTACTGCTATTTTTAGATACTTCTTCAAACTTTAATTTAAAACAGGAAAATTTTGGAAGTATCTCAATTCCTTACTATTTTTTCAATTAATGATAAAATGATATTGCAATAACTACAAAAATATGATATTATATTAACATAATTTTTAAAACTTACAATTTTAAACTAAAATTTGAAAAGGAGGAATGTTTAAGTAAATTATTTTTTTATTTGTTTTTTATATCAATAATACAATAAAAAAGGAGATATGATATGGTAAGAAGAACAAAGAAACAGATTGAAGAAGACTACAAAAGGATTAGAGAAGCCGCTAAGAAAGCAACTTCAATGAAAGAAATTGGAGAAATGACAGGATTAAACAATGCACAAATAAAAACTTGTTTATCAGATCATCCAATTGTAGAACGGAGAATAAGAGAACAATTAAAAAGTAATGCAGTAAATTCAAGAAAGGAAAAAGAAAAAAGCCAGACAAATACAAAAAAAGAGAATTTTACCAAATATGTTATTGATGCATCAATAACAGGCTGTATAGATATAAGAACTATACTTGCAAAAATTTGCACTATTAAAGATTCAAAAATAATTTTGACAAGTGTAACTATAAAAGAATTAAATGATATTGAGGAATATCCACAAAAACACAGAATTCCTAAAGAGTTAGAATCTAAGGATGCAACATATATTTTAAATTTAGCTGTAAATAACGAAAGTAAATTTGAAAATGTACTAATAGATGAAAATGTGGGAATGCCAGACGATTGTATAATAAATTATTGTGCAATTAATAAGGAAAATTTAATCTTATTAACAGCAGATAAAGAGATGTGTTTAAAAGCAAGAATGTATGGAATACAGGTACAATATTTCAAAAAAATAGATGACACAGTAAGAAAAGCAAATACAGGTAAGAAAATTACGAAACTGTGGGAAGCAAAAAAAAGTGGAGAAAATTTAATTCTAAATATTTTTAAAACGAATCATAAAAGTATTTGTGTATATTCCAATAATGTTAAAAAAGATACAGGAATAGTGAACTTAAAGATAGGAGATGATGTATTTGTAGCTGTAAATAAAGATTCTTATATAACATTTGCGCATTATAGAATGATATGTCTGCAACCAGAAAATAATTGTGAGATTATTTATTATTTGAGAATATATAATGAAAAGGAACTTTCAAAAGTAGCAAATTCTTTTTATAAAACTTTTTTAAAAGACTTTATTGCAATAATTAATTCATAATTTACTTGAAATACAAAAAAATCCATTGAAATAAATGGATTTTTTTGTTAAAATAAATACGAAATTAAATAAATAGGAGAGAGAAAAATGTTAAATTTTAAAAATATAGCAAAGGCTATATCTGAAGTAACTAATTCAAATGTGAAAGAATTAGAAGAATATATAGAAATACCAAAAGACTTTAAAATGGGAGACTATGCATTTCCATGTTTTAAATTAGCAAAAGAACTAAAAAAAGCACCTCCTGCTATTGCAAATGATATAAAAGAAAAAATACAAATAGATGAAAAGTATATAAAAAAAATAGAAATAGTAGGTGGATATCTAAACTTTTATATAAACACTAATATATTAGTAGAAGAAGTATTAAAAGAATTTGAAAATAAAAAACAAAATTATGGAGCAACAAAAATCGGAGAAGGCAAAAATATAGTAATAGACTATTCATCACCCAATATTGCAAAGCCATTTCATATAGGTCACTTACGCTCAACAGTTATAGGAGCAGCTTTATATAACATATATAAATTTTTAGGATACAATGTTATAGGTGTTAATCATTTAGGAGATTATGGGACTCAATTTGGCAAATTAATAGAAGGCTATAAAAGATGGGGAGAAGAATATAAAATAGAAGAAAACCCAATAGATGAGCTAACTAAAATATATGTAAGGATTAATAATCTTTGTAAAGAAGATGAAAGTGTTTTAGAAGAATGTAGAAATAACTTCAAAAAGTTAGAAGATGGAGATGAATATTGTACAGAAATTTGGACAAGATTTAGAAATTTAAGTTTAAAAGAATTTCAAAAAGTATATGACTTATTAGGTAGTACATTTGACTCATGGAATGGGGAAGCATTCTACTCAGATAAAATGGCAGAAGTAATAGAAAAATTAGAACAAACAGGAAAACTAGTAGAATCAGAAGGAGCACGAATAATTAACTTAGGAGAAGATACAGCACCATGTATTATTGGAAAAACCAATGGTTCAACAACATATGCAACACGTGATTTAGCTGCTATATTATATAGAGCAAGAAATTATAATTTTGATAAAGCATTATATGTAACATCATATGAACAAGTATTACACTTTAAACAAATATTTGAAGTTGCCAAATTATTAGATTTAGATGAAAAATATATAAAAGGTTTAGAACATGTACCATTTGGAATGGTAAGGCTTAAAGAACGGTAAGATGTCTACAAGAGAAGGAAATATTATAAAACTAGAAGACTTACTAAATGAAGCAATTTCAAGAGCATTAAAAGTAATAGAAGAAAAAAATCCACAATTAGAGGAAAAACAAGAAGTAGCAAAAAAAGTAGGAATAGGAGCAGTAATATTTAATGACTTATCAAATAGTAGAATAAAAGATGAAATATTTGATTGGGATACAATGCTAAACTTCCAAGGAGAAACAGGTCCATATATTCAATATATATATGTTCGTACAAAAAGTGTATTAGAAAAAGCAGGTTATTTACCAGAATTTAATAATGTTGACTTCACAAAATTAAATGATATACAATCAATAGAAACAATAAAAACAATATATAATTTTGAAGATATATTAAAACAAGTGACATCAAAAAATGAACCATCAATATTATCAAGATACCTAATAGATTTAGCACAAAAATTCAGTAGTTTTTATAATGCAAACAAAATAATTACAGAAGAAAAAGAGTTACAAGACGCACGACTATATTTAACATATGCAGTAGGAACAATTATAAAAACAGGAGCAGGGTTACTAGGTATTGAAATGCCAAATAGAATGTAAAATTAAAACATTTGACAGCCAATATGACAACTTTTTAATCAAAAAGGAGCAAAGGATGAAACTAAGAAGAATAATATTTTTGATATTAATAATAATTAACTGTATAACAATATTTCACTTCTCAAATCAAGTAGCAGATACATCAAGTGCATCAAGTGGAAGAGTGGTAAACTTAGTAATGAAAGTATTACCGCAATTTAAAAATATGGAAGAACATGAAAAAGAGCATATAGCAAATGAAGTATTACAGCCAATTGTAAGAAAGTTGGCACATTTTTCAATATACACATTATTAGGATTTCTAACTATAAACTATGCACTTACATGTGAAAAACAAAATAGTCTTTATGATGCTAACAAGCAATGCTCGTTTATACAATTAAAAAGGGTTAGATGTAAAAGTATATTATATAGCCAGCTATTTGGTACATTATATGCTATATCAGATGAGATACATCAATTATTTATAGCAGGTAGGAGTTGTGAAATTAGAGATGTTTGCATTGATTCATTAGGAGTGATAACAGGGATTATAATAGCATTAATAATGTTTGAAATATGTATAAAAGTAAAAAATAAATTAAAAATAGATAAGGAGAAATGTTAGTAAAAATACTAACATAAAAATAAAAATGAATGAAAAAATCGATATATTGCTTGCTACATATAATGGTGAAAAATATCTAAAAGAGCAAATAGATAGCTTATTAAACCAAACATATAATAATATACAAATTATTATTTCAGATGATTGTTCAACAGATAAAACAAGAGAGATATTAAAAGAATATGAAAAAAATGAAAATATAAAAATATTTTATCAAGAAGAAAATTTAGGATATGTAAAAAACTTTGAATTCCTATTAAAACAAGTAGAAAATAACCTATATATGTTGTGTGACCAAGATGATGTATGGAAAAAAGAAAAAATTGAAAAAACAGTAGAAAAATTAGAAAAAGAAAATTTAGATTTAGTATTTGGAGATTTAGAAGTAGTAGATGAAAAATTAAATACAATACATAAATCATATAACAAGTATATGCATATGGAGAACAAAATAAAAAAATACATTAACGATTATAAACTGCAATACTTATACAATTGTATGACAGGTTGTACAATTTTATCTAAAAAAAAATTCTTAACTAAAATATTACCACTTCCAATAAATTCAAAATATATGATACATGATTATTGGATAGGTTTAATAGTTTCATTAAATGGAAAAATAGGATATTTAGAAACACCATATATTTTATATAGGCAACATGGAAAAAATCAAGTAGGAACAAAAAAAGCAAGTAAAACATGTAAAAAAATTGAAGAAATTAGAGACTTCTCAATTGATATTAGAATAGGAGTATTTGACACATATATATTAAGAGAAGACATATTTGATGAGAGACTAAAAAAACAAAACAAAGAAGCCTTAGAATATTTTAAAATGTTAAAAACAAAGAAAAACTGTAACTTTAGAAAATGGAATATATTTTATAAACTATATAAAACAGAAACTATAGCACAATTTATAAAAAATTTCTTAGTACTAAATATGCCTTTTTTAATAAAAATAGTTTTTAATACTATACATAAAAATAGATAATTTATAATGGAGGATATATCAGAATTATCTGATACAAATTAGAGAATGGAAAAAGTACAAGTATTAATGTCAACATACAATGGAGAAAGATATTTAAAACAACAGATAGAAAGTATACTAAATCAAGAAAAAGTGGAAATATCATTACTAATCAGAGATGATGGGTCTACAGACACAACAATAGAAATAATTAAAGAAATGAGTAAAACAAACAAAAATATAAGTTTTTATATAGGAGAAAATATAGGGCCAGCCAAAAGTTTTATGGATTTAATAAAAAATTCGAAAGAAGCAGATTACTATGCATTTTCAGATCAAGATGATGTATGGGAAAACAAAAAAATAATATCTGCAATAAATAAAATTCAAGAAAAACAAGAAGAACCATCACTATATATTTCTGCATTAAAAGTAGTTAATGAAAATTTAAATGAAATGTCAATAAAAAAAGTAATAGGCAACTTTACATTTGAAGGAGAAATGATAAAAAACTTTGCTACAGGATGTACACAAGTATTTAATAAAAAATTGTGTGAAATATTAAAAGAACATATGCCTAATTATATAATAATGCATGACTCTTGGATAACTAGAGTATGTTATGCAATAGGAGGAAATGTTGTTATAGATGATAATTCCTATATAAAATATAGGCAACATTCAAATAATGTAGTAGGATATAAGGATAACCCAATTAAAAAGTTGAAAAAACAATATGAAATATCTGTAGAAAATAATATAAGCATGAGAGCTAATATAGCAGAAGAACTAAAAAATGGTTATGAAAAATATTTAACTAAAGGGGCAAAACAAGTTATAGAAAATTTAATAAAATATAGAACAGATGAAAAAGCTAAAAGATGGCTAATTCATAATAAAAAATTTAGAACAAAAAGTTCATACCTTAATATAAAAATGCTAATAGCCATCAAATTAAATAAATTTTAACCAAGAAAAAGAATGGAGAAAATATAAATGAATGAAAAAAATGTATTTATAATAGGCTCAAATGGAATACCAGCAAAATATGGTGGTTTTGAAACATTTGTAGAAAATTTAACTGCTAAAAAAGTGAAACAAAATATAAAATACCATGTAGCATGCCTTTCAAATAATAATGATGAATTTGAATATAATGATAGTAGATGTTTTAATGTTAAAGTACCCCATATAGGAGCTGCAAAAGCAGAATATTATGATTTAGTAGCTTTAGAAAGAACTATAAGATATATAAAGAAAAACAAAATAAAAAATGCAATTATATACATATTAGGTACAGGTATAGGTTTGTTTATAAATATATATGTAAAAAGGTTTCATAAACTAGGTGCAAAAGTATATGTAAATCCAGATGGCTGTGAATGGAAAAGAGACAAATGGAATTTTATACTAAAAAAGTTTTTTAAAGTATGTGAAAAACAAATGGCAAAATATGCAGATTTACTTATATGTGACTCTATAAACATTGAAAAATATATAAAAGAAGAATATAAAAAATATAAGCCCAATACTACTTTTATAGCATATGGTTCTGAATTAGTAAAAGTCAATACAGTTAATAAATTAGTAAATTGGTGTATAGAAAAAAATATAAAAAGAAATAACTACTATTTAATAGTAGGAAGATTTGTTCCAGAAAATAATTATGAAACAATGATAAAAGAATTTATGAAATCAAAAACAAAAAAAGATTTAGTAATTATAACAAATGTAGAAGAAAATAAATTTTATGAAGAATTAAAACAAAAAACCAACTTTGATAAAGATAAAAGGATAAAATTTGTAGGAACAGTATACGATTCAGAATTACTGACACAAATAAGAAAAAATGCATATGCATATATACATGGCCATGAAGTAGGAGGAACAAATCCTTCACTATTAGAAGCATTAGCAACAACAAAACTGAACTTATTATTAGATGTTGAATTTAATAAAGAAGTAGCAAAAGATGGAGCAATATATTGGAATAAAGAAGAAAGAAGTTTATGTAATATATTAGATAAAATAGAAAATATAGCAAAAGAAGATAAAGAAAAATATGAAGAATTATCAAAAAAAAGAATAGAAGAAGAATATAATTGGGATAAAATTATAAACAAATATGAAGAAATTTTTTAAAATTCAGTATATATAGGTTTACAATAGATATGTCACACCTAATAAGAAAAATAAAATATTGAAGG
>CAMXOP010000040.1 GCA_947245665.1 uncultured Clostridiaceae bacterium
TCAAGTTATCAATCGGAAGGAAATCCGATTTACACAACTTTTACGATAGGCTCTAGGTCGTCATTTATGGCGACCTACTTAGTTACATATGCCTTTTCATATACATTTCCGCATCTTTTTTCTTTAAATCTTCACGTTTATCATAAAGTTTTTTACCAACTCCAATTCCAAGTTCAACTTTAACAAAACTACCTTTAAAATATAAACTAATAGGAACTAAAGTATATCCTTTTTGTTTAATCAAGCCAACTAATTTTCTAATTTCATTTTTATTTAAAAGTAATTTTCTATCTCTTAAAGGATCTTTATTAAAAATATTGCCATGCTCATATGGACTAATATGCATAGAGTGAATAAAAACTTCACCATTTTGGATACTAGCATAGCTATCTTTTAAATTAATTCTACCATTTCGAATAGACTTTATTTCTGTACCACTTAAAACAATTCCAGTTTCAATAGTATCTATAATATTATAATTATGCTTTGCAACAGGATTTTTAGCAATTAAATTAGACATATATGTACCTCACTTTTTATATTAAATTACCATGTATAGTATAACACAAAAGAATAAATAATAAAAGAAAAAGTTGAAAGATAAAGTTCAATTTTAATAATAATTTACTAAAAATCTAACTTACAACTCCCAACCTTTAACTTAAAAATATTAATCATTATAAGAATTATTATTTTGCTTAGCATACATCCATACAAGAGCAACAATTGCAATACCTACAACAGCCATTATAAGCCATGTCCAAACAGTACTGTTCATACCTAAAAAAGTTCCTTCGGCTGCATTTGTAGATGTTCTAGTAGCATCATAATTATTATTATCATTACGTAATGAACCAGCAACTTTATTACCAGTATTTTGAACTCCATTACCTATGTCACCAGCTACGTTTTCCATTACATTTTCACCACCTGAAGTAACATTTCTAACACCATCTACTACACCTTTTCCAGCATCTTCTACAACATTTTCAGCACCACCAACAACATTTCTTATGCCATCAACAACACTCATATCATTAGCAGCAAATGTATAGGAAAAAGAAAAAAATATAATAGCAACAAGTGTTAAAAGAGTAATATAAAGTTTCTTTTTCATAATAAACCTCCTTATATATTTAAATTTTATAAATTTAAACTCAATATTAGTATTAAAAAATATAAATAAAATATACATTAAAGAAATAACTTGAAAAAATTTCAATTATAATGACGAAAAAAGTAAGAAATAATAAAATAAAAAAGACATATATAAAATACGTCTTTTTTATTTTAACCATGTAATCTTATCAAAATTGCAATTGATAGTAAAATTAAAACAACACCAACTACAATTAATAAAATATTTAAAATATTAGTTAATCCTAAACCATCACTAGAAGTAGTAGAAGTATCTTTAACACTACTTATTGTTGTAGATTGGCTATTATTATTTGAAAAAGTAGATTCTCTATTTGTATTAGTAAAACTGTTTGTTATTGTATTCTCTGTAGAACTAATATTATCATCTGTAATATTTAAATCAATATCAGTTGCTAGTGAAAAACTACATATAGAAAATAAGATAATAAATAAAACTAAAGTTATTTTAAAAATTTTTGACATATTAACCTCCATATCTGAAACTACTCTCAGTAGTTTTTTATCAATTGTACTTTCTAATAATACACAATACAAAGTAAAAAGTCAAGAAATATGTATATGAAAAATTAGCAATATTAAAATAAAAGTATAATAGTTTTTAAGTTTAGATTTTTTTATGTTAAATCAAGAAATATTTAGAATAGTAACATTTTACTAAAAATAGATTTGTTTACCAATTAAAACATTGAATAAACTACTATTAATATATTTAGAAAAAAACGAAACTTAAAATAATAATACCTTGTATTTTATTAAAAAAGATGATATAAAATGTATACAACAAACTATAGATAGGTTAAAATAGAACTTGAACTAGAAGAGGAAAAAGTATGGATTACTCAAAATGCAATGGCAGAATTGTTTGATACAACCAAACAAAATATAAGTGAACATATACAAAATATATTTGAAGAGGGTGAACTAAAAGAAAATTCAACTGTAAAAGAATTCTTGACAGTTCAAAACAAAATGCATTAAACATGCATACAATGACAATTAAGGACTGGACAAATGAATTAGATAGTTTTTTTTAATGACTAGAAAAGATATAATAAATAACAAGAGGAAAGTATATCACGAGAAAGCATTAGAAAAAGTCATAAAGAATATGATAAGTATATGCAAAATCATTTAACACACGCAGAAAAAGACTATTTGAAAATAATGGGTGAAGATATAAAGAAATTAAAGTAACAGAATGTAAAATAAGATTATAGTGTGGGTGTAAATTCAACACAAAGAAAAATTTTAGAGTTAATAGAACAAAATCAAAATATAACTCAAAAAGAATTTTTATATTATGCCAATAAGAAAAGACATCTTTAATTAAGATTAATAATAAATATGAAATTAAAGACTACTATAATAGGTTCAATAAACTTGAAGGTAAATGAATATAATGATTCAGTTGAGTTTGGCTATGCTATAGACAATAGATACACTAATAAAGGATATATGACAGAAGCATTAGAGATAGTAAAAGATTTTTCCTAAATAAGTTAAAAGTACAAAGATTTCAAGGTGGATGCTGTATAGAAAATATAGCTTCTAAAAAAGTTATGGAAAAATGTAAAATGGAATATGAAGGTACTTTAAGGAAATATATAAAATTAAAAGATGGATACCATGATATGTGTATGTATTCAATAATAAATAATTAATATGATGGGAGGAGAAATGTTTAAATTACACTCAGAATATAAGCCAACAGGCGACCAACCAAAAGCAATAGAATATCTATCAAAAGGAATAGAAGAGGGGAAGAAATTCCAGACGCTTCTAGGAGTTACAGGCTCACGGAAAAACTTTCACAATGGCAAATATCATTCAAAAAGTGCAAAAACCAACACTAGTTTTAGCACACAATAAGACACTAGCAGGACAACTATATAGTGAATTCAAAGAGTTCTTCCCAGAGAATAACGTTGAATACTTCGTGTCTTATTATGACCAACACCAAGAACGGCTTTATTTAGCCACTTTTAGCCCCTTTTAGTTTTATTTAGTTTAATGAAAAATGACTAAATAAGCCTAAAAAAACTAATTAAAACTAAACAAACAAAAAAAGTTTGTGACCTCATTCGTGTAAAATTCGTGTAGAGAAAATAAATATTTTTTGGAGGAAATAATGAGAGAAATTAAAATATCAGAAAAATTAGAAAAGTTATTAAAAGACAGAAATTATAATATACAAAAAGAACAAACAAGTGATATATTTTTAAGTAGAGAAAAAGAAAATGAATTATTAAAGCAATTTGGGTTTAATGAAAATGATAATGTTGATATAGATGATTTTTTTCAATTCAGTAAATACTTTGGATTTGATAAAGAATTATATTTAGAATATAGAACATTAAAAAAAGATGCAGATGTTTCTTGGAAAGATATTAAAAATCTTAAGTGGGGAGATATTGATTTAGAAAAAGGAATAATATATTTTCCTAACCAAAAAATAAAAACAGAAAGGGCAGAGAGATAAATGGAGGTATCTATGGAAGAAAAAATAAATGATTTTTCAAATGATGATGAAATAATAGAAATAATAGAAGATTACTGTAAGGAAGTATTACCAAATGAAAGCTAATATAATAAATATATAATGTAGGATAGAAAATAATACATATAGAAGCGAATTAATAGTTAAAATTAATTCGCTTTTTCCATTTCAATATGAAATGTTACATAGCCTTTAATAAAAGGCTAAATTTAAAAGGAAGGAGGAAAAGTAAATGTCAAAATGCAAAACAATAGCAATAGCGAATCAAAAGGGTGGAGTAGGAAAAACTACAACGGCGTTTTCACTAGGTGTAGCATTAGCAAAGCAACGGAAAAAGGGTACTTTTAATAGATGCAGACCCACAAGGAGATTTGACAACATATATGGGATGGTATGAACAAGATAAGTTAAAAAACACATTAGCAACATTAATGGAAGCAACAATATATGATAATATAACAAGTAAAAAGGAAAATAAGATACCAACTATACAAGAAACAATATTACACCATAAAGAAGATGTTGATTTAATACCATCTAACTTAGATTTATCTGCATTAGAAGTAATGTTAGTCAATGCTATGAGTAGAGAGTTTACAATGAAAAATTGTATAGAAGAGGTTAAACAATATTATGACTATATTTTAATTGATTGTATGCCATCATTAGGAATGTTAACAATAAATGCATTATCTTGTGCAGATAAAATCATTGTGCCAGTACAGAGCCAATATTTAGCAGCAAAAGGAATGGGACATTTATTGCAAACAGTATCAAAAGTAAAAAAGAATATTAATCCAGAACTTAATATTGGAGGAATATTGCTAACATTAGTTGATAAAAGAACTAATTTATCAAAAGATATAAAAAATGAATTAAAAGAAAACTATGGATCAATTGTAAAAATATATGATACACAAATACCACTTGCAATAAAAACGGCAGAATCTACCTCAAAAGGGAAAAGCATATTTGACTATGACAAAACAGGAAAAGTAGCACAAGCATACTCTGAATTTGCAAAGGAGGTATTAGAAGAAGATGTCAGAGAAAGAAAACAAAATGCACTTACCAAAGATTACATTAGATGAATTCTTTACAACGCAAGAAGAAAGAGATAACAAGAATAAAGAATATGTACAAATGATACCAGTAAAAGAAATTACAAACTTTCCAAACCATCCATATAAAGTAAGAGATGACGAGGAAATGTTTTCAATGGCAGAAACAGTAAAACAATTTGGAGTAATACACCCAGTATTAGTAAGACCAAAGGAAAATGGTGGCTACGAAATGATTTCTGGACACAGAAGAAAAAGAGCCTGTGAAATTGCGGGGGTAACAGAAATAAAAGCCATTGTTAGAGATATGAGCTATGAAGAAGCAACAATAATAATGGTAGATAGTAATAACCAAAGAGAGAAAATACTACCAAGTGAAAAAGCATTTGCGTATAAAATGAAATTAGAGGCTATGAAAAGACAAGGACAAAGAAATGATTTAACTTCTGCCCCAGAGGAACAGAAGTTAAAAAATAAAACAACAAGAGAAATACTAGCTGAAGAAACAGGAGAAAGTTCTAGCAATATACAAAGATTTATTCGACTTACTGAACTAATACCAGAACTATTGAAATTAGTTGATGAAGAAAAAATGAAATTAAGACCAGCAGTTGAACTTTCATATTTAGCAAAAGAAGAACAACAACAAGTATTTGATGCAATAGAATATACAGATGCATTTCCATCACATCCACAAGCCATTAAAATGAAGAAATTAAGTGAAAATGGAAAACTGACTATGGAAGAAATTGATGATATATTAGAGCAAGAAAAACCAAATCAGATACCAAAGTTTAAAATTGCCGAAGATAAAATAGAACAGTATATACCAAAAGAATATAAATCAATGGAAGAAAAGGAAGAATATATTGTACATTGTGTAAAAGAAACATCAGAAAGGGAAAGAAAGCAGAAACAAAAACAAAGTGAATATGTAAGGTAAGTAGTAGCAACAGATAAATAAATTTGTAGCTACACTTTTTTTATTCCCCCTCCTTACAATCCACCCCTAATACTAGCTATAAACTAACTGAAAAGATATATATTAATTAAAATAAAATATAAAAATAAATAATAGCAAAAGGAGATGGTTATTATGTGCAAATTTAAGCCTATAAAATAAAAATATACACTTGCTAAATAAAAACTAATCGAGTAAGATATAAGCAAAGGAGAGCGATAGATATGAAAAAAATATTTATTATAATCACAATACTTATATTAAGTTTAGCTATAATAAGTTTAGGAGTAATTTATTTTATGGCAAGAAATGAGGCAACTGATAACACAACAAATGAACAAGAAGAAAAACAAGTAAATGAAGTGGTTGAAAATGTTATCACAAATGAAACTGAAAGAAATATACAAGAAACAGAAAACAAAGAAATTAGCGAAGATGTTAGTTCTCAAAGTGATAGCAAACAACAAACAATAACAACTACTACAACAAAAGTAGAAAAATCTAATGAAAAAGCAACACCAAAAACAGAAAATACACAAAAGCAAGAAACAACTAAAACTACAACAACACAAACAAATAAAAGTAGTTCAAATAAAAAAACAATAGATGTAGAATTAGATAAAAGTACAACTTACAATATTAATGATGCAGGAACAGCAAGTAAAGGGTATTTAACAGAGGAACAAATGAAAGCATTAGGCTTATAGAAATTTAATAAAGTATTTTAAAGAGCAAGAGTAAAATCTTGCTTATTTTTTATGCAAAAAAGGAGGAAATATAACTATGTTAAAGAAAACAATTAAATTAACATTTTTTATACTATTGGCTATTATTGCTATTAGTACAATATCAAACAATGTATATGCAGTAACGATAAGCAATTTATCGGCTTATGGAATAACTTGGAATGGAACAAAAGTAGGACATTTTGAAATAGATGGAAGAGTAGCATTTTGTGTAGACCATTCAAAAACTACACCAGGAACAGGAGTAGAATATGGAAGCGGACAAGTATATAATGACTCACAAGTAAGAAAGATATTATATTATGGTTGGGGAGGACCTGCACAGTGGTCAGGCTTTAATGGAAACGAAGCAAAAGGAGTGGTTATAACAACAATGAAATTAAATAAACACTTTAATGGAGAAAATAGAAGTTATTTATCGGAGTTTGAAAGCTTTTTAGATTCTCAACCAGACCCAATTCTTAGCGCAAATTTTACTGATAGAAATCTAGTAGCAAGTATAAGTGGAGATAAACAAGTTACAAATCAAACAACAATAACAGGCTCAGATAGAGTACAATTAAAATTTAATTTACAAGATAATGTAACTATCGTGTGTGATAATAGAAATTGGTCAAAAACAGGAGGAGAAGTAACAGTAAGTGCAGGAGATATAATACATTTTGAAGCACCGCTAGATATAACAGGAAATTGGACATCTTCTAATATAGCAAATAGTGTAGTATTTCAATCACTTATATACACTTCATCAAACCCAAGTTATCAAAGAATAGCAAGAGCAGGAGAATTTGAGGTTGATCCAGGTAGTACAACAAATATTACAATAAACTGGGTAAATACTGGAAATATCGAAATTCATAAAAAAGATAGTGTTACAGGACAAGCAATAGCAAATACAACTTTCAATGTAAAAGGAAATGGAATCGACAAAAATATTACAACTGATGTTAATGGAATTGCTAAATTAGATAATATTCCACCTGGAACATATCAAGTAACAGAAACCATATCAAATACTAACTATGAAATTGATACAACAGTAAAGACATTAGAAGTAGAAGCAGGAAAAACAACAACAAAGGAAATCGGAAATAAACACATAGAGGGAGAACTTGAATTATTAAAAGTAGATAAAAATAATGAAACAATAAAAATTCAAGGTGCAAAATTTGAATTATTTAGTGTTGAATTAAATAAAGTAGTTGCAACAGGAGTAACTGATGCCAACGGAAAGATAAAATTTAATAATATTCGTACAGGAGAGTATAAAGTGTATGAAACACAAGCAAATGAATGGTACAAATTAGATGGTACAAAACATTCAATAACAATAAAGAAAAATGAAACAAGTTATATTACAGTTAAAAACGAACTAAAAACAGGTCGCATAAAAATTGAAAAAGTTGACCAAGACTATACAAATATTAAACTTGCAGGGGCAGTATTTGAAATTTACAACAGTAAAGGTGCAAAAGTAGATACACTTACAACAGGAGATGATGGAACTGCAACAAGTAAAGAACTACCACTTAATGAAACTTATAAAATAAAGGAAGTCAAAGCACCATTGAATTATAGAATAAATACTAAGGAAACAACAGTAACTTATACCTCATTAGATGATGGAAAGACAAAGACAATAACTTATGATAATAAACACGATGAGGGAGAAATTGAAATATTAAAAGTAAACAAACTTGATGAAACAATGAAAATAGAGGGAGTTAAGTTTGAATTGTGGAGCAAAGAATTAAATAAAGTAATGGCAACAGGTACAACCAACAAAGAGGGAAAATTAAAATTTACTAATATAAGAACTGGAGAATATTTATTATATGAGGTAGAAGCAAACGAGTGGTATAGAATAGATACAACAAAGAAAACTACTATAATAAAAAAAGATGAAACGACTCACATAACAATAAAAAATCAACCTAAAATGGGTTATATCGCAATAGAAAAATATGACCAAGACTATACAAATATTAAACTTGCAGGAGCAGTTTTTGAAATATATAATTCAAAAGGTCAAAAAGTTGATACAATTACTACAAACGAACAAGGAAGAGCAAAATCAAAAGCATTACCTATATATGAAACTTATACTATAAAAGAGGTAAAAGCACCAGTAAATTACTATATAAATAAAAAAGAAACAACAGTAAACTATATTTCATCTGAAGATGAAGTAACTAAAAATGCAGTTTGCCCAGAAAAGAGACACGAGGGAAATCTTAAAGTTTATAAAGTAGATGACCAAAATCAAAAAATAGCACTAGGAAATGTAGAGTTTGATTTATATTCATACGAATTTAATAAAGTAATAGGAACATTTTATACTGACGTAAATGGAGAAATATTTGTAGAAAATCTACGAGTTGGAGAATATTCGTGGATTGAAAAAAACACAAATAAATGGTATGACTTAGCTGAAAACACAGAAGTAGAAGTAATATGGAATACAACAGTAGAAACAACAATATTAAATAAATTAAAACAAGGTAGAGTAAAAGTTGTTAAAGTAGATAAAGATAACAATGAGATTTTACTTGAAGGAGTTAAGTTCCAAGTAATTGATGATAAAGGAAATGTTTTAGAAACTATTATAACTAACGAAAAAGGAGAGGCAATTACAAAAGAATATCCTGTTAGAGATTTTGAAAACTTAACATTAAAGGAAATTGAAACATTAAAAGAATACAAACTAAATAGTGAAACTATAAAAGTAACATTAAAAGCAAATGAAACAATAGTAGAAACAGTTGAAAATGAAGTAAAAAAAGGTCAAATAAAAGTTGTTAAAGTCGATAAAGATAATAATGAAATAAAACTAGAGGGAGTTGTTTTTGAAGTTCTAAACGAAAAGGGCGAAGTAGTAGAAACTTTAATTACTGATAAAAATGGAGAAGCAATAACAAAAAGACTTCCAATAACAGAAAACTATACAATAAGAGAAAAAGAAACTTTAAAAGAATACGAATTGAATAAAAACGAAATAAAAGTTAAATTACAAGAAGATGAAATAAAGACTTTAACATTTACAAATGAATTAAAGAAAGCACAAATTAAAGTTATAAAAGTAGATAAAGAAAATCACGAAATTAAATTAAAAGGAGTAGAATTCGAGGTCTACAATAGTAATGGAGAATTAGTTGATATAATTATAACTAATGAAAATGGCGAAGCAATTACAAAATACTTACCTATAAATGATAATTACTCATTAAGAGAAACTAAAACAAACAAAGGCTATAACTTAAATACAGATATTATTGTAATTGACCTAACAAAATATATTGAAGATTACAAGGAAAATATTATAGAAACTATTACAATTGAAAACGAAGTAAAAAAAGTAAAAATAAAAGTAATTAAAATTGACGGAGATACAAAAGTACCATTGAAAGATATTGTATTTGAAGTATATGACAAAGAAAATAATTTAATTGAAACAATTGTTACAGATGAAAAAGGCGAAGCAACAACAAAAGAATTACCAATGAATAAACACTATATTTTAATTGAAAAGGAAACTCAAAAAGGTTATATACTAAATGATAAAGAACTAGAAGTAGAATTATCAGAAGATGAAATTACTTCTGTTGAATTTGAAAATTATAAAGAAAAAGGAAAAATTAAAATAGTAAAAACATCTAGTAATGGAAAAGTAGATGGATTTTCTTTTAAGATTACAGGAATAAGTGTTACAGGCGAAAAAATTGAAATGACAGTTACTACTGGCAAAGATGGAATCATTTTAATAGATGACATTTTAGTTGGAGAATACACAATTGAAGAAATATGGGATGAAAAATACGAAAAAACAGAGCCACAAACAGTTATTGTTAAAAATGGAGAAACTGCAGAAGTAAATTTTTATAATAAACTAATTGAAATTGATATACCACAAACAGGAGATGAAAGAAATACAATGCTATGGACAATATTATTTGGAACATCTACCACATTATTACTAGGCATAACCATATATGAAATAATTAAAAAAAGAAAAAGTAAATAGAGTTTAATAAAGGTGGCTTAATAGGCCACCTTTAAACTTAGAAAGTAGGTGTAATAAATGGCAACATATAGCATAAATCAAATGAAAAAAGTAATAAAGAAATTAGAAAAAATAAATATAAAAACGGAAAAAGAAATCTTAAATATAAAAGTATTAGAACTAAAAAAATTAAAAGAACAAGGCAAAGTAAATATAAAAGACATTGAAATAATATGGGAAATACAAGATATGATACAAGATAAAAGTTGGTTTAAAATTTTATTTGATACTAAATAGCAAGGAGGTGCAAAATGGGGAAAATTGTAGAGATAAGAGAACTGTATAATGAAAAAATAAATGATATAACTAAAAGCGAAGATAATTGGTTATCATTTTTGAAAACAGCATCTTGGAATTTTAAATATAACTTTAATGACCAGATTTTAATATATGCACAAAACCCAAATGCAACTGCGTGTGCAGATATGTCAACTTGGAATGACAGAGTACACAGATGGATAAATAAAGGAGCAGACTATATATTTGTATTTTCAAAAAAAGAAAATAGTAAATATCCTTTTGAATTAGTATTTGACGTAGCAGACACACATAATTATAGAAATACACCATATAAATTATGGGGTATAAAACCAGAATATGAAAGAGAAATAATAGAAACATTAGAAGCAAAATTTGGAGAGGTAGGAGAAAATGCTAATTTAGAAGAGGCAATAATTACTACAACAAATAATATGGTGCTCGATAATATACAAGATTATATGTCATCAATAATAAAGTATAAACAAGGAACTATGCTTGAAAATTTATCAGATGAAGAAATAAACTCATTAGTATATCAAACAATTTTTAGCAGCGTAGCATATATGATTCTTAATAGATGTGGAATAAACCCAGAAAATTGTATAGCAAAAAGTGAATTTTCGTATATTAATAGATTTGATAATAGTAATTTAACTATTTTACTTGGAACGGCAATAAGTGATATAGCAGAAATGGGACTAAGAGAAATTGCAAAAACAGTAACAATTCTGCAAAAAGAAGAAAAAAATCAAAATCGCACATTTGTGAATAATCAAAAAGAAGAGTATTCTAATAATAAAGAAAATATCAAAGGAGGAAATGAATATGATAAAAATAGAATACACGAGAGTAGGGGATTACAATATGCCCAACCTAACAATGGAACAAGAGAAGCTACCAACAGGCAAATTCGCACAAATGAGGCTACACTATCTAATGAGGAGCAAGAAAGGGGAATACACAATACTACTAATGAACAACAAACTAGCAGAACATTTGAAAGAAGTGCAAGAAATGGCAACGAAGATGATAAACCAAATAGTAGAGAAAATGGCGAAACAAGAGGGGATAACAGAAGAATTGAAAGCCAAAGACCAAATGACTTGGACAGGAATGATGAACAATTACAGAATGATGGCAGAGGAACAAGTGATGACAGACCTAATTTACAATTAGAAATACTTACTGAAGAAGAACAAAAACAAAATATAGCAGAGGCAGAAAATGCTTCTGTTTTTTCTTTTACACAAGAAATGATTGATAGTGTTTTACAAGAGGGTAGCTATACAACAAATGGTAAGTTTAGAATATATGAACAATTTAGTAAAAGCCTATCAAGCAAAGAAAATGCAGACTTTCTAAAAAATGAATATGGAATTGGTGGCAGAAGTCCAGATTATAATGGAATAACAGAGGATCATAGCCCTAAGGGAATAATTTTATCAGCAGGGCGTGAAGAAAATGCACCGATATTAAGATTAACTTGGATGGAAGTTGAAAAAAGAATCAGAGAACTTATAAGCATTGATAGATACCTAAATGAAGTAGAAAAAGATGAATATTATGACTGGTTAGATGCAAATGATAGACCACGAATAAATGACAAAATACAAAATCAAATAAAAGATGAAGAATATGAACTTGCTAAAAAACTACATTCTTTTATAAAAGACTATGATTTTTATAGTTATATAGATAATGTCCCTATGGGAAATACAGATGAAGAAAATATAGAACTAATTAGAGCAGATATAAATGATGAATTAAATATTAAAGATTACATTGATTTTCTAAAAGCTACTATGGAAGATATAGACTATGATGAAGAGGAGGCAGTAGTAGCAAGAGAATTATTAGTAGAATTAGAAAAAAGACTACCTTATTATGAATTTAGTATTGGAGATATTGTTTATATAGGTACAGAAGAATATGAAATAAGAACAATAGATGATAATAGAGTAATCTTAATAGACACATCATTTCCATTACTTACAAAAGAAATGCAGAGGGAAGAATTTGATAAAAGAGTTAAAGAAAACCCTGCAAATGATAAATTACGAACAAAGAAACAAATACAAGATATAATAGATAAAAACAATAAAGAAAAAACAGAGCAAGACTATGCAGAAAAAACAAAAACAACTCAAGATAATACAGAAAATATAGTAGAAGAAACAACAAAGAATAAACTAATACCAAATGTTAAAAGAAAACGAAAAAACAAAATAGAATATTTTGACTTACACCCAGAAATTCCTTTAAAAGATAGAAGCAATTATAAAATTGTAGACAATGCCTTAGGAGAGGGAACAAAAAAGGAAAAATATAAACAAAATATAGAAGCAATAAAAGTATTAAAACAATGTGAAGATGAAAATAGATATGCAACTCAAGAAGAACAAGAAATTTTAGCAAAATATGTAGGATGGGGAGGTATAGCAGAGGCATTCGATAAGAGCAATGATGATTGGGTAAAAGAATATACAGAACTATCATCTTTACTTACTGAAAAAGAATACAAAGAGGCAAAACAATCTACATTAACATCATTTTATACACCACCTATTGTAATAAATGCAATTTATAAAGCACTTGCAAAAATGGGTTTAACACAAGGAAATATTTTAGAGCCAAGTTGTCGGAACTGGTAATTTTATGGGAATGTTACCAGATAATTTAAAAAAATGTAAAATGTATGGAGTTGAAATAGATGGCATATCTGGAAGAATTGCAAGACAATTATATCAAAAGAACACAATAGCAGTAAAAGGTTTTGAAGAGATAGAATTGCCAGACTCCTTTTTTGATGTTTCAGTTGGAAACGTGCCATTTGGAGATTATAGACTTTTTGATAAAAGATATGATAAAAATAAATTTCAAGTACACGATTACTTTTTTGCAAAGACACTTGATAAAATAAGACCAAATGGAGTAATAGCTTTTGTTACAAGTAAAGGTACAATGGACAAAGAAAATGAAGATATTAGAAGATATATTTGTCAAAGAGCAGAATTAATTGGAGCGATAAGACTACCAAACAATACCTTTAAAAAGAATGCAGGAACAGTAGTAACATCAGATATTATATTCTTAAAGAAAAGAGATAAAATAACAGATATTGTAGATGAGTGGGTAGAACTTGCAGAAAATGAAGATGGAATACGAATGAATAAATATTTTGTAGACCATCCAGAAATGATTTTAGGAAAAATGGAAATGACAACAGGTAGATTTGGAGAAACTTCTACTTGTAGTCCATATGAAATACCATTAGAAAACTTATTAGAACAAGCAATAATAAATATTAACTCTGAAATAGAAGATTATCAAATAGACCTAGAAGATGAAGAAGAAAAAAGCATTCCAGCAGACCCAAGTGTGAGAAATTTCTCATATACAATAGTTGATAATCAAGTATATTACAGAGAAAATAGTAGAATGTATTTACAAGACTTGCCATTAACCACTACAAGCAGAATAAAAGGTATGATAGCAATTCGAGATTGTGTACGAAACTTAATAGAATTACAAACAGATAATGCTTCAGAAGAAGAAATAAAACAAGAACAAATAAAATTAAATAGAGTATATGACAATTTTACAAAAACTTATGGAATAATAAATAGCAGAGGAAATGAAAAAGCATTTAATGAAGATAGTAGTTATTATTTACTATGTTCACTTGAAATAGTAGACGAAAATAAACATTTTGTAA
>CAMXOP010000041.1 GCA_947245665.1 uncultured Clostridiaceae bacterium
TTGGGACATTTTCTAAAGTTATTACTTAAGACATTATCATAAATTAATCATAAAAAGGTATAAATAGAGAATAAGAAATTTGCAAAATTATGTAAAATATAGTATAATATAGGTAACAATGTTTATATTTAGCATAAACAAAACATTACCAAAAAATAAAAGAGCGAATAAAGAAAGGAGTATTTTAATATGAACACATCATTACCTATTTACAACTACATGAATGAGATCACAGAGGCTATTAAGAATCATGCTGTAACAATTATTACAGCTGAAACAGGCTCTGGAAAGTCAACACAGGTACCGCAGTATGCACATAACGCTGGGTATGATGTTGTTGTTACCGAACCTCGGCGCATGGCTGCTTGGTCATTAGCAGAAAGAGTAGCAGAAGAAATGCAAACACCGCTTGGCGAAACTGTAGGTTTCAGGACTGCAATGGAGAGAAATGACTCTCCTAGCACATCTATACTTTACTGCACAGATGGATTAGAGTTAGTTCGGACACTTACAGATACCAAGAATAAACCTAAAGTGTTAGTGATAGATGAAGTCCACGAGTGGAACTCAAATATTGAAACACTTATAGGTTGGTCTAAGAAAGAGATCGAAGAAGGCTGGTGCACAAAAGTAGTTATTATGAGTGCTACATTGGAAAAGGAAAGTTTAGCGAAGTATTTTGGAGAAGATGTATATTCTTTAGAAGTACCCGGAAGATTATTTCCAGTAAGTTTCGAAGAAAGAAGTGAAATGCATCTTATTCCATCCATTGCTGAAATGGTCTCAGAAGGAAGAAATACATTAGTATTTGTTCCTGGCAAAAAGGAAATTGCAGAAGTAATGGAAAAACTTTCTTCTAACAATGTAAAAGCAAAAGTGCTTCCGTTACATGGAGAGCTTGATTCCGAAGAACAGAAAAAGTGCTTTTATAGTTACTCTCTTCCTAAGGTAGTTGTAGCTACAAATGTGGCACAAACATCAATAACCATTCCGGACATTGATGCAGTAGTAGATACTGGAAAAGAAAGACGCTTAGAAACATATGATGGTATTCAGGGCTTATTCTTAAGAGATACAAGTAAGGCAGACTGCATGCAAAGAAAAGGACGTGCAGGAAGAACAAAAGAAGGCAAATACATTCTTTGTTCAGATACTTACTTTGAAGACAGAGCAGAGTTTTCTGTACCTGAAATTCAAAGATGTCTTTTAGAACAAACAGTATTGCGCTTAGCAACTATCGGAATTGATGCAGTAGAGTTTCCATTCTTCCATCAGCCAAAGGTAGAAGAGCTTGTAAGAGCAAAAGAAACACTTATAAGCTTAGGAGCACTCGAAGAAGAAGGCACTGTAACTCCAATCGGCTATAAAATGGCTAAAATGCCGGTAGGCGTTCAGTCAGCAAGAATGATAATTGAAGCTGAGAAATATGGTGTTACAGAGGAAGTTATTAAAATTGCCTCTATTGTGGAAATCGGAACTTTGCTTAGTAAAGATGCTTCATATTCAGACTTTACTCATGAAAGAGAAAGCGATCTGTTAGCGGAGCTGGATGTGTGGAATAAACTTCAGAAAATGGGGTTTGTAAAGTTCGAAGAGTTAGGCATTAACAAAAAAGCCTTCTTCCAGATTAAAGAGCACATCAAAAGAATGCATGAAGCACTAAATGGAGTTGTACAAATATCGTATTGTGAAGACCGCAAAGCAATAAAGATGGCATGCATGGCAGGAATGATTAACCATGTATATAAAAATACTGGTTATAGCTATGTAAATGGAGATGGAGTTGATAGGCAGTTAGACCGGAAAAGTTGCTTATACTATAGTAGTCCGAGTTTAGTAGTTGGAAAGCCAAGAATAATTGAGTATAAAGACTCATGGGGCTGGAAAAGAACAATGGACTTGGTTACAATAGCAACAAAAGTAAGTGCCCAGGAATTAAAAGAAATAGCACCTCAATTTATTAAAGAAGAGGAAACAGATTGTTATTACTCTTCATATGAGGACGCTGTTAAAGTAACAAATGTAACATATTTTAAAGATATTCGAATTGCAGAAGATACTCAGGCAGTTCCAAATCACCCGGATTATGCAAAATTAAAGGCAGAGTATGAAAGCAGTAATAGAAGTACTTACTACGAAGATAGAAGGCAAAAAACAATAGAAATTGACGGAAAAGCCTTTGAAGTAGACTACGGTTGGAGAGAAACATCAATAACTGTAGATAAGTACACACTGTATCATTCAGATGCTAAAAGAGTAGCATTAGATGATGGAACACAATTAACGCTTCATTACTACGGAGATTCTTGGCATAATCAAACAGGAAATAGTATGGCTGACTTAAGAAACAAAGTAGAGCGTGCAAGAGTAAAAGAAGCATGGGATAGAGCGAAAAGAAATCTTCCCGAATTAGTAGCATTCGATATCTCTTCAGTATTAAAATGCATTCCTTATATAGGAAAGCAGGAAATAACAATTGGTAATGGTGGATATGGCGAACCTATTTATGGCTTTGGATGCATTTGTTTGCAGAAAAACAATTCTCTGAAATTAGAATTAATTGAAGATGAAGAAAAGGCAGCAGAAAAGACAAAAGAAGCTATCGAGTTTCTGTATGGAAAACACATTAAAGAAAGTTATCCTGAAAAGAAATTCAAGTTCCTTAAAGGTGTAAAGGGCCTGTCCAAAAAAGAACAAAAAGTAAAGGAGGAATTTGACTCCGAAGTACGAGAGCTGTTAGAAGGATTGGATATCAGCAACATTGAAGAAAGAACTTCCTACTTGGAAGAACTCTACAATGTAATGGTTGAAGATTTGAAAATAGCGTAAGTACCAGAAATGCTAGAGAAACCGCAGACAAATGTCTGCGGTTTCTTTTAATCTGTTAAACAACATACAACAAAATGCAAAGAAAATGCAATAAATTTCCTAAAAATATAAATATATGGAAAACAGAATGAATATATTTATGTTTCTTTCCAATTCCATATAATACAGCTCCAATAGTATAAATAATACCACCAAGAAGTAAAAGTACAAAACCAGGAATAGTTAACAAATTAGGCAATATGTTAATTTTAACAATAATACACCATCCCATTAAAAGGTAGCAAACCATAGAAAGGACCTTATACTTTTTAATATCGATAGAATTAAAAATAATACCTAATATAGCAGCAAGCCAAATAATAGCAAGAATAGAGAAACCAGTTATAGGATTATATTCTCTTAATGTACATAAGCAAAAAGGAGTATATGAGCCAGCTATTAAAATAAAAATAGAGCAATGGTCTAAAATTTGGAAAACTTTTTTAGCCTTAAGTTTAGCACTAAGACCATGATATATACTAGACATTGAGTAAAGTAAAATCATAGAAAAACCAAAAATAATACCACTAACAATGCCATAAACATTATGGTGAAAGCCAGCAAAAATAGGCACCAATATAAGGCCAATAACACCCAAAGCACCACCAACAATATGAGTAATCATATTAAAAATTTCTTCACCTTTTGTATAAGAAGGTAAAACTCTATCATTCAATTTTGTTCTTTTCAAATAAATCAACACCTTTATATAATATTGATATGGAGAATATCATATTAAGTATTAAGTGTCAAATAAGTGACTGGGTGTTCGGAAAAGAAGGAGTTTATCAAAAATTAGTTTTTTAAACTAGAAGAGAAGCGGGATTAGAGAAAGAATGATTTAAAAAAATAGATAACACAAAAAAGTTACAAAACGTTAATATATGTTTAACAAATGTAATATATAATCCATATAACCTAATTAAGGAGGGATAGAATGGAAAGTATATTAACAAGAGAAAATGAAATACTCAAAAATAATGAACTAGTAAAAATAGAAAAAGAATATGATGAATTTGAAATAATTATGCTAATTTATCAAAAAGCATTAAATAGTATAGTAGAAAAGTTTACAAATTTAAAAAGAATATTAAATGAATATTATAATTATGAAGTAATAACAAATGTAACATCAAGAATAAAAAGCCCAGAAAGTATAGCTGGAAAAATGAAAAAGAAAAAAATAGAAATAAATTATGAAAATATGATTCAAAACATTAATGACATTGCAGGAGTAAGAATAGTTTGTAATTATAAAGAAGACATTTATAAAATAAGAAATATTATAAAAAATCAAAAAGATATAAAAGTATTAAAAGAAAAAGATTATATAAAAAAGACCAAAAAGAGTGGTTATTCAGCTTACCATATAATAATAGAAGTACCAGTTAAAATAAAAGAAGAAACAATACATATAAAAGTTGAAATACAAATAAGAACAGCACTAATGGATTTTTGGGCAACCACAGAGCATAAAGTAAAATATAAACCAAAAAAGAAATTATCCAATATAAATAGCTTTAAACTATATATTTATGCAAAAATAATAAATATGATAAATGACAAAATGTTTAAAATATATATAAAACAAAATACTAATACTAAAGATATAAGCAATTTAGCTTAAAATAGTACTAATTTTACCATAAAACTATTAAAAGTAAATAAATATGTTAAAATCTTGAAAATTATGTAAAATAGCAGTATAATAAAAAAATAGTCAATACCATGTATAAAAAATCTTATACAGTAATGAATATTACTAAGTAGCACTAAAAACAAACATTTATAAGAGTATAAGGAGGAAAAATTATGTTTTTCAATGGTAATGTTTTTTCAGGGAGCCAAGTAATTATTAACGGACGGGTTATAAACGGAGGAGGAATCGGAAAGTTAAAAAAGTATGATGAAAAAAGGTCAGAAGAAGCAATAAATGTAGAAAAACTAACCATTCAGTCAACAATTGTAGATGTTAATGTCTATGCTTCAAAAACTTCTAAGGTGGAAGCATATTTTTATGGAGAGGCGTCGCTCGATAAAGATATCAAACTTGATATTGAACGTGTGGATAATGAAATTTTAGTTTCACTACTGTACAGCGGAAGTTGTTATGGTGGCAAATTAAATCTCAATATTACAGTGCCATATAAAAGATTTAAAGCAATAGTTGTAAAAAGTGCATCGGCAGATGTTACTTTAAACAAAGGTGTTTCAGCTAAGAATATCAATGTACATGCATCATCCGGAGATGTTACCTTAAGTGAAGGCGTTTCAGCTCAATATATTAAAGTAAAAACATCTTCAGGAGATATCGAAACAGATGCAACGTTTACCAAAGCAGATATGTCGGCAACGAGTGGAGATATCGAACTTTATATTGATGCAAATAATGATATCGAAGTAGATATTTCAGCAACGAGCGGAGACGTATCAGCAGAATTCAACAACATAAGTAAAATGAACCTGTCAACAAGTGTAACGTGTGGTGACGTTAAAAATCGGCATAGAGGTGGTAGCTCTGGATATACTGCAAATGTAGACATCTCTACTACAAGTGGTGACATTAAAATTAAATAATTAAACTCTAATAACAAATGTAATAATGATTTTCAATCAGTGCTATTTTAGTAGCACTGATTGTTTTTCTACAATTATATAGCGAATTAATATTAAGGATAGATAATGTAAAGAATGTTAAAAATATAAAAGTAAACAAGCTGACGCAAAAAAATATAAAAGCATATAGTCTGACTTGCACACTATATGCCTTTATGATATTATTTAAGTATAAAATTATAAAATGGGGAAACTAAAAGATGAAAAAAGGAAACAAAACAGTAAAAGTAGTATTAGGTGCAATATTCGCAATTATTATAATTGCATGCATTATAATTAAAGTTATTATAGCAAACGAAGATAAAAAGTTAGAGAAAGAAAGTAAAAAATATGAAACATTAACTGCTCAAACTAAAAGTGGAGAGCAAATAGAAACTAACTATATACATATAGAAGAAAACGAATTTTATGTAAAAATTCCTACTACTTTTAAACAATTAGACTATGAAACAATAAACAAAAAATATAATGGAGATGTACCAAACATAGTATTTTCAAATGATGAAACAACCATAAATACTGCAATAAGTATAACAGAAAATGAAATGAAAAATGAACAAATAAATGATTATATACAATACATGGAAAAAATATTAAAAAATAATAGTGAAATTGTAGCTACAAACTATTATAAAGAAGGAAACCATAATATAGGTCAAATAAAATTAATATCAAAAGCAACAGACACAAATATATATAATAATATGATATGTTTCTCATATAATGACAAATTAGTAATAGTAACCTTTAATTGCACAGAAGAACTAAGAGAAGAATGGCAAAATATAGGGGACTTTGTAATAGATTCGCTATTTTTTAAAAATAATTAAAAAAGGAGAAGAGATATGCTTACAGAACAATTAGAAAATATAATAGAAAAATATAAAATAACAGAAACAGACAATATAATATATGGAACCAATATACCAATGCCAAATGCCGTAATACCAACACCTTGGAAAACATATATAAAATTTGACCAAACAGAATACTACTTTTTTCTATTTAATGAAAATGGAATAAAAATATACCCTACAAATGGAGAAACATATGCAATTATACCATGGGAAGAAGTAGAAGACTTCAAAATAAGCCATATATTCATACTAGGAAAAATGACAATAAAAACAAAGCAAGCAAAATATAGCTTTCAAATAAATAGGTTCGTATTTGGTTGCCCTTGGATAAAAAATAACACTATGTATTTAGAGGGAAATAACTATTTTTATAAAAAGTAAATATAAAATAAAATTGCTAAAAAAAGAAAAAAATATTTGATTTTATAAGATGTGCTATGAAAAAATAGTACATCTTCTTTTTTATACCATAAATTACCGTTGAAAAGCATAAAAAGTTATGTTACCATAAAGTTGAAAGGGGTTTTTATGGTATGAGCTTATTAAAAAAATATGGAAATGAGTTATTACTAAAAGAATTAAAGGGATGTTACAAGTTCTTTATTAAAGAATGTAATGTAGATAAAAATAGCAAAGGTTATGGGTTAATTAAAGATAAGGACATGTATGCAGATAATGTTGCAAGTATTGCATCTGTTGGATATGGCCTTGCAGCGTTAGTAATAGGTGTAGAGAGAAGATGGATTAGTTATAAAAAAGCATATAAAAGAGCAAATAAAACCCTAGATACATTTTTAAATAATGTAGAAGGAGAAAATGGCTTTTACTATCATTTTGTAAATATAAATACAGCAAAAAGAGAATGGAATTGTGAAATATCAATAATAGATACTGCAATTTTCATATGTGGAGCAATATGCGCAGGAGAATTCTTTAAAGGAGAAATTAAACAAAAAGCAGAAGAATTATATAAAAGAATTAATTGGGAATGGTATAGAAATAAAGAAACTAATTATTTTTATATGGGCTATAAACCAGAAAAAGGCTTTTGGGGACACTGGGATATGTATGCAGAACAATTAATGCTATATGTACTTGGAGCAGGTTCACCAACATTTCCTATAAACAAAACAATGTATGATGATATAAGAAAAGAAAAGGAAAGTTATGAAGAAATAGAATATATTGTTTATACATATTGTGGAACATTATTTACATATCAATTTTCACATGCTTGGATAGATTTTAGAGATAAAGTAGACGAACAAGGAATTAACTGGTTTGAAAACTCTATAAAGGCTACTATTGCAAATAGAGAATATTGTATAAGAAACAGTAAAAAATTCAAAACCTTTGGAGAAAATTCATGGGGGTTAACAGCATGTGTTGGACCAAAAGGATACTCAGGTGGATATGGAGCAAAGCCAAGTTTAGCTGATTTAGAAAACCAAAATGATGGAACAATAACTCCTTGTGGACCAGCAGGCTCAATAGTATTTACTCCAGAATTAAGTATAAAAGCATTAGAAAATTTCTATAATAATTACCCAAAACTATGGTGTAAATATGGTTTCAAAGATGCATATAATTTAGAGAATGAAGAGTGGTATTCAAAAGAAGTAATAGGAATAGATAAAGGAATATCAATGATAATGATAGAAAATTATTTGGCAGGAACAATATGGAAGTACTTTATGAAAAATGAGTATATACAAGAAGGGTTAAACATTTTAGGACTAAGAGATTGTAAAAAACAATGTGAAAAGATATAATTGGAGAAAGTTCATGAAAGATAGAGAAATTATAGAATTATTAAATAAAATGACTTTAGAAGAAAAAATAGGACAAATGGTGCAAGTAGCAGGAGATGCATTTCTGCAAGCTGATATAAATGTTACAACAGGGCCACTAAAGAACTTAGAATTATCAGAAGAAATGCTATATAATGTTGGGTCTGTTTTAAATGTTATGGGTTCAAAAAGAGTAAGGAAAGTACAAGATGAATATTTATCAAAAAGCAGATTAAAAATTCCACTATTATTTATGGATGATGTTATAAACGGGTATAAAATAGCATTTCCAATACCAATCGCACAAGGTTGTTCTTGGAATGTAGATGTAGTAAGAAAAATTGCTCAAATATCAGCAATGGAATCAAATATTGCAGGAGCTAATGTAAATTTTTCACCAATGGTAGATTTAGTAAGAGATGCAAGATGGGGAAGAGTTATGGAATCAATAGAAGGAGAAGATCCATACTTAGGACAAATATATTCTAAAAATATAGTACAAGCATATCAAGGAAATAATATATCACAATTAGGGCAAATAGCTTCCTGCGTAAAACATATAGCAGCATATGGGGCTGTAGAGTCTGGTAGAGATTATAACACTGTAGATATGTCAGAAAGAGAATTTAGACAATACTATATGCCAGCATATAAAGCAGGAATAGATGCTAACGCAGAAATGCTAATGACATCATTTAATATAATAAATGGAATACCCGCAACAATAAATAAATGGTTGATACAAGATTTGGTAAGAAAAGAATTAGGATTTAAAGGAGTTATAATTTCAGACTATGGAGCAATAGAAGAAACAATAGCACATGGTGCTTCAAAAGATGAAAAAGAAGCAGCATTAAATGCTATAAATGCAGGTGTTGATATAGATATGATGTCAAGAATATATGCAAACTATTTAAAAGAAATATGTTTAGAAAATAAAGAAATAGAAAATAAAGTAAATGAAAGCGTATTAAGAATATTAAGACTAAAAAATAAATTAGGATTATTTGAGAATCCATATGGAAATACAGATATAGAAAAAGAGAAAAAATATATAATGAATTCAGATAATTTAAAAGAAGCCAAGAGACTAACACAAGAGACATTTGTTTTATTAAAAAATGAAAATAATATTTTACCATTAAATAAAAATAGAAAAATATGTTTAATAGGTCCATATATGGATAATGGAGCAATTACAGGTTCATGGTCAATGTTTTCAGATAGAGCAAAAAATAATACAATTTTAGATATATTTAGAAATAGAGTTAAAAGTGAAAACTTATCATATGCAAAAGGAACAGAAATATTAAGAACAGAAGAAATAAACAAAATATTAAAGGCAGATGGAACACCTACAATACATATAGATAATGAACAAGAAAAAGAAAAGCAAAGTATAAAAGAGGCAAAAGAAATTGCTAAAAATTCTGATATTATAGTATTAACATTAGGAGAACATTATAAACAAAGTGGAGAAGCATGTTCACGTTCAAATATTAACTTACCAGAAAATCAAGTAGAATTGGTAAATGAATTATACAAGCTAAATAAACCAATAGTAGTAATACTATTTAATGGAAGACCACTTAGCTTAAATAATATAGAAAATAAAGTAGATGCAATTTTAGAAGTATGGTTTCCAGGAACTACAGGAGCAGAAGCAATAACAGAAGTTATATTTGGAGATGTAACACCATCAGGAAAACTAACAATGAGCTTTCCACAAAATGCAGGTCAGTGTCCAATATATTATAATCACTACAAAACTGGAAGACCACACACACACGATTTTAGATATTTATCTAGATATCAAGATATACCAACACAAAGTTTGTACCCTTTTGGATATGGTTTATCATACTGTAAATTTAAATATAGAAATTTGCAATTAAATAAGAAACAAATAGATAAAAATACTACTATAAAAGTAAGTGTAGAAATTGAAAATGCAAGTGATTATGAAGGATATGAAGTAGTACAATTATATATACAAGATTTATATGGAAGTGTTGTAAGACCTGTAAAAGAACTAAAAGGATTTAAAAAAGAATATTTTAAACCACATGAAAATAAAATAATAGAGTTTAAAATTGATATAGAAATGTTAAAATTCTGGAATGAAAAATTACAATATGTAGCTGAAAAGGGAGAATTTAAAGTATATATAGGAGGAGATTCAGTAAAAACTTTAGAAGAGACTTTTGAATTAGTATAGACAATACTATACAAGAAAGAGACTTTTCCTTTCGGACGAGCTAATAGCCGACTCTA
Source organism: uncultured Clostridiaceae bacterium (assembly GCA_947245665.1). GTDB lineage: Bacteria > Bacillota > Clostridia > TANB77 > CAG-508 > UMGS1663. Next base: position 10,406 of record CAMXOP010000041.1, read on the forward strand.
CACTTTAAATTTAAAATAGAGTATTTTCCTATTATATAAAAAAGCAAATAGTTAGCCTTGCTAATTATTTGCTTTTATGCTAATATAAATTTACAGAATTAGAAAATTGAAAGGAATATAAAAAATTGAAAAATAAAAAAATAACAAGAAAAATAACACAAGGAATGTATGTACTAACAACAAAAGAAGGAGGCTGTATAGTAGATGCAGTATCACAAGTAAGTATGGGAGATGAACCACTAATATCAGTAGCTGTAATGAAAAGCAATTATACTAATGAATTATTAAGGAAAAACAATAAATTTGCTTTATCAGTATTAAGTAAAGATGTAAATCCAGAAATAATAAAAACATTTGGATTTAATACAGCAAGAGAAATAAACAAATTTGAAAATATAAAAACAACAAAAATAGAAGAGATAGATGTTATAGATGATTCAATAGGTTATATGGTGTGTGAAATAATTGACTCTATAGAAAATGATACACATACATTATTTATAGGAAAATTAATAGAAGCAGATGTATTTGAAGAAAAAGAAGCAATGAGCTATGGATATTACCAAGAACATAAGGAAGAACTATTAAAAGTTACAACTGAAAAAGGAAAAACAGCATGGGTTTGTTCAGTATGTGGTTATATATACTATGGAGAAGAACTACCAGAAGATTTTCAGTGCCCTATATGTAAGGTAGGGAAAGAATATTTTAAAAAGCAATAATAAAATTACATATATTACACAGATTAAAGGAGAATGAGAAATGGAAGAAAAATTTCAAGAATATTTAGCAAAATTAACATGTAGAGGTTGCTATAACCATTGCCCATTAAATAGCCCAAATTGTGGTAGAAGTAGAATTTTTATAAAAGAAGCACAAGAAAAATTTGATAACGAATTTAAAGATAAAGAAAAAAGATAAAAGGAGAAAATTAAATGAAAAAAAGATTATATAAAATAGAGCAAGGTAAAAAATTAGATGGAGTATGTGGAGGTATAGCAGAATATTTTGATATTGACCCAACAATAATTAGGCTGGTATGGATAATATTTACAGCATGTGTAGGAAGCGGAATAATAGCATATATAATAGCAGCAATTGTTATGCCAAAAAAATCAGATATAATGTAAAAAAATATATAAGTTTTATTTAGAAAGAAGATAGGAAATTTATATGAATAAAGAAGCAACAAATATACCAGAATTTTTAAAAGAAATGCTAAAAAATCAATATGGAGAAAAAATAACTAAGGAAATAATAGAAGGCTATAAAATAGAAAGACCAGTTACTTTTAGAGCAAATACATTAAAAGTAGCTGTTGTAGAAATAGAAAACAAACTAAAAGAATTAGGAATTGAATTTGAAAAAGTACCATGGAGCAAAGAAACATTTATAATAGAAAATTGTACCGAAAAAGAAATAGAAAATTTGGAAATGTATAAAAATGGAGAGATATATCTTCAAAGTTTATCTTCAATGTTACCACCAATAATACTAGGAGCAAAAGAAAATATAGATATTTTAGATATGTGTGCAGCACCAGGAGGAAAAACAACACAGCTTGCAGCTCTAACACAAAATAATGCTCATATAACAGCTTGCGAAATGAACAATATTAGGTTAGAACGTTTAAAATATAACATAGAAAAACAAGGAGCAACTTCAATATATATCATGCAAATAGACAGTAGAAAAATAGATGACTTCTTCTCATTCGACCAAATTCTATTAGATGCACCATGTTCACGGAAGTGGAATACTAAATATAAATGATCCAAAAGTAGAAAAAACATTTACTGAAAAACTAATACAAAAAGTAACTACTTCACAATTGCAACTATTAAAAAAAGCAATAAAAATATTAAAACCAGGGCATGAAATGGTATATTCAACATGTTCAATACTTTCATGCGAGAATGAAGAAATAGTAAATAAAGCACTAAAAGGAACTAATTCCAAAATAGTTCCAATAGAGTTTGAAGGAAAAGAGGAACTACCATTATTACCAACCAAAATAGAAGGAACACTTTGTGTTAAACCTACTAAAAACTATGAAGGTTTTTTCATAGCAAAAATTATTAAGTATTAAATTATAAAATAAAAAATTAGTACAATTACAAAAAAATATGTAGAAAAAATGAAAAAACATTTGAAATTTATAAAGAACTGTGATATTTTAAAAAAGAAACAAAAATACAATAAATAAGGAGAGAAAAAACAAAATGGAAAGAGAAGTAAATGAAGAAAAGAGAAACAAATTTATTGAATATGCAGGAAAAAGAGTAAATAATGTGTTACATGATATTCAAATATTAGAGCCAATGGCAAGAAGTAATAGTTATGATTTCACAAAACAAGATATAGAAGAAATGTTTAGTGCAATGGAAGAAACACTAAAAGAAGCAAAGGAAGAATTTTATAAAAAATTTGAAGAAAAACAAAAAGCTACAAAAAAAATATTTTCTTTTGGAAGCACACCAGTAAGTGTAGAAACAGTTGAAGAGATAGAAGAAGTGGAACCAAGTGAAGAATAAATAAAGCTTGAATAGTGACAGAGATTAATATCATCAAAAATCTCTGTCACTATTATATTATATAATTTCCGTTATTTTTAAATTAAACTTATCTTCAAAAACTTTTTTCTTAGCAATATATTCCTTAGTTTTAAAACCTTTAACATCAATAACTTCAGTAGAACCATCTTTATTAAAAATAATAAAATCAGCCTTATACTTTAAACCAGGTGCTAGAATAAACGTAGGCTGTAAACAAAAACCATTAATTTCTTTTGCTTGTAATTTAAGTTTTAGTTCATAGTAATAGTTAGCTTCCTTTTGACTATCAAAAGTATGTCCATCAGCGGAAATTTTATTAGACCTATATTTACTTTTCTTCTTTTTACCATCTGAATAATTCTTATAATCCTCAACACTCCAATGTTCCATACAAAACTCCTATAATAAATTTAACAATACATATTATAAGCAAAAAATAAAAAAAGTGCAATAGTTTCAACTAAATGAGTGTATGTTGTATATACATTTAACTATATAATAAATTTATTTAAAAGACTTTATTGTATTTCATAATTATAAAAACTATAAATAATTTTTTAAAGTCTCAACACTATCTTCTTGCATAACAACAAAATCATTTAGAATATCCTTTACATCTTTAGCAGCATTTGGGTTTTGATTAAGTAATCTTCTGCCTTCAATAATTCCCATATTAGTTCCTTTCATTAATAATTCAGATAATTTAGAATTACTATCATCATTCATAGTTTTCATCTGAATGCCATACCAAGTCATAGCTTTATTCATTGCATTAGTTTCATGAGGTTCTTTATTACTATAATTTTCATAAATATCATTTACTCTTTTAGATATTTTTTCATATTTATTAAATTCTATATTTAAAACCTCTTTAAAACTGTTATCATTAACTTTATCTGAAATAAAAGAAATAGCATCCATACCCATAGTTGCTCCCTTATTAATTTCATCTAAAATATTTAAATTCTGATTTTCCATATTAAACCTCCAATAAAATTTTGTTTTTAATAGTATAAGTAAAAAATGTAAAAATATTTAATAAAAAATGAAATAATAAAAAATTAAAATGTTAAAAATTGCAAAATATATAAAAGAAAAATATATTATATATAAGAGATAAATGAAAAGAAAACAAAACAGACCTTTGACTTCAAAAACAAATTTAGAAGAAATAAAAAATGAAAGTATTAGTACTAAACAGAGCTAGTTCACCACTAAAATATCAATTAATCGATATAGAAGAAATTAAACCAAATGATGTAGAAGAAAATGATCCAAATAACAAAAATGATAAAG
>CAMXOP010000042.1 GCA_947245665.1 uncultured Clostridiaceae bacterium
AAACTAGATATTTGTGTTTAATACTAGTTACCCACTCGATTTAGCGAAGAGCCTATATTTCTATTTAGTTTACTTTGCAATCTCTTTATTTCATTATATATTTTTTTATCCATCTCATCACCACACTTCCACAATACAAGAAATATGCTTTTAATGTTACACAGTAATTTTTACTAATTACAATCTTCAAATTTCTTTTTAACATCTTCCCATTTTTCAATATCTTCATGAGCCATTATTGCTATAGAACTGAAAAAACCATTACGATATGCATATTCGTTCCATTCATAATAACTAATTTGCTTATTTTTTTTTAATATTTTCTTTAACTCTTTTCTTGTACTTTTATAAAAATTTTTCATATGTATACTATTTATATATTTTTGTATAACATTTATAAATTCTGTATTTATATATACTTCTCTTTTGCAAGGATAACTAAACGTTATTGTCATGATATATCACCTCTAGCCCTATTATAATACGTTATGTCAATATTTTGTGTCGAAGTTTGTCGACTATATCAATTTTTTTTTATTTTTATTCTTTTTATATGTTAAATTTACATTATATTTATATTAATTTAATAATTTTGGATTTATTTTATTACTGTTTTTTTATTTCTGATATTAATATACCAGTAAGTGTAAAGTATTTATAAAGGGATAATATCTTAAGAGGTAGCTTATAATTTTAACTAAAATGTAGTACTATAATGTAAAAAATATTGATATTTCAATATTTTTAGATTTGAACTGGAATATATAGTCAAGTATAGTATACTCTGTAATTAACTCATAACCTATTTTAGAGTAACTACTATATTTGTTTTAACACATATAATCATTTTTTACTTTTAAAGCTCTAAAGTACTGAAAACTCTACATTCTCATTTTTTAGTCCAAAAGTATAAAAAACCGAAAAAACATTGATATTTCAATATCTTCTCGGTTTTTGTTTGGAGGCGATTACCAAGTTGGGTGACGTCTATAATTCGCTCATAGCCTATATTTATATAATTTTAAAATCTCATTTTAATACAATTTTAATACAATAGCTTTATTAATTATTTATCAAAATCATATTTGACAAAAATAAAAAATCTGTGTATAATATAAATATAGGAAACGGAAACCACAAACGTGGCTTGCCGAGTGTGTAACACATCTGACTCGTCAAAGTTAACAGATGTGTTTGTTTATTTTATTCCTTATTTGTCCACATTATAAATATAACTGTCAATAAGGCTACGTTTATAGTTACAGAAATCATAAATCCTATAATTAGGAATAATAGAAAATCTACCATAAACACCACCTCACTTTCCCAGAGTTGCACTCTGTTATGTATGGTGGCAAACCACATCTGCTTATTCTCATTTCCTATAACACTTACTATACACTATTTGGGAAATATTTTTAGATTCCTACCTATTATTTAATAAAAACATAAACTATAAAAGTAATTATCCCCCCAGAAAATATCAAGCCTAATATTTTCCATAATAAGTCTGATGTGATATTTATTAACACCGAGTTCCAAAATCCTTCCTTTTTTCATTTTCAATATTCGTATTTTCTGCAAAAGTAGAATTTTTAATCTTATTATTATCTCCAATATTAATACTCATTCTTTCTTTCCTCCTTACTTATTGAATAAATTATCTTTAAGTTTATTGTTATCTCCAATTTGTATAGAATTATCTTGAAAAATAATAACATCAATTTTTTTATTTAACTTTTTTAAATCCTTTTCATTTACATCAATATCTAAATCATCTAAATTTCCGAATTCTTTATCTAAGGCTATAAATAATTCTATTAGTTTTGTTCTAATTGAAGATAAAATTCCGATGAAAACTTCCTTGGAGTAATTCATATATATACTTAAACACTGAATAGATGTGTTCTTATAAACATTTCCAGCAAGGAATGTTAAGTCTTTTCCAGTATTTCTATTGTCTTCTGTGGCAAATTGCTCAATTGTAGCTATATCTTCTGGAAACTTACTTTTTCCTAATTGTTCAATAAGTTCTTTATCTATAGAATTATAGGGCAATGGCTGATTTTTTACTTTTAATCTTCCATTTATTCCAGAATATATAATTTGCCCTAATCCAGCATTACGGTAATTTGGAACTTTTTCTTCATCTTGGTATCCATTCAATTCATTTTTTGCCCATTGTATAAGTTCTTTATTATCAATATCTGACGCAATAATTAGTAACCTGTTTAATCCTACTTCAATAGATATTTCCTTATTTGCTAATTCTTTTATTATTTTACTTTTTGCCATTTTCCCCCACCTATAATGAGAATATATATTCTTATCTCAATAATTAATTTATAATAATTTTATTATACAACATTTTTTATTCTAAAGAAAGCAAAATATATAAAAATTGTAAAATTATTTTAACCCATTTTTAACACAATAAATTTTATTTTTTAACACAATTTTAACCCAGATAAATTAAATTATTACTCTTTCATCTTTTGAAACACTTGAAAACACTTCATTCTTATTTTTAAATCAAAAATAGCAAAAAAAACGAGAAAATATTGATACTTCAACGTTTTCTCGTTTTTCCTTTGGAGGCGCCACCCGGATTTGAACCGGGGATCAGAGTTTTGCAGACTCGTGCCTTACCACTTGGCTATAGCGCCGAATATTCACATCTGGAGCGGGAAACGGGGCTCAAACCCGCGACCTCTGCCTTGGCAAGGCAGCGCTCTATCAACTGAGCTATTCCCGCATATGCTTTTTTTAAAGCATACTTATCATAACAAATTTATGTATAAAAGTCAAGACATGTAGGCAAATTTTCAAAAAATTGAAACATGTAATTTCTTATTGTTTTCTTTTTTATATCTTCTTTTATTACTATATCAACTACTTCTATTATTTTTTCTTTATTTTTTATTATTAAATTGCCTACTTTTGTTCCTTTTATAAGTGGTGCTTCATATTGATATATGCAGTTCATTTCTATTTGTATATCTTTTTGTTCACCTTTTTTTATTGGTATTAGTTTGTTATCTATTGCTTTTAATTCTAATTCTACTTTCTTATTTTCACCCTTATTTATATATATGCGCTTTTCATTAATTTGTTTCCATTTTTCAAATTCTTTTTTTGCTATTTCTTCTAAATTTATTCTTTCATAATTTGAGAATGCATATTGTATTAGTTTTGTACTATCTATAGTTCGTTTTTCTTTTGTGTCGGCTCCTAATACAACTGTTATTATTTGATTTCCTTCCCTTGTACATGATGTTACTAAACATCTCATAGCATTTCCTGTAAATCCTGTTTTCACACCATTTACACCATTTAAATTACCTAGTAGTTCATTTGTATTATTTATTGCCCTTGCTATTCCATTTATATTAATTGTACAGCTTTTTGTATTTACTATTTCTGCAAATTTAGAATTATTTAATGCATAATCTGTAAGTATTGCTAATTCATATGCTGTTGTATAATGTTCATCATTATCTAATCCATGTGGAGTTACAAAGTTTGTATTTTTCATTCCTAATTCACATGCTTTTTTGTTCATTAACTCTGCAAATCCTTCTACGCTTCCACCTACATGTTCTGCTAATGCAACAGCACTATCATTTCCGTGAACGCAACATCAATCCATATAATAAATCATTTACAGTGGTTTTGTCTCCTGTATTTAATTTTAGTCTTGATCCTCCTGTATTCGCGGCTTTTTTTGATATTACTACTGTATCTTTTAAATTAGTATTTTCTAGTACTATTATTGCTGTCATTATTTTCGTGGTTGAAGCCATTGCTTTTTTGTCATTTTCATTTTTTCCCCACATAACTTTTTTTGTTGTTCTATCATATATTATTGCAGCCTTTGAATTTAATATTGGTTCTTCTACTGTATTTGCAGATGACTCTACTATTTCTTGCAATTCATTTATACTTAACTCTTCCTCTTCTTCATCATCTGCATATATTATTGGTGGGCATATAGTTAGTATTAGTATAAATATTATTAGTACTTTTAATAAGTTTTTGTTTTTTAACAAGTTAATCACCTTTTTAATATTATGCTATTTTTATTTTTTTATTACTTTTATAAAGATTTTTTATCATATATATTAAATAATATTTGTTTTTATATATATTTATTCTAGTATATTTAAATTAATACCAGTGCATTCTTTGATTTATTTATATTCTACTATATTTAAATTAATACTTATTAATACCACTGACAATACTACTAAACCAATCTTTACATTCTACTATATTTAAATTAATACCAGCACCCTGTGGACCACAAAAAACAATTAAGCCATCCTTTACATTCTACTATATTTAAATTAATACTTAGTCTTCACCTTAATTTTAGTAGGTTTTCTTACCTTTACATTCTACTATATTTAAATTAATACCAGGAGCAATGAAAGTACCAATTAAATAACCAAACTTTACATTCTACTATATTTAAATTAATACTGTTTTCTATTGTATTTTGTACACTATCGCTATATTTCTTTACATTCTACTATATTTAAATTAATACTTCCTAAATTAATTCTCTTTTTCTGAAAATAAATATCTTTACATTCTACTATATTTAAATTAATACGCAATTATTATGCTATTGTCTGATGTATAACCTTGCTTTACATTCTACTATATTTAAATTAATACTAACGTTTAGCGGTTTTTTGTTGTGGTGATCCAGGCTTTACATTCTACTATATTTAAATTAATACATAGAAAAAAATATTGTAGAATATTTTACTTTAACCTTTACATTCTACTATATTTAAATTAATACATATGCAAACAGATGAAATAGTAAATGAGGAAGACCTTTACATTCTACTATATTTAAATTAATACTTTATCTTGTAATAAATCATAATTCATTGCTAAAACCTTTACATTCTACTATATTTAAATTAATACTGATAGGCACACTAAAAGAGATGATACTATTGTTACTTTACATTCTACTATATTTAAATTAATACAGAAATTCTATAATATAAAAACATTTCACTTCCTTTCTTTACATTCTACTATATTTAAATTAATACTCACTATCTATTATGCAATATGCACTTTCTATATTCCCGCTTTACATTCTACTATATTTAAATTAATACTGCAATTATTATGCTATTATCTGATGTATAACCTGCCTTTACATTCTACTATATTTAAATTAATACAGAAAAATTAAAAAATGAAAATACTGCTTATTCTGACCTTTACATTCTACTATATTTAAATTAATACCTATTGCGACATTATCTTTGTATATCGCTGCCGCCTTTACATTCTACTATATTTAAATTAATACGTTATTATGTATCTAGCTGTATATGTATTGCTATTCTTTACATTCTACTATATTTAAATTAATACTCAAGTTCATATTCTGAAAACTCTGTTGCTGTTCCCTTTACATTCTACTATATTTAAATTAATACGAGATTGCGTTCTCTAGTATTTTTTTTGTTCTCCCTACTTTACATTCTACTATATTTAAATTAATACTATTTATATCTTCGTAACTGAAGTTTGAAAATGTCTTTACATTCTACTATATTTAAATTAATACGAAAGGTGGGAGGATTTAAAGAAAATATTTGAATTACTTTACATTCTACTATATTTAAATTAATACAGGACTCAAATAAGCCTGCTTATATCAAGCTTTTCCTCATTGCTTTCTGTCTATCTTATCATATATGCTATCATATTAAACATAAAAATTCAACATTTTTGGTAAAGTCCTTTTATTTGAGCACTTTCCTCTTCTGTCGTACCCCTATACTTTTTACATTAATACACATCGACAGATATTTTATAAAAAGTTAGATGTTTTATCTTCTTCTATTTTACCTAAGAATTCCTTTTCTAACCATTTTTGACTTCTACTTTTAAATAGAATTACACTATCTTTCTCTTCTCTTATATATTCGTCTAATTCTGACTTTAACTTTATTGCTTGTGATTCTAATAATTCACCTTCAAATACAGAATTTTGAATGTGTACTAAATATTTTTTACATGTTTTGAATACTTTCCTTAATACTTTTTGTCCTTCTTTTTCTTCTAAATTAATATCATATACTAAAATTACATACATATTACCACCATATTTTAAACCCTTCATATGGTATATCTTCTGTAAAATATTTTATTAATTTGTATAATTCTAGTCTCATTAAATATTCATATGTTACTTCTCTTCCTAACTTTTTATGTTTTATTGTGGTTTGAAGTCTTTTATCTATTTCTTTTGTTATTTCTTTCCTTGCATTTTCTTTAATGTATAAAAAGTTTAATCCTTTTTCAAAATCTTTCTCTGTTATTTGCTTTTTGTTTAACATTGAAAAGATTAATCTATCTGCTAAAATTGGTTTAAATATTTCTGATACATCTAAACAAAGTGAGAATCTTCTTTCTGATGGCTCGTGTAAATAACTAATTGTTGGGTTTAATTGGGTTTTATATATTTCACTTAGCACTCTAGTATATATAATTGTATTAACATATGATATAAGTGAATTTATTGCATTATCTGGTGGATTTTTTACCCTTTTTTCAAACTCTATATCTTGATTTATTATTGTATTCCATGATGCATAATAACTTTTTCTAATATTGCCCTCTATTCCCATTAACTCTTGTACATTTTTACATTGAGATATTTGTTTTCTTAAATATTCTATTTCTTGCATATATACAATTAAATCTTTTCCTCTGTTGTTATAATATACTAAATTTCTATAAATATTGTAAGCTGCCGCTTCAATAAATGCTTTTGCTAACTCTAACCTTTTCTTTTTATTTGTATAGCTTTCTACTTGTTTAACTAATAACTTTCCTGATACTAGTTGCTCTTTCGGATAATATGTACCTGTGTAAAAACCATAATAGTTAAAAAAGTGAACTGAAATTCCATACTTTCCTAAAAAGTTTAATAGGCTTGTATTAAAGTCAAATTCTGTCATAACATAAATATCATCTACCCTTTCTATAGGTATAGATTTTTTAGTATTATCTTTATATACAATTTCTAAAGAATTATCTTTTCTCTGTATTCTTCCACTTTTATATAAATAATAAGATTGTTTCATTTTCTCGCCTCCTATACATAGCACAAGTCATAGTATGAACATTTTTTACAAATCTTCTCTTTAATTACTTCTGGTGGTTTTTCTTTTGTTACTATTTCCTGTATATTTTTTATTACATTCTCAATTATTTCTACGTCCTCTTTTTCTAATACTATTTCTTTTGTCTGCCTCAATAACGGATAATCTATTTTTGCCTCTAACGTTTCTAATCCTTTTTGTTTTAAATAATACATATAATATTTTAATTGCCAAATTCCTGCTTCCTCTATTGCTTTTGTCTTTTTTACTTCATGTAGTACAGCTCCATCTTTTATAAAGTCTATATTTATTGTGTTATCTATTAATATTGACTTTTTCTCTCTTTTATAGCTTGTTTCGTCTATAGTTTTTCCAATTGACACTAATTCACTATTTTGCTCCATATTTATTTCATTGGCAAAATACCATAGCTTTCTTTGACATATGAAATAGTAATATATCATAACTCCTGTTATATTCAAATTTGTTTACCTCCTACAAACTTCTTGATTCAACATCATCTTCTAAACTCTGTTTTAATACTAGTCCCTCTTCGTTTGAATATTTAGTGTCAATACCTTTTATATCTTCTAATCCTATATTAAACATTCTACCTTGCAGTAATCTAGCCTGATTAGAAGTTATACTAGTAGATAATTTTTCTATTTTCTTTCTTAATTTTCTTTTTTCTTGATATGTTTGTGCTAAGCTATATTCATCAAATAATTCTTTATTATCATCATATATGCTTTTAGGAATAACTTTTACATTTTCTATATTCCTTAATATTTTTTGTGCATCTTTTTTGCTTGTTTCATAATCTACAATATTATTTAATATTTCTATCCCTTCTTTAAATGCTTCTATAAACTTTGTACCCTCTAAGTTTTCTTTTGAATATAGTATATCTACCATTTTTACTTTGTCTTCCTCTGATAGTATTTGTTCATTGTAGTTTTCTAATAATTCTATACTTTTTTCGTAAATTTCTTTATCATATATATAACCTACACCTGTTACTTCTTTTGTATAAACATATACATTACATTCTTCTTTTTTCCATTCTCTTTTTCTATAACATCTTCCAAGCCTTTGAAATAAACTATCTAATGTACTCATCTCTGTATACAAATAGTCAAAGTCAATATCTATTGAAGCTTCTACTATTTGTGTGGTTATCCATATTCCATTATCACTTCCTTTTGCAAACTCTTTTATGTTTCTTTCTTTTGCTTCCCTATCTATTGCTATAAATCTAGAATGCAATGTATATACATTGTCTATCTGTTCTTTTATTTTATTATATAATTCAATTGCTTTATCTACTGTATTTACAATAATTAATACCTTACTATTTTTTGATTTTTGTATTATATTTTCTATATCTTCTGTAATTTCTTTTTTTTCTAGTTTTATCTTATGTCTTTTTGTTTCACTTAAAAATTCCTCACTTTTAAAAGGTACTCCCATTTCTATTAATTTTTCTTTATAAATTCTAGGTAATGTAGCTGTCATTACTAAGAATTTACCACCTATTTTATTTATCATTTCTAAACCTTTTAATATTACTGCTACTATTTCTGGTGAATATGCTTGTATTTCGTCTATAATAACTTTTGAGTATGCAAGAGTTGCATATACTTTTTCATATCCCTTATATTTAAAAACAAATGGAAAAATTTGGTCTATTGTACATGTAGTAATTTTTTTAGATAATTTTTTTGCTTCTTCATTTTGAAAGTAATTGCTCTCATAACTCTCAGTTTCTTTACTTTCTAAATAGTCTAATGCAGAAGAGTGTAAAAGCCCTGTATTTTTATATTTATATTCTTCTACTATTCTGTCATAAATAGCATTTATACTAATGCGTATAGGTAGTGTAAAAAATGTTTTATTTCCATTAGACCATAATAACCCACCTTCTGTTTTTCCCATTCCTGTTGAACCTATTATAATTAAATTTTCTGATTGATTTTCTTTACAATACTTTTGTAATTCATTTTCTTTGAATCCTTTTTCTTCCATTATTTTTTCTACATTTTCATTTACTTTTTCATTTGTAATGTCTTCTATACTAACATGTGCAGAAGCGCTATGGTCTAGCCTATGTAATAGGCCTTTTTGCATACAATATTCTATATAGTTTGCATCTTTTTGTGTTATTCTTTGCCTTCCTTCTAGGTAACCAATATAGTAGCTATCTGGATTTTTATTTATAGTTATTTGTAGTTCTTCTTCTATTTCATTTATTCTAGGTTTTATATCTTCTTCTATTATTTTTTCTATTAAGTCTTTACTTAAAGAAACATATCCTCTCTCATGATGAAATGAAATTACTTGTGTTAGCATTTTTTCTTCTTTTTCTGATAGTTTTGTAAGTTCTTCCAAAGGTATAAATAATGGTGATAATTGTTCATGTTTTATTTCATTATTAAAGTTAGTTTTTATAGTAGTTTTTCCTAACTTTTCTAATATTATATTTTGAAATGGTGTATATGCTTTTCCTATGTCATGATATGTACATTCTAATTCTAACATTTTCCAAAATTTTTCTTTTTCTATATTTTTATTGTTTAATATTTCTTCTCCATAATTTTCTTTTAAAATTTCTAATCTTTTTAATAGTTCACTTGTATGCTCTTTTATTGTTTCTTCTGGTTTTGATTTTGCATATAACATAGTTATCCTCCTTATATATAAAGAGGTTTGCATGTTTAATTTTGCAAACCTCTTTAATGTTCTATTTATAAAAATAAATAAAGTCTCCTTCTTCATCTTGCATTGCACTTCTAAGCTGTACATTGTTATTTTTTTCTATATAAGTTACATTTACTTTTTCCCATTTTCTTAGGTCATTTTCTATTTTATATACAGTGTTTAGCCTATATTTTATGCCTTGTACTTCTTTATTTGGTACATATGCACTATGATTTGCTATAACTCTATACACTTCTTTTGGCTCTGGTATTATTTTTATATGGTCTATTCTTAGTAAGTCTTCATTTCTTCCTAATGTAATTGTTTCTTTTCCTTGAGATAAATTTTCATATAATTTTTCAATTATATCATCTTCTGCTTGTACATGTATTATTAAGTTTATATCTAATAATTGATGTACGTTTCTTGGCATTGCTGTTACTTGTCCATTTCCTTTATACATTCTTAAACTTTGATAATTAGAAAATATACTTTCATATTCTCCTTGTATAGATATATTCATATCAAAATATTCTCCATTTTTTGCTTGCAAAGCTTTGTGCAACATTCCTATAACAGTAGAATATGGCGGTAGTGGATATGTTTCTGCTACTTTAAATGCAAATGGCTTTTTATAACAGGCTGTTTCTTGATATAGTTTTAATTTTAATATTTTCATTTTTTTATTCCTTTCTTTAGGAATTATTTATAATATTCTTTTACTTGATTTTCTAAATTTTCAAAGAAGTTTTGCACATTTTTTACTTTTCCTGTGAACAATTCTTTTATTTCTTCTTCGTTTTCAAATTCTCCATTTACTATTCCTAAGTTTGTATCTTCTTTTATTTCTTGCTCTCCTAATTTTAGGCTCATTGTATCTTCTATTAATTTTGTATTTATAGTAAACTTACCATTTTTTCCTGTTATATTTACTCTTCCTAAGAAAAATGGTGAGTTAATAGAATACATTCCTCCTATTATAAATAATGGGCTTAGGTTTTCTTCTCTTCCTCTAATTTCACGATTTAATATTTTTATTATTTCTAATAATTGAATTACTCTACTTACTTTTTCTTCATTAGAAATTTCTACTTGTCCATCTATTCCTATTTTTTCTAAATCAATTGTTACTGTATATGTATAGTAACTAAAATGTTGCTCTATATTTGCTAAGTTTGGAAATTCTCCTATTCTATCTGCTAAGCCTTTGTTATTTAAAAAGTCCATATCTGCTTTATAGTTCTCTAATGAAATTGCATTGCTTAACCTAACTGCTGCACTTCTTATATTAGAGCCCCCTAGTTTTTTATCTGTCTTTTTTGAAGTTTTCATATATCCAAAAAGATCCATTTCTTGTGAGTCTTCTATACTTAAGTTTTCTTTAAATTGTACAGTTCCTTTTGATTTATCTACTACTTCTAAATTCCAATTATATAGTTTATTTCCAAGTCTTGCTATATCATATCTTAATGCTTGTCTTGATGCAAATGTGTATACACTTCCATCTCCTCTTGATAATTTTTTAAGTTCTGATATATTTCCTATTCCTTCTCCATAGTTTAAGCTTTGTGCTTTGAATATCATTGTTATTGATAATCCTTTTTTATTCATCTTTATTTTCCTCCTCTTCTTTTTTGTATCTTTCTGATGCTAGTCCTGATAAATAGCTATGTCCTATATCTTCAAATGCTAGTCCTTCTTCTTTCATGCTTTCTATGAATATTTGTGATACACTTTTTTCTATTGAAATGTGTAACCTTATAACAATATCCATAAATTCATTTCTATCTCCTTGTTTTATGCAGTTTAGCATTTTATATATATAACCTTCTAGTTTGTTTTCTGCATTTTTTTCTTTAAATGCTTCTCTAGTTGATATTCCCATCTTATATAGTGCTCCTAGCTTTTTGTTATTTTCTTTTATTGTTTCTTCCATGTCATTTTCTCCTTTCTTTAACATATTCAAATTCATTCTTGTTTTTGTTGCATAATAAGAATCTACATTATTTTGTATTTTTTGTTTAAAGTTATCTCTAATTTTATTATTTATATCTATTAATATATCTTTATTTTTTAATATATGGTCTACTATTTGTATACGATATTTATAGTCATATATTTTGTTTAAACTTTCTTCAGCATACTTAGTAAAAAATGTTGCTACTGGCCTTGTTATATTAAAATATTCCATTCTACTATAAGATAAATATTCTGCTTCAAATTCTACAACAAATATATTTTGCAGCTGCCAATTACTTATTTTTTGGCTTTGCCCTACTATATTTACTATCATTTCTGAATATGGATTATAATTTGTCATATCTTTTTTTGATATTTTTTTAAAATAATTATTTGTTTCTAATAAATTTTGCACATTTGTATCATAATTTACAAAACTATATATTTGTTTTTCATTATATGCTCCATTTTCTTTTACTGTTTTTATAATAGAAGTTATTCCTGCTGGTATACAAAATAGTATTAATTTACATATATCGCAAATAGGTAATTTTGCATTTTGGTTCCAGAAGAAATTTGCCATATTATCACTACTTACTGCTAATGGTATAAAGTTACTTTCTGAATATTGATTAGTTATAACTTTATCATTTTCACACATTGAGCAATTTGAAAATACTTTATTTTCTATGTATTCTTTTATCTCTTCTATTGTTTTATTTTTTTCTATTTGTTTTTGTATATTGTTATATGCTTTTATTATTTCTTTTGTTAATAAGTTTTGGTCTTTTTCTTTTAGTCTGTTTTCTATCTGCTTTACTGTATATTTGCCCTCTGTTATTGCTTTTAAAAAGCCTGTTTCTATAATGTTACTTATATAATCTTTATACATTATTTGTTTTTGTTCTTCATAACTAAGTGCAGATTTTACTACGTTTAGAAATGATGGCTGACCATAATAAGAATTACTTAATACACTTTTAAATAAATTCATTGTTAATTTTTGATTTATACTTTGTTTTTCTAAATTTATTTTTATAATATCTCTTATTTGTTCAAGTTTATAAGTATCTTCTTTTTCTTTTATTTCATCTATTGAGTTCATTGCTTGTAATATATTTTCGTAGGTTTCTTCATCAAACTTTTTAATTTTGTTTAATTCATTTTTTATTGTATCTTTGAAATACTTTTTTTGAGTTTTTATTATTTCATTTACTTTACTTTTTTCTTCTTTAGTAATTGTTTCTTTTCCTAAGTTTTGTTTTATTATTTTTAAGTTATTTTCTATTCTTTGCAATGTTTTTTCTGCAACATTATATTGGTTAAAGAAATATTCAAAATAGTCATCTGCAAAGTTTAATAAGCTATCACTCTCTAATTCTATATAGTTATCATTTATTATTAGCTTACTTTTATCTTTAAATATTCTATAAAATCCAATTAGGCCTGCATTGAAAAACCAATCTTGTAAGTAAATTTTTATTTTCAAATTTTTCACCTCCTATTGTATTATTTCGAATAATCCAAATCCCATTGCTTTTTTACTTCCCATACCTGCTTTATATAAATATTTTAGTAACTCTATACTTCCGTGTAATTCAAATATTCCTAATGAACATTCGATCATTTTTTCATAAACAGGAATTATTAATTTTTTTGCATTAATTGGTATTATTTCAAAATCATTTAATAATTGTATATTTAAGTTTTCTGCAATTAATTGTTCTTCTATGTTAATCCTTATATACTTTTGAAATTCTTCTCTGTCATATGCATAGTACATATCTTTTAATGTTGTTTTGTCATGATTTCTACATATGATAGGGCTTGACATTTTTATTACTATTTTGTCTTCATTTATTTCTCTTTCTTTTAGCATTATTATTGATGTTAGTTTCATGGAATTTTTGTTTAGTGAGAATTTCTGAAATTTTTGTTTTACAAATGAATTATATAAATGTAAACCATAAATATAATTGTATGCGGAAAATACAATTGAAAATTGATTATCTTGCATTGTTATTTCTTCTTTTTCAAATTTTGGGTTTGATAAAATAGGTGCAAATGTGAATGTCTTTTTGCTGTTATTGTTATATATCTCTTGAAATAAATTTTCGTCATATGATTGCAATGCATGTTTTATCCAGCTGATTATTGATTTTCTATATTGTATATCTAGTTTATTATTTTCTAATTGGAATATTAATTTTAGTCTCATATCCTTCCTCCTTTCTTATATTTTTTTGTCGTTTTATAAATTATAAACTATTGGATCTATGTCAAGTTTTTGGACACTTTTTTTGAGAATTTTTTTATATTTTT
>CAMXOP010000043.1 GCA_947245665.1 uncultured Clostridiaceae bacterium
CTTTTGGGCTAATTTTTTGTCAACAATTGTCTAATATTTTGGCAGTAACTTTAAATTCACGTAAAATTTAAAAGTAAATTCCGTTTACTACATATAATAGCTGAATTTAACTTTATACTATTTATAAATTTAAAGATTAACTTCTATATAGTATAATAGAACATAGATGTTTCTAAGGTTAGGAGAAAACTATTATAAACTATTTTCACTTTTATTAACTGATAGAGGTGCTGAATTTGAAAAGTATAAATTATTTGAAGTAAATGTAGAAACAGGAGAAATAAGGGCTAATATATTTTATTGTGATCCTCAAACTCCAAGTCAAAAACCTAATGTAGAGAATAATCACAACTATGTAAGGAATATTATTCCTAATAAAAAATCTATAAAACATTTAACACAAGAAGATATAGATTTTCACATATTAATTCAGCACCAAGAAAATCTTTAAATGGAAAAACACCATATGAAGCATTTGAGTTTTTATATGCAATTGAAATACTAAAAAAATTAAATATACAAAAGATAGAAAAAGATATGGTTACACTACAACCATACCTTTTAAACATTAAATAAAAATTTTATTAAAACATTTAAAACCTTAGAAACATCTTTAATAAAATATAACACTAGACAAATAGAAATTAATCTTACACAATTTTAAAAAAATTTCCATTTGTCTTGTTTCCCATACTCAATTTCTCGTTTCTGTAATTTAATATTACACTATTTTAGCCAAAAATTAATATATATAGTAAAAAGAAACGCCTAAAAACTGACATTTCTTTTTCAACTGGATTTTAGCTTTACAAACAAAATTTACTTTTCACCAAAAGTTTTCCTAAATTTACAAAATACATGTTCTTCTTTTAAATTATAATATTTTTCCTCCACCTAGTACAGTGTCTCCTATATAAAATACAGCTGATTGTCCTGGTGTTATTGCTCTTTGTGGCTCGTCGAATATTACTTTTATTTTGTCTGCATCTTTTGTTATTTTTGCTTTTGCTTGTTTTGCTGAGTATCTTGTTTTTACTTCTACTTCCATTTCTTCTTTTATTTCATCTACTAGCAACAAGTTTATATCTGTTACTGTTATTTCTTTTTGATATAATTCTTTTTGTTCTCCTACTATTACTTCATTTCTTTCTTTATTAAAACCTAATACAAAAAGTGGTACTGAATTTGAAATTCCTAAGCCTTTTCTTTGTCCTATTGTGTAATTGTATAAACCTGTATGTTTTCCTAGGATTTTTCCCTCACTATTTATTATATTTCCTTCTCTTGGTTTTATTTGTGAATTATTTTCTAGGAACTTTTTATAATTTCCATCTGGTACAAAACAGATATCTTCACTATCTGGTTTGTTTGCTACTTTTAATTCTCTTTCTCTTGCTATTTGCCTTATTTGTTCTTTATTTTCAAAATCTGATAGTGGAAATATTACATATTTAATCAACTCTTTTGGTATATTCCATAATACATAGCTTTGGTCTTTTTTACCTGCATTTGATTTTTTTAGTACCCATCTACCATATTCTTCACTATATTCAGTTTTAGCATAGTGTCCTGTTGCTATATATGTACAACCTAATTCTTTTGCTTTTTCGTACATAGCTCCAAATTTCATATATTTATTACATTCTATACATGGGTTTGGAGTTTTGCAGTTTGCATAGCATTCTATAAAATCACCTATTACATGTTTCCTAAATTCTTCTTTATAATCGTAGGTAAAGTGTGGTACTCCTAATGAATTACATACATTTTTTGCATCTATATATGTATTTACATTACAACAACTGCTTCCTGCAAATAGTTCTAGTGTTGTTCCTATCACTTCATAACCTTGTTCTTGTAATAGAACAGCTGCTACTGAACTATCTACTCCACCGCTCATACCTAATAGTACTTTTTTATTTTCCATTTTCTGTTTCCTCTATATTTAATTTTTATAGATGTAGGGGTAGGGCTTGTTTCTTTCCATTCATTTAAATATGGGCGGACACAAGGCCACGCTCCTACATCCAATTTATATTCTAATTTTTATTTATAATCTCTTCAATTGTATGCCATGCAAGTAATGCACATTTTACTCTTGCTGGCATATTTGATACATTTTTGAAGGCTATTGAATCTTCTAGCTTCTTTAGAGTTTCTTCGTCTTCTATTTCTCTTTTTATCATTCCTATAAATATTTGTACAATTTCTTTTGCTTCTTCTAGTGTTTTTCCTTTTAATGTATCTATCATTATTGAAGTTGAGGCTTGCGATATAGCACAACCATGTCCTGAAAATGCCATGTCTTCAATTATATTTCCATTTAATTTTATTTCTAGTGTTATTTCATCTCCACAATTAGGATTATGTCCTATTTGCTCATAATCTGCTTTTTCTAGCTTTTTCTTGTTATATGAGTTCATACTATGTTCCATTATTAGTTCATTGTATACATCTGATAAATCTTCCATCATTTTCTCCCTTTTATAATTTATTACTATTAAAATCCGCTCCAAGTAAGTAATATATTTTATTTTCTGCATTCTGCCCTCCAATTTTTAGCAATATACTTCCCAAAAGTGTCAGAGTTCCCATTAGGAAACGTCCCTAATGGGAACTAACTAATATATTTTCTAAACATTTCATAAGCTTCGTTTATGCCTTCTATTAGCTTATGTACATCTTCTTTTGTATTATAGAAATAAAAACTTGCTCTACATGTTGAGTCTATTCCTAAAAACCTCATTAGTGGCTGTGCACAGTGGTTGCCTGAACGAATACATATTCCTTTACTATCTAATATGCTAGCTACATCATGTGGGTGTATTCCTTTTATGTTGAAAGATATTACTCCTGAATGATTTTCATTATTTGGTGTTATATATAGTTCTACATAGTCTAGTTTTGCTAACTCTTGTTTTGCATATTCTACTATTTCTTTTTCTATTTTCTGTATATTATCATATCCTATATTTTCTATATAGTCTATTGCTGAACCTAAACCTATTACTCCTTCTATGTTTTGGGTTCCTGCTTCAAATTTATTTGGTAGTGGTGCAAAGGTTGTTTCTTGTTCATATACGTATTCTATCATATCTCCACCCATTAGGAATGGTGTCATTTTGTTTAATAGTTCTTTTTTTCCATATAGAACTCCTATTCCTAGTGGTGCTAACATTTTATGTCCTGAAAATATTAGAAAATCACAGCCGAAGCTTTTCTACATCTATTTTCATATGTGGTATACTTTGTGAACTATCGACTATTACTATTGCTCCTTTTTTATGGGCATATTTTATTATTTTTTCTATATTGTTTATTGTTCCTAAAACATTCGAAACATGTGTTATACTAACTATTTTTGTTTTTTCTGTTATTTTGCTCTCTATTTCTTCTTCTGATATTTCATATTCATTATTTATATACATATAGTTTAGTTTTGCACCTGTTTGCCTACATACTTTTTGCCATGGTACTAGGTTTGAGTGATGTTCCATTATTGATATTACTATTTCATCATCTTTTTTTAGGTTTTCCATTCCATATGAATATGCTAATAAATTTAAGCTTTCAGTTGCGTTTTTTGAAAATATTATTTCTTCTGGATATTTTGCATTTATAAATTTTGCTATTTTTTTTCTAGTATTTTCGTAAGCTTCCGTGGCTTCTATACTTAATGAATATGCTCCTCTATGTGGGTTGGCATTGTATTTTTCATAGAACTCTTCTACTGCTTTTATTACTTGTATTGGCTTCTGGGTTGTTGCTCCACTATCTAAGTACGTCATTTCTTTATTTTGCAATATTGGGAAATCTTTTTTTATTTCTTCTATGTTCATATTATTTTTTCCTCTTTCTTTTTTATTAAATACTTTTTCATATATATAGCCCTTTTCACTTGTTATCTTTCCAAATATATCTTGTTCTTCATTTAGTATGGTTTTCTTATTAATTTAATTTTTCATCTATCTCTTTTGCTATTTGACATTTTAGTTCTTCGTTTTCTATGTTTTCTATTATTTTGTTAAATTTTGCTCTTACTATTAATTTGTTTGCTTCTTTTTGTGTGAAACCTCTACTCATTATATAGAATAGTTCTTTTTTTCCTATTTTTCCGTGTACTTGTACTGTGGTTTCCTTCTACGTCTTCTTCTGAACATAGTAGCATTGGTAGGGCTTTTGATTTTGCTGTGTTTGATAATAATGTGCAGGCTTCTACTTCGTTTCCGCACTGCTTTTTTTGACCCTTTTTTGAAGTCTATTGTTCCTTTGAAGCTCTTTTTGGCTTTGTCTGTTAGTACTCCTTCTACTTGAATGTTTACATTTGTTTTTTCACTTTGTAGATGGGTTATGTAGTTTAAGTCAAATTGTTGCTCCTCTTTTCCTAGATATATTGTATTTATATTGTTTTGTGAATATTTTCCTATTAAGTTTGAGTAGTAGTTTGTTATGCTGTTTTTTCCTCCGAAGTCTACTATCCAATAGGTTACATTTGAGTTCTCTTCTAAAGTATTTTGTATAGCTATAAAATTGTTTGAGTTTGTGTTCATTAAGTTTACTAGTATTATATTTAATTTAGAGTTTGGTTTAGCTATTATATTTATTATTCCATTGTGGTAGGCTTCTATGTTTTCGGTTGATTCATATTTTATTGTTATTGTTCCGCTGTGAATTTTGTTCAGCTATTATTTCAATGTTTTCTACTAACTCAGTGTTTTGTTTATCAAATTTGAAGTCTATTTGGGCATTTTCATTATTTTTTATTTGCACTTTTATTTTTTGATTTGAACTTTCTTTTACTTGCTGTTCTAATGTTTCTGATAAGCCATAAGTTAAGTTAGCAGTATTTATATTATTTGTGTATTCTATACCTGTTATTGAAACATTTCTGAATGGCTTGATTTTTTCTGGTAGTTCTATGTTTTCTACGTTTATATTGTTTATATTATAGTTTCTTGCAGTTCTTATTGGTGTTTCGTTTAATTTTAGGTTTGGCATTTTGGTTTTCCTTTCATTTTTCTTTACTTTATAATGTTTTTATATTATACTTGGTTTCGTAACTAATGTTAGATTTTTATAAGAAAGAGATGTATAATTATGGCTCTGTTAATATTAAAAGTGTTATGTACTATTTGGTTGGTATCATGTGGTATCCTTGTAATTGGCTATGCAATTAGTTGCATTAGGTCTCAAAAATAATTATTTCAAAATTCTGTCTCATTTTTTGAGGCAGTCTTTTGTTGATATTATTTTTGTTTTGCAATTGTTCTAATTTTCTATCTTGTTTCCGCATTGGGGACAGTTCCTAATCTAGCCAGATTATTTTTATTTATTACTCGAGTCTCTTCTCTATCTTGTTTCCGATTACGAACCGTCCCCAATGCTACCTTCTCTTGTTTTTTGGCATCGATTTAGGGACAGCCCCCCATGTTAGCAACAATGCCATGCTAGCGACAATTTTAATGCTAGTTTTAGCCTATTGAGCCTTCTAGCTCTAGGTTTATTAGGTTGTTCATTTCTACGGCATATTCTATTGGTAATTCTTTTGATATTGGGTAGGCAAAACCTCGTACTATCATGGCTTTGGCGTCTTCTTCGGATAGCCCTCTACTCATTAGGTAGAATATTGTTTTGTCACTTATTTTTCCTATTTTTGCTTCATGTGAGAATTCTACGTCGTCTGTTCTTATGTCACTGGTTGGTATTGTGTCTGATATTGATTTGTCGTCTAGCATTAGTGACTCACATGAGACTGATGATTTTGAGCCTTTTGCATTTTCGTTTATTTTTACTAGTGAACGGTAGGTACATTTGCCTCCATTTTTTGATATTGATTTTGCATTTACTACACTTGAAGTGTTTGGTGCATTGTGTACTACTTTGAAGCCATTATCTAGGTTTTGCCCTGCTCCTGCAAATGATATTCCTGTGAATTCTGTTTTGGCTCCTTCTCCATTTAGTATACTCATTGGGTATAGCATTGATATTTTTGAGCCGAATGAGCCTGATACCCAGTCTATTTGTGCATTTTTTCCACATATTGCTTTTTTTGTGTTTAGGTTAAGCATGTTTTTTGACCAGTTTTCTATTGTTGAGTATCTTAAATATGCGTTGTCTTTTACATATAGTTCTACACAGCCTGCGTGTAAGTTTACTTTGTTATATTTTGGAGCACTACATCCTTCTATAAAGTGCAAACTTGCACCTTCTTCTACTATTATTAGTGTGTGCTCAAATTGACCTGATTCTGGCGAATTTAGTCTGAAGTATGATTGAAGCGGTATATCTACATGCACATTTTTTGGTACATATACAAATGAACCTCCTGACCATACTGCTCCATGTAATGCTACAAATTTGTGGTCATGTATTGGAACACATTTCATAAAGTGTTCCTTTACTAGTTCTGGATATTCTCTTACTGCTGTTTCCATGTCTGTATATATTACACCTTGTTTTATCAAGTCTTCTTTCATGCTATGGTATACTACTTCTGAGTCGTATTGTGCTCCTACTCCTGCTAGTGATGTTTTTTCTGCTTCTGGAATTCCTAGTTTGTCAAATGTATTTTTTATGTCTTCTGGAACTTCTTCCCATGAGTTATTTAGTTTTGATTGCGGCTTTACATAAGTTGATATTTCGTCCATGTTAAGTTCTGATAAGTCTGGTCCCCAAGTTGGTAGTTCTAGTTTATTATAGACTTCTAGTGCCTTTAATCTAAACTCTTTCATCCAGTCTGGGTCATTTTTTTGTTTTGATATTTCTTCTATTATTTCTGGTGTTAAACCTTTTTTTATTTTGAATTCATATTCGTCTTTGTTTTTTATGTCATATATATTTCGATTTATTTCATCTATGTTTGTTTTTGACATTTTCGTTTTTCCTTTCTGAATTTGACTTTTTATGTTATTTTTGCTATAATATTAATATTATGATAGTTAATAACATTAATTTTGAAAGAGAGGTATGCTATATGATTATTATCATTTTACAAATTCTTCGGATTCTCGCTTGTATGCTTGCAGGAATAGTCAGTCTATTTTTATTATTATTTGTTTCAGCAATTCTTTCAGTATTCATAAGCATGATTCGTAATGTATTATAAGATGCTCTCTGAATTATCAGCTCTCTTTTGAGCTGATATTTTCTATTTATATACAGCATATCCATTTTCTTCTATTTCTTTTGCTAATTCTTGATTTCCTGTTTTTACAATTTTACCATTTATTAAAACATGTACATAATCTACTTTTAAACTATTCAAAATTTTTGTGTTATGTGTAATAATCAGAATTGCATTATTTTCATTTTTGAACATTTCTATTCCTTTTGATACTGTTTTTATTGCGTCTACATCTAAGCCCGAGTCTGTTTCATCTAGTATCGCTAATTTTGGATTTAAAATTAGCATTTGAAGAATTTCATTTTTCTTTTTTTCTCCACCAGAAAATCCTACATTTAGGCTTCTTTCCATATTTTTTGAGTTTATATTTAGTTCACTCATATATTTTGTAAGTTCTTCTTTAAATTCGAATATTTTTACTGGTTTTCCTGTCACTTTGTTTTTTGCATATTTTAAGAAGTTTGTAACAGTTACTCCTGGTATTTCTTCTGGTAGTTGGAATGACATGAATATTCCTTTTCTGGATATTTCGTCTGTCTTCATATTTGTTATATCTTCTTCCTCAAAATTGATAGTTCCTTTTGTTTTTATATATTCTGGGTTATTTAATATTGCATTTGCTGTTGTACTTTTTCCGAGAACCATTTGGTCCCATTATTACATGAATTTCTCCTTTATTTATTTTTAAATTTATTCCTTTTAAAATTTCCTTATTTTCTGCATTCACATATAAATCTTTTATTTCTAGTAATGTATTATTCATAACTTTCCTTCCTTTTTACTTTTAGATTACATATTATTAATTTTTTATATCTTTTTTTCATTTTGTATTATTATTTTATTTTAAGTACTTTTTTCTTACAGTTTCTACATTCCTCTTTGTTAATATCGTAATTACAATTAAGTTCATTTAATCCTAATGTTTTATATACATATTTAGTTAATTTATTTAAAGTTTCATCATTTAATACTGATTTTATCTTTATTGCCTCTTCTTCTGATTTTTCTTTATCTACTTTTAATATTTCTGTTAAAAATATATAAGTTATATCATAGGCTTCTATTATTTTTTTTGCTAACTTTTCTCCATTTTCTGTTAATTCTATATCTCCATAAACTTCATAATTTACAAGTTCTTTTGCTTGCAGACTTTTTACTGCTTTATTTACACTAGGTTTTGTACAATTCATTCTTTCAGCTATATCTGTTACCCTTATTTCTTGTTTTTGATTTTTTAGTATGTATATAGTTTTTAAATATTCTTCTAATGAACTACTAAGCATTAATTTTACTCCCTTTATTATTTTGTTAACTTCGGTTAACATTATACGATATTTCTATTTGTTTGTCAAGGCTAACAATTGATATTTTAATAAAACTAATTGAATAGGGAATAAATAAAATAATTATTTATTCCCTATTCAATCTCAATAAAAACCTAGAAAGATACATTTATAATAAGTGTTTTTATTTCATCTATCTTTTTATAAATTATTTCATTTCCTTTAATTAAAACTGCCAATTGGGGTATTGATTGTATAGTTGAAATACGAATTTTCTGAATTAATTATTTATTAAAAAAACAACAACATATGTTTTATATATTGTTGCTCTTTTTTATCCTCTAATATTACACTTTCATAGTATAAATTTTCACTACTTTAATTTTGAAATATTATTATTAAATTACAAATTTTCTACAATTTCCTTAGTATCTCTAGCAATTACTAGTTCTTCATTTGTTGGTATTACCCATACTTTTATTTTAGAATTTTTTGTAGATATTTCTTTTTCTTCACTTCGTACTTTGTTTGCTTCTTTGTCTATTTCTACTCCCATCCAGTTTAAGTAGCTACATATTTCTTCACGTATACTTCCTTGGTTTTCTCCTATTCCTGCTGTAAATACTATTGCATCTATTCCATTCATTGAAACTGCATATTTTGCTATATACTGAGCTACATTATATGCATATGCTCTGTTTGCTAAGGCTGCTCTTTTATTTCCTTCTTTTTCTGCTTTACATATATCTCTATTATCTTTACTTACTCCAGATATTCCATATGTTCCTGATTCTTGGTTTAATATGTGTTCCATTTCTTCTGGTGTTAGTCCTTCTTTTTTCATTAGGAATGTTACTATTGATGGGTCTAAATCTCCTGACCTTGCACACATCATTATTCCTGATACTGGGGTCATTCCCATAGATGTTTCTACTGATTTACCTCCATCTACTGCACATAGGCTTGCACCTTGGCCTAAGTGGCATACTACTGTTTTTAAGTTTTCTATTTTATCATTTACTAAATCTGCTAGTCTTTGTGATACATACCTATGGCTTGTTCCATGAAAACCATATTTACGCATTTTGTATTTTTGGTAATATTTATATGGAACTGGATAAATATATCTTTCTTCTGGTATTGTTTGATGGAATGCTGTATCAAATACTGCTACCATTGGCTTTCCTGATATTACTTTTTTACATGCTTCTATACCATTTAAAATTGGTGGTGTATGTATTGGTGCAAGTTCTTCACAACTTGCTATTTCTTTTATTACTTCATCTGTAATTAATACAGATTTATCAAATATGTCTGTTCCATGTGGCACTCTGTGTCCTATTGCACTTATTTCATCTAGTGATGTTATAACACCATATTCTGAACTTAATAATTGTTTTAGCATAAATTCTAAAGCTTCTTTATGACTTGGTACTGGGTTTTCTAATACATATTTTTCTCCATTTACTTTATGTGTTAAAAAGCTATTTTCTTGCCCTATTCTTTCATAATTTCCTTTTGCTAATACTTCTTCATTTGCCATATCAATTAATTGGTATTTTAATGATGAACTTCCACAGTTGATAACTAATACTTTCATTTTACTTCCTCCTTTATATGAAGCGTGTATTATTGATTTTTCACTCTTCACTTTTCTCTTTTGTTATTATAACTGTTAATTTTAAAAAGTACAATAGAAAAAAACAACAAAGTGAATTATTTTACACTTTGTTGTTTTTGAGTTTTGCTTTTAATTAAATTTAGCTTCTATATTTTAATTTATATCATCTTCTACTTCTGTTTTAGTTATAGAGTCTTGTGATTCTATCTCTTTTATTTCTTCTTTTTTAGTTTCTATTTTAGATTCAGTAAAATCACCATTTTGTTTTACTGGTAAAGTCTCGCTTTCTGTTACTGATAAAGTTTCAATTTCTGTCAATTTTGCAGATTCATTTTCTTCACTAACATTAGTAGCTTTATCATTTTTGTTATTTGGATCATTTTCTTCTGCAGCATTTGGTTTAGTTTCTTCTACATTGTTTAGTTTAATTTCTTCTTGAGCATTTGTACTTAAATCTATAGCTATGTCTTGTTCTTCAGCAGTTGTTATATCTTCTTTGCTAGTAAAGTATCCTGGTGTTTCTTCTTTATCTATTCTTGCATATTCTTTATTTTTATGAGAAGAATTATAAGTTGTACCATTACCACCTATTAGCTTTGAACATCTACCAAACATTTCTGTTGAGTCTTCTACTTGATTTGTACAAAATTATCACTAGCATAAATTGTTGTTAAGTTACTACATCCATTAAACACACTACCCATATTAGTTACTTTACTTGTAACCCAGTCGCTTACATCTAGTGTTGTTAAGTTACACTTTTTTAATAAAAAAGTGGCTTCACCACTCTATGTATTAAATTATCTTTCATGTCTCTTGTACTTTATATAATATAAAAAATAGAACAAATTTTATATTTCGTTCTATTTTTTATTTATAATACTTATTATTTAACTAATTCAGCTGTATCTCTAGCAATCATTAATTCTTCCTCTGTTGGAACTACCCATACTTTTACTTTTGAGTTTTTGCTTGATATTTCTTGTTCTTCTGCTTTTACTTTATTTGCTTCTGTATCTACTTCCACTCCCATCCATTTTAAATGGTTTAATATCATTTCTCTTTCTTCTGGTCCTCTTTCTCCTACTCCTCCTGCAAATGCTATAACGTCTACTCCTCCTAATGCTACTGCATATTTTGCTATGTACTGTGCTATTATGTATGAATAGCTTTCAATTGCCGTTTTACATTTTGATGCGTTTTCGTCATTATTTCTAATTGATTCCCATATATCTCTGTTATCTGCTGAAACTTCACTCATTCCTAGTAGTCCAGATTCTTTGTTTAATACTTTTTCTACTTCATCTGGTGTTAAGCCTTCTTTTTTCATTAAGAAGGTTACTATTGATGGGTCTAAGTCTCCTGACCTTGTTCCCATTGCTATACCTGCAAGTGGTGTGAAGCCCATTGAGGTATCTACTGATTTACCACCATTTACTGCACATAAGCTTGCACCTTGTCCTAAGTGGCATACTATTGTTTTTAGACTTTCTACTGGTTTTCCCACAAGTTCAGCTACTCTATTTGATACATATCTATGACTTGTTCCGTGGAATCCATATCTTCTTACTCCATATTTTTCATAATATTTGTATGGTATTGGGTAAATATATCTTTCCTCAGGTATTGTTTGATGGAATGCTGTGTCAAATACTGCTACATTTTTCTTTCCTGGCATTACTTTTTGGCATGCTTCTATTCCTGTCAATGCTGCTGGGTTATGTAGTGGAGCAAGTTCTATACAATCACGAATTGTGTCTATTACTTCGTCTGTAATTACTACTGATTTATTGAATTTTTCTCCTCCATGAACAACTCTGTGCCCTACTGCTGTTATTTCATCTAATGAAGAAATTACTCCATGGTCAGCATCTGTAAATTGTTCTAATACAAATGTTATTGCTTCTTCATGATTTGCTACTTCTCTTTCATATTTGTATTTTTCTCCATTTGCTTTGTGTGTTACGAATGAACCTGCCATTCCTATTTTTTCATAATTTCCTTTTGCTAATACTTGTTCATTTTCCATATCGATTAATTGATATTTTAGTGATGAACTACCACTGTTTAATACTAAGATTTTCATTTTATCTCTCTCCTTCTCTTTCTTTATTAATTTTTGTATATTCTGTTTTTGACATTCTTCTTGTTTTATCATTTTTTAAAGTATTCCATTCTACTCTATCTGAACGTTCAATAGCTCGTTCAGTATTATTTTCATAGTCCTTCATGCATTCATTTAATGTTTTTATAAAGTCCATTCTTTTTTGTTTTGACCAACTAGATATGTCTATATTTTGACTCATTAATTCAACATCCTTTCATTTTCTTGGGCGTAATTCGGTATTCCTAATAGGTATTCCTTACCGATTAAGCACCTACATTTATTTTTTCTTCTATATTCCGACCTCCGACTTCTGTTATCCATTCTGTGCTTGCACTGCTGTTATTGCTACTACTCCTGCTATGTCTTCTGCTGAGCAACCTCTTGATAGGTCATTTACTGGTTTTGCTATTCCCTGGCATAGTGGACCATAGGCTTCTGCTTTTGCTAGTCTTTGTACTAGTTTGTAACCTATGTTTCCTGCATCTAAGTCTGGGAATATTAATGTGTTTGCCATTCCTGCTACTGTACTTCCTGGTGCTTTTGATTTAGCTATTTCTGGAATTATTGCTGCGTCTAGTTGTAATTCTCCATCTGCTATTAGGTCTGGCATTTTTTCTTTTAATATTTTTGTTGCTTCTACTACTTTATCTGTAAGTGGAGATGTAGCACTTCCATATGTAGAGTATGATAGCATTGCTACTTTTGGCTCTAACCCTACTAATTGTTTAAAGCTTTTACTTGATGATATTGCTATTTCTGATAATGCTTCTGGGTCTGGATATTCATTTAGTCCACAATCACCAAATACAAAAGCTCCTTTTTCTCCATATTCGCAGTTTGGAACTATCATTAAGAAAAATGCTGATACTAGTTTTGTTCCTGGTGCTGTTTTTAATATTTGAAGTGCTGGCCTTAGAGTATCTGCAGTTGAGTGACATGCTCCTGATACTAAACCGTCACTGTCTCCTTCTTTTACCATCATCATTCCAAAATATACGTTATCTTTCATAATTTCTTTTGCTTTTTCTATTGTCATTCCTTTTGCTTTTCTTAATTCATAAAACTTATTAGCATATTCACTAAATTTTTCGCTAGTTTGGGGATTTACTATTTTAGCTCCTTCAAGGTTTATATTATTTTGTTTTGCTAACTTGTTTATTTCTTCTTTATTTCCTATTAATATGATATCTGCATAACCTTCTTGTAATACTTGCTCTGCCCCCTTTAGAACTCGTGTATCTTCACTTTCTGGTAAGCATATTGTTTTTATATCTTGTTTTGCTCTTGCTTTTATATTTTCTATAAAAGACATTTTCTTCGTTCCCTCCTTTTGTTTTTAGTCCTTTATTATTATATAAGCAATTTTAAAAAAGTACAAGGGATTTTTATAAATAACTTACTATTTCTTCAAAAGTATAGTGTTTTAACTTTCAAAATTAATTGAATACTTGTATTTTATTTCATTTTTTTAAACATAAATGTACAAATATTATTTACTGTTAAAAATACTTTAAATTTATATAAAAATTAATTCTATAAAATATAAACAAGCCTTTGTTTTTTCTCTAAAAGGCTTGTTTTATTATTTTATATTTTTTAAAATTATATATATTGATTAATTATTTAGTTTATTTTAATTTGTATCATCTTCTATTTCTGTATTAGTTGTATCATTTTTTAAGTCTATATTTCCTTTTTCTATTTCTTTTTTATCTTCAATTTTAGGTTCAGTAGAATTATTTTGTGTTATTGGTAGAATATCACTTTCTATAACTGATGAAGTCTCATTTGCTGTCAATTTTGCAGATTCATTTTCTTCACTAACATTAGTAGCTTTATCATTTTT